>NZ_JBSLYH010000014.1:0-152986 GCF_055793305.1 Calyptranema fuscum S582
ACGACACATCATCGACGTTATTTAATCCCATTCCCAACTCATCATGATTTGGGTTCGGAGTGGCAGGGCTATACTCTGCTTTACAAAACATTAGTAGAAGAAGCTAGTAAATATTCTGAGGTTCCATATCCCCCAATTTGCCTTGAAATTTGCGAAGTTAGCGTGAATTCTCCGTAATTATGCGGTCTACGGACAAACCCCCCGCAAATAAACCCGTAAAACAACGATCCTCTTTACTGCTGACTCTTTGCACAATAGGCTCAGGTCTGAAAGCGAGGTTTCGTTAGCAATGGCTGATCCATCTTCTCCCCGTTCCATGGGAATCGCACTGTTAGTTTCCTACTACCAAAACCCCACGGTAGAACTCCGCAATAAATTGGTTCGGCTGAATGCAGGGCTAGTCCGTAAAATCGCTCACCGCATGAGCTATCAGTGTGCAGAACCCTTTGAAGATCTCGAACAGATTGGTTACATGGGGTTAATTCGAGCGATCGAACGGTTTGATCCCAATCATGGTTGTGCCTTCAGTTCCTTTGCCGTGCCCTACATTCGCGGCGAAATTCTCCACTATTTGCGCGATCGCGGTAGTTCTGTAAAAGTGCCTCGTCGTTGGCAAGAGTTACAAAAACGCGGACAAAAGATTCGAGAGCAACTCACTGCAAATTTAGGCCGCAGCCCCAAGGAAGACGAAATCGCTCAAGCTCTGGGTGTTTCAATGCAGGAATGGCAAGATATCAGGCTGTCGAACCAAAATCGTTCGCTTTTGAGTCTGGATGCAACCGCAACCCAACAAAACGATTCAAGTTTGACGCTGGTTGAAACGCTGGCAGATTCCCACTATCAAACGTTACAAATTTGGGAAGAAGACCGGCAACAACTTCAGAGCGCGCTCAATCAGCTCGAAGAAAAAACACGAACCGCAATTGAGTATGTTTACTACCACGGCATGTCGAGGCAAGAAGTCTCTGAGCGCATTGGTGTTAGCCCTATGACCGTAACCCGCCGCATTCATCGGGGGATCAGTCAAATGGTTGCGTTGCTGCAAACGCAAGTGGGTTCAACGGAAACAGCTCGATAACATCTCAGTGTTTAATTCTCAACTCCTGCTCTTACTCTCTCGACGATCAGCGATCGCCAATGACCGCCAATTTCAGTCAAAAACGTTGACCGTTGGCATTGATCTCAGCCAACTGAACAGTCAACCTCATTTAACTGAACAGCATTTCCGTAGATAAATCACTATTCAAAATTGGTTAAATTCCAGTATTCCTCATCTGTAATTTTCTGAGTTAATAACCAATCCCCAAAGATATTGAACAACGCCTGGATGGCAATTTCGCGATCAACAAATTGACGTGCTGCCAACAATGCATCTCTCGAACTGGAGTACATCGACCCATCGTTACAAAAATCAGGGAAGTCAGGGTGGTAGCAGCAAAACAGGAATTCATCGACATCTGAAATAACTTTGATGCGCCAACCATGGTAGAGAATGCCGTTCGAAAGAGTTTCAAGCATGGTTATTGTTCTCGACAGGGATTTCTAAGCTTCTTTTTTCAGTATTCCCACTCTAGTCTGATGCGGCTCACTTTACAAAAGTTTACAAATCCGGGGTTTAGCTCACTCCTGTAACGACGAGAATGCCTCTCATCCAACCCAAATCCGGCATCAGAGTAAGGGTTGACTCGCCAGGGCGCTCAGATCTACTGAATTCAACAGAGTGTTCCACGCAGCTACAGTGGCTTCATCTTGCGGTTGAGCCTGACGCAGAGTGGCTAATGTTCCCAGAGCGTCGTACCAAAGACCCAGTTCAGCATAGGCAGTCGGGCGATCGCCTTCTGATATGGTTTCCAACCGAGTTGTCATCGCTTGACTTAGCTGAGTGCGCTGGATCCAACCCTCGACAAAAATATCTGAAGAGCGATCGCGCGCATCACAAATTAAGGAAAAGTACCAGTGGTAGTCTTTACCCACCTCCAAACGAGAAACATCCTTGCCTAAAGCCTCATCTCTGATTAGAGGAATCACAAGGCTAACAATGCCTTCATTGCCCGTCAGTTGAATCGTGGTCGTATAAACTTCATTATCATTGGCGTCTAATAAGACAAACTCTGCGGATATCGCTGAAAGTGAGGGAATATACCAAAAGAGCGACGGACTTTCCTGCGTCGTTAGCCCAAAATTAGTAACCGGCATCAGTGCCACCAAATGCTGCGCATTGCTAAGACATCCCCCTCGGGTTCCTCCCCCTTCTCGACGACCGGGTAGCCCACGATCTGGAGGATTGTATTCTTGAGCCATGGCTTGAGTGGGAATGCTGAGTAAGCCCATTGTTAGAGCTAGACCCAGACCGACGACAACACGAGGAATAGAAAGCGATCGAGGAAGCATAATCAGAACTCCAAGCTAACGCTGAGTAGTGTTATTTCAAGGGTTTCTCAAAAATTAGCAGCATCTCTAAACGATTATGGTTCTACGCAATCCAGTTAGAACATCAGGGGTGGTGGGGGCGGTGCCTCCACGCAGGGGTTTCACCCCTGCACCCCGTTCTAACGCCAATGCGTACTGCTATACCGACTGAGTTTTTTGGATCGATCGACTATTACAAACGGATGAAATGCTAATCCTGGTTTAAAAACAAAGGGATGCAGGGACAGTGCCCTTACACCCCCTATTTGGTCAAGTTTACTTTTCAAATACCTGAGGTTATGGCGCTTCACGCCTGGATATATTAGGGTTTTTGTATGAGAGCCGCGCGGAGCGCGGCTCTCATAACACCATTGAGAATCGCTACAGTTCATTGTCAGGAATTGGGCGAGGAGTTATCTAATCTGCGCTCAACTCCCCCTGAGTGCCCCTGAGTATTAGTTGCCCCCGTTTACGGCATCTCAGGTTGTGTCGTATTGGGAGCCTGAACTGCCACATCCAGCGTGATCTGATCTAACCCAACAGAACCTAATAGTTGATTCCATTGAGACGCCGCTACAGAGTTGCCCAGTTGGGTTCTGTTATCTGCCAAACTGTGGAGTGCATCGTACCAAATACCTTCTTGCGCATACAGTGCAGGCAATTCCTCTGGAGTTGCACTTTCGATCGCTCTGGCTTGCTCGGGTGTCGGTTCGATTCGTTGAATCCAGCTATCGACAACCAAATCCGCAGACCGATCTGCCAAATCACAGACCAAGGAGAAACTCCAGTAATAATCTTTGCCCACTTCCAGGGGAGGCAGGTTGATCGTCTCCGGCAGACCGAGTTCAACAATGCTGGTATTTGCCATCGTTTGAAACGTAGCTTTATAGACTTCATTCCCTTTGTCATCGACGAGGGCGAATTCGGCAGCCGCTGCTTGTTGTGCATAGGCGGGTGGGACATAGACAAAGAAGGTGGGATAGGCCGCCAGGGTATATCCAAAGTTCTGAGAAGGGACAAGTGCGGTCAGAGTGCGATCGCTTGCATTATCTTGCCCTGTCCAACAGCCTCTGGTGCCACCCCCTTCTCGACGTCCGGGTAAGCCACGATTGGGCGGATCATACTCTTGTGCAAGTGCCACCCAGGGGAACCCACCCAAGATAATTCCTAGAGACAACGCAACTTGGGTAGCAATCAATACAGAGCGATAAAACTGGCGAGCATTGAATGAAAACATAGTGCGATTCTCGACTGTATAGGATGGTTGGGTCTGGTTTTCAGACTATTTTGTCGCAGGAAATAAACATAGTTAGGAAATGAGGGTAGAGATTGCAATTCCTGGCTAAGGAATAATTTCCCTGTCCTTTCTCCGCATTAGTATTACAACCACCAAATTTTGCAACATGGGAGGTGGGGGCTGCGCCCCCACGCAGGGGTTCTACCCCTGCACCCCGTTGTAAAACCTTTTAATTGGGTCTACTAATCTATTTAGGATCACAAATTAAATAAAATCCGGACGTTTATTTTTGGAAGCGCGGCTTCGCCGCGCTTCCAAAAATAAATCTTCGGTTTTATTAAATCCACGATCCTTGGGATCTGGCAGAGAACAGATGCCATCGATTAAACAATCGAGTCATCCCGATGTCAGGCTTTTCTTCAAAGCTTACAGCTTGTCTTCAGATCCCTTGGGTTACGCCCCGCGACAGTGTATATGAGGAACCGCATTCAGTCAGACGATAGATTCTATTTCTGTGCGGTGTGCAGGTATGCAGTGTGATTAAAGGGGCTTTATGGGTAGGTCTATTGCGTATTACCGCCAGTAGGGGAACTAAAAACTTCCCTGACAGAAAAATTTTAGTTCCCTAAGTAGATTGGATCTATGTATTATTTTTAACCTCGGATGATTAATCACGTTGGTTTTATCCCTACTCCAATAGATTCAACGAATTTGCTTTTGTTTCCATATTGAGACTGGAGTTATTATTCTGTACATTTACGGGTTCTGGGGAGGAACTCACCTCAGGAGTGGACATATTGACTGTATGACTCACCACGCGATAGACATCGACGAGATGCTGTTTGCCTCGGAGTTCCATTCTTCCCCAGGGTTCGACTTGGAATTTTTGTTCGACTAAGATTAACGTTTCTTCGGCAATTAAAATTCGACAAACGCCAAATTGCCGTTCTTTTGCACAACTTTCCAGGCGTGAAGCAATGTTAACACTGTCACCAATCACGCCGTATTCCATGCGGTCTCTTCCTCCCAAACTTCCGGCTACAATCGGACCTGTGAAAATACCGACTCTCATCTGGATGGGGTTGAAGCCCCTTTGTTGCCATTGTTGATTGAGAGTTTGCAGGCGATCGCCCATTGCCAACGCACACGCTACGGCTCGATATGCATCTTCTGCAATTTCTTCTGGGGTTGTGCGCGGCATCGGCACCCCAAAAACAGCCAGTAGACCATCTCCTGTAAATTTGTTAACGATGCCGTGATGGATTTGAATTTCCTGAGTCATTGCTTCTAGATACTCGTTCAACCAATCGAGTAAGGCTTCCGGAGACATCTGTTCGGAGAGGGTACTAAATCCTCGGATATCAGTAAACAGCATGGTAGCAACCAGCTTTTGCCCCGGCAGTTTGCCCGACTGAATCAGGCGATCGCGATTATTCCAAAGGGCAGCGGCGATTTCAGGTGATGTATTTTGCCCCAACAGGGTCATCACCATTTGTTGTTGCCGTTGGGCTTGCTGTGCCCGGTAAGCGACGACGGTGCCAATAGTAGCTAGCATGGCAACGGCTGGAGCCACACCGGGCACCCAGCCATATTGGGTAAACAGAAAAAAACACGTCCCTGAGAGAGAGCCGACTCCGGCAATGCTACTTAACCCTAAAAGGAGGGGGTGACGTATCCACCAGGCAATAATGCCACCCGTTAGCGACCATCCTAAAATCCACAAATCTTCTAGCCAATCGTGCCAAAACCAGATCAACGGGCGATCGTCGATCGCCGCACTAAGAATTTGGCTGACAATCTGGGCATGAATTTGTACACCCGACATCAGGTGGTTGGCTTGTTCGCCAGCACTATAGGGGGTGTAAAACAGATCTTTGCCACTCGGTGCCGTAGTGCCGATCAATACGATTTTGCCTCGCACCCACTCTGGGTCAATGCGACGGTTGAGGACATCGGTAAGCGTCACTTCTCTAGCGAGATTTCTGGGCGATCGATAATTCAACATCACCTGATATCCAGCCGCATCCAGCCCTTCATAGGCACCCGCATTAGGGGTTAAAGGGATGAAGACAGCGTTGCCCAGTTGCATATACGTCGGGTCGAGGGCACTTGCCTGAGGCGGAATGTTGTACGCATTCAAATAGTGGAAGGCAATTTGGATAGCAAAAGACGAGTGGGGACCGCCAAATAGTAAGCTGCGACGAATGACGCCATCGGGATCGGTAACAAAATCGTTGAACCCAATTTGATCATCGGTTACCCCCGGTGGTGGCGGAACGCTGTCGTCATCGGTGTCGCCTAGCTTGGTGATGACAATGACACGAGGCGATTTGAGTTGTGCCCGTAAGTCTTCATTGCCGGGGTCTTGAGGCAGATCACGATAGAGATCTAGCCCAATTACCTGGGGCTGATATTGGTTGAGAATTTGTAAGACTTGAGCGATTGTCGCGTCGGATGGAGTAGAACGGTTGAGTTCCCGGATATCTGATTCGGTGATTGTAACAAGGAGTAATCGCGGATCTTGGGCTTCATCTTGACGCAACAGCATCATGCGATCGTAAACTCGTAGCTCTAGCGGTTGCAACCAGCCCAGATGTCGAATGCCGATGACCAGCCCTGTAACGGTCAGGCTGATCATGGAAATGGCTTTTAATCTTGAATCCAGGCGTGACCAGTACCCTACAACCCAGGTGTTGCAAGCATTATATGTTCGATAGAATCGCTTAAAGACCACAGGATGCCTCTGTTACGATTGGTGTACGACTCGATTTTTGCAAGACAAAAATCAATTTCTGCCGATGACGAGGTAGGCAGCCGAGCGATCGCTGCATTCATTTTCTATCCAGCCCATGGTTACGGTCGCAATGGCAGACATTGCTTGGGAGCGTGGATGTAATAAAACCGAAGATTTATTTTGTCAGCGCTGCATTGCCGCGATCGCAAAAACAAAATATCTGGGTTTTATCTCTTGCTGTTTAGAAAATCGGAAGAACTAGAGTGCACACCTGGAAGGACACGATCGGGTCTATCAATCTATCGCAATCTTAAGGCTGTTTAATAACGTAAGATGCCCTCAAATCACCTCACGCTATACAACCTGTCTTAGGATCACAGACTAATTAACCTGTCATTCTTTTTGAGAGAGCGGCGGCTTCGCCGCCGCTCTCTCAAAAAGAATCGGGGTTTATTAAATCCATGATCCTTAACAATTAATGTTAATGTCCACGGTCAAAGGTATATAGCGGTACCCGCTTGGGTTAAGTCTGGGGTGTGGGTGGCACCCCCATGCAGGGGAGTTACCTCTGCACCCCATCCTGACCTGAGTACGTAGCGCTATGGGATTTCTCCCATCCTATTTTTAACATCAAGTTTTCAGCTGAGACTACAGAGATCTGGTCTTAGCTATGCGCGATCGCACCTCGCACCAAAATCACAGTCCGGTTACTATCACGGGCGATCGCTCCGGGAATATTGCCCTTAATCACCTGCTCTAACAACCCTTCTCGACTAGCCCCCAGCATAATCACATCGCATCCATCGCGCCATGCCACCTGCATAATCAGTTCAGCAACAGCCGTACCCTGGATCGGACGGGCAACGACGGGACAATGGATCTGTTGACTCAACTTGAGGGTAATCAGTCTCAACGGCGCTGTTTCAGCAATAGACGGTTTGGTTTCAAACACCTGACAAATCTGAATTTCTGGGGTTTCACTCAGACTGGCGAACGCAGGTAATAATTTCAGGGCTTGTGAAGAATTCGGACCTCCAGCGATCGGAATCAGCCAGTGATTGAAAAGTGGATTGTCAGTAAACTTGACCAGGATAACTTCGCACGGTGCTTGGCGAATCATGGTATCGACGACGTTGCCGAAAACGCGTCCAGGGGTGGCTGTATTGCCTTTCCACCCCATCAACACCCGATCAATATGGCGTTCCTTAATCGTCTCCAGCATGGCTTGAGCGGCGTCATGGGCAATCCGAATTTGGGTATGGACGGGAATTTGCCATGCCCGACCTTGCTGTTCTGCTTGCCGCAGTAGACGCCGACTGGCAGTCGTGCGGACTTCCGTTTCTGAAGGCGATTGACCTCTGGGTACCAGAATGACTTGCAAACATTCCAGTTCGCACTGGTCATAACGAGCGATCGCCATTGCCAATTTCAATAAATCGGGTGCCGTTTGAGGATTACTCAGGGGTACTAATAATCGAGTTTTGCCCGTAGCGGGCGATCGCGTTTGATAAACCAGGTAAGACGGTTCTGGCGGCGGTCCATGTTTGGTATCACCACTCAGTTGGTCGGCTTCAGCCCGAATAATATCGGCGCGGGTAATAATGCCAACCAATTTTTGACCTTCTGTGACCGGCAACCGACTCAGCTTAAAGCGATTGAGCAGATATAAAACCTGAGTCAACGGATCTTTAGGACCCACCGTTACGGGTTGAGGTGTCATGATATCCGCCAGGGTCGCCGTTTGATCGCTAGCGGGATATCGAGACGGGTCTGCCAGATCACTTTGGGTGACAATGCCAATCAGTTTGGTTTCATCGACGACAGGAAACCCGCGATGGTGCGATCGCGAAAATGCCTGTTTGGCTTCAGTAATACTCATGCCACTAGAGAGCGTTTCTACTCGACGTTGCATCAAGTCTGCTGCGGTCAAATCTGCCCAGAGAACTTGGGTCGCTTCTACCTCTTGATCAATATGAATGCCATTCCAGGTCAGCAATTGTTTATAAAATGAGCCGCTGGCAATGCGATCGGCAATCAAATAAGCGATCACCGAGCCAATCATCAACGGCAAAACCAGGTTAAAGTCTGTCGTAATTTCAAATACGATGACGATCGCCGTAATCGGACCTCGGGTAACAGCACTAAAAAAAGCGCCCATTCCTGCCAGCGCATAGGTCATTTCCGGGCTAATTCCCCTGGGCAACCCCAACGGCAGACCGACCCAATCTTCTAAGTAATGCGCCCCAAACCCGACGGAATAGCCCAGCGCTGAACCCAAAATTAACGAAGGAGCAAAAATTCCCCCTGGCGCACCAGAGCCATAAGCAACCAGGGTTAAGCCAAACTTCACGACAAACACCATCAAGGGAATCCACCAGACGACCTCTCCTGTGCTAAAAAAGCTTTGCAATCCGGTGTTGTCTTGAAATGTCGTAGGCAATAAGGCAGAGACAATTCCAGAAAATAACCCTGCCAGACCGACTTTCCAGGGCAAGCTGAGGCGAATGATATGGCGATTAAAGCGCAAACTCAAGAAAATTCCTTTGCAGAATAATGCGCCTAATAACCCTGCTAATAGCCCCAATACCAGAAAGAAAGGTACATCTTGAAGAGAGAAACTGGCTCGCATTTCAGTAGGGTCTAGATCCAGACTGAGTCCATTGCCACCCAACAACCGCGAGACAACAGCACCAATAAAAGATGCCAAAATCGCTGTTCCCAGGGTCAAGCCGGAAAAATCGCGGAGAAATTCTTCGACAACAAACAGAACACCGGCGATCGGCGCATTAAATCCGGCTGCCAGTCCTGCGGCGGCACCGGCGGCAAGCAACTGCCGTCGATATTCAGGAGACGTCGGAATCCATTGGCTGAGTTGCCCTGCCAAAGCAGCACCCACCTGCACCGTCGGTCCCTGGCGACCCAGGTTAAGACCTGATCCCAGCGTCAACATGACACTCACAAGTTTGACAAGTGCCACTCTGAGATTGAGGGCGATCGGGACATTGCATAAGGCGGCTTTGACCTGGGGAATACCACTTCCGGCGGCTTCCGGCGCAAATCGTTCGACCAGCCACCCTGCCAGCCAGCCGCCCACCAAACCAATGAAGGGTAATACCAGGATGGGAGGAAATTGATGGGAAAGATGAATGCGCCAGCCACCTATCCAGCCAACGCCTTGTTTTAGTAACACGGCTGCCAAACCGGATACTAACCCAATGACACAGGCTTCAAAAATTGCCAGTCGTTTAGACTTGACCAGTAATCTGGGAAATTGCTTGGGGATAAGATTAGCCCACATTCAGTCTGCTTTACAGTCTCAGTTACAGTTCAATTTGCCTGTAGTCTGCGGTAATCCGAAGAAAATCTGTTTTCTGAATCTTCAGGGTTTTGCGATTATCGCCAATGCCAGTGTAAAGCCATTCGCAAGGCTGAGTTGCGATCGCCTGATCTAAAAATTTGACTAAGCGAATCGTTGGCTCAAATCCAAAGGGTGCCACACCCCCTACAGGAAAGCCAATTTCTAATACTTCTTTTTCAGTCGCAAATTTAATGCGGTTAGAACTAATCTCCAAGGCGTGGGCAACTTTGGTTTTATCAACTTGCTTTTCTGCCTGCACCGACACCGCAATAAATTCCTCTGTTTTTGTATTTTTAAAAATAATGGTTTTGATCATGCAATTGGGGCGATATCCCACTTGCTGAATCACATCGTCTATGGAAAGAACGGGTTTATGTTCCAACACTTCATAGATGACGTTGTGAGTGTGTAAAAACTCCTGGATGTTTTGGTATCCTGTTGGATTTTTTTCTGCCTTATGGGCGATCACAGTGACGTAATATCCCCGTTGAGCAAAATGGCTTTCATGATCATTGGCAATCACCTCATCCACCCGTTTAAAAAACTCCATTGCCAGCTCACTTTCTAATAAGCTATTGGGCAACAAAGCCATAATCGTAGGATAGGTGACAATTTCATCGATATTAAAAATCTTATTAATTTCGCCCCTTGTGCCGTCATCAAACAGCTTACAAAATACATTAAATCGGGTTTTAGAGGTTAAGTTTACTTCTAAAGAATGGCTATCTTTATCCACCTGAGCTGTCAATGAGGTATCTCTCCAACTGGGAATAACATTTAGGGTAATTGCTCCGGCATTATAAAACGAAAGAAATATATATCCTTCTGGTTTAAGCCAGGTATAAAATCGCCGCAGCATTTCAGGCGTTTCTTCAATAAAGCTGCCCATACCAAAACTGGCAACCACTAAATCACATTTCCCAGAAAAATCATTCTCTTCTAAAAACTTTTCATATTCAAAATCATTGACAGCAAAAAGAATATTCGTAATATCTTCTTTGCGTTTGCGATCGTTCGCCTCTTTAATCATGCGGGGAGAAAAGTCATAGCCATAGACTTCGTGAAAGATCTTGGACAACAGAAAGCTATGTCTTCCTGTGCCGCACCCAATATCAATTGCCAGACTTGTTTTTCCTTCTGCTTTTAATCGCTTCAGAAGCTCAAACAACTTCTTTTCTTCAAACTCCATGGCTGAGCCTGTGGCAATTTTTGTCTTGGCGTAATGCTCATCATAAATGGCTGCACTAACCTCTGAAAGAACCAGATGAAACATCTTTTTAAGACGTTTAATCAATCGTTCAGCCACAAGATTGATGGTTAAAGAATACTCCAAATCGTTCCCTTCGATCGGAATAAAATAAGAGATTGCTTTAGCTTTATGGACTTCATCCAATGAAGGAATATCAATAAAAATAACATCTGTGTTGCACGTTTTTAGGATCTGCAAGATATAGGGATCAATAATAGAGGTAGACCATAAAACAATGCGATCAATATTATCTTTGTCTTGCAGCCTGCGAAAAACAGTTTGTAATGCGGGCGAAAATTGAGTTTCGTCTCGCAGACTAAAAATTACGAGCAATCGATAGACTGGAGACTTATAAATGTCTGGAAATTCTTCAAAGGGAGTTGAAAACTCCAGCAAAATACAGTTTTCCGTGTCGAGTGTGAGTAAGCCACTTGAGATTGTAAAACTATAGGGCTTGATGGCAAAAAAACTGATTAATCCTTCGGCATGAAATTTATTTTTAATCGTTGATACAACGTGAGTCGTGCTCACGTTCATTGCTTCGATCTGATCATTATCCATAGGTTTAGTATATTTTTATACGGTTTTAAACAGGCTCCAAGGCACATCGACCTAGTGTAAGGGCGCATCGCAATGCGCCCCTACGGTATCTGGTGCGATCGCTCATTAAATTGGTATTAGAATCGATCGCATTCACAAACCAGTCGTGAACCCAAGCTCTTCTACAAACCTGTGCTGGGAATCAACCTGATCAGACTCTCGATCGCAATATAAATCAAAGGTGACGACGAACTTTTTCTGCCTGCTTTACCGCACCAATTTGTTCGAACAATTGTAACGCTTGTTGAAAACTAGAGCGACTCTGATCCACCTGCTGCATTTGTTGTTGAGTTAACCCCAGTTGATAGTAAACTTCTGCCAAATCTCCATTAGCTTCAATCGCCTCTAACAGGTCTTTTGCCGCTAAATGTTGGGAAATGGCAGCCGCAAAATTTTGGCGATCGCGTTCAATTTGGGCAAGACCATTGAGCGCTCCGGCTTTGACTAAAATGTAGTGGCTTTCTTCAGCATATGCCTTTGCCATAGTGTATAGTTTTTCCGCTTTTTTCTGATCCCCAACATTGTTGAGGGTGCGCCCCAAAAACAATAAACTGTAGCCTCGACTCCATGAATCTGTAGAAATTTTAGGATATTCAACCGATACTTTTTTGGCAAGTTCTAAGGCTTCTTTGACATAGCCTAAACAGGAATAAAGATAGGCAGAACAAAACCAGGAACCCACGGCATATTTGTGATGGTCTGTATTTTCTGCCAGCGCATTAACTTCTCGAAATAGTTTAAGCGCGTCTTTCACTTCTCCGAGTTCGATCTGGCAAAGACCGATATTAAACAGTGCAGCAATTTCTAAATCTTTTAATTGACTGGCGATCGCCACCTCGCGTGATTTTTGGTGACAGGCGATCGCCTGTTTGGGATACCCCGTTAGCCAATACAGATCTCCTAAAATATTGTGCAATTTGCTCAGGGCATAGCCCGGTTCAATCTGATCGATGATCGGCATAATCACCGCAATCATGCGTTTTAATAAGCCCAATCGATAGAAAGACACCCCCAGAGGTTCACTTTTCTCCCAACGGTTGTCACGACACTGCAAAATCACCTCGGCAGCGATCGCAGGCTGATCCATTTGCATGTAGTGGTAGTACGCTTCTAAAGCTCTCAGAGCATCTTCCGTGGTTTCTACAGCGGCGACCTGATTACTCCAAAATTGGGCAGCTCTCTGGTTGCTTTCCTGCCAGTCTCCCGACGACTTGAGTAAGGCGATCGCTTTGAGTTGAATTACGATATGGAGCCAGTATTCTCCATCGGTTACCTCGACCAACGATAGTTCTCTAAGAAATTTGACGATCTGTTGATGTTGCTCTTTAGGCACGTCCCAGAGCAAACAAAACAACCCTTCGATCGGCACTCTAGGAATATCTTGATAGCGGTAACACCCCAGGCGGCAGAGCAGCCGATAGGCTTCCGGATAGATCAATCGCAGTCGTTCAAACTGACTGGTCGCCAGATTTTCCAGGTCGGCGTTGAGGCTGAGATCATGGCAATGCTCTTGCCAATAGGCGTCTAAATCACCTGCAAAATCGACCCGAGCCATACTACTGAGCAGGTTCATCGCTTTGGCATTGCCGCCAAAGGCGTGATGGATGGCTTGCAAAACGGGGGAAGTCGCCACAATTTGGCGATCGCCAAAAAACTGTTGCCACGCCGCTTGATCCAGCTCCTTTAAAGCATAGGAATGAATCGTCGGGTTCGGCTCGTGCAGCGGTTCTCGGCTCGTGATTAGCGTGAGCGATCGCACGGTTGGATCAGATAACACGGTGAGCAACTCAATGTAATCACGGTGGTCATCACAAAACCTGCCATTGCGATCGAGCACTGATTCCAAGTTATCGATGGCAATGCCAATGCGTTGGGATTGCAGTTGGCGACGTAAGCGCTCCAGTGATACGCCTAGTTGTTGCCCCGGTTGTTCGCCCAAGTCGCGCTGTAGCCAATCTTGCACAATACTCTCGATGCTCGTCACCGCCTGGGCGTCTTTACCGATCCAGCATTCCAGCACGGTGTCAAAGCCTGCTTGGGCAAAGAAGCGGCGTGCCAGTGCCGTTTTGCCTAATCCGCCTTCTCCTACCACACAAATCACGTTTGTCCCGGCGTGGGTTAATGCGTTGAGATCTGCGATCGCCTGGTCTCGTCCGACAAACGCAGAAATGGGCGATAGGACTTCCGATTGAGTCGCCGTTGCCCTGGCAGCGGCAGCATGCCCCGCATAGAACCCGACAATTTCTTTCCAGGGTAAATTTAGAAGGGCGCAATACTCTTTGAACAGGTCGATATACAGCGGTTTACCCTGAATAAACCGTTTCCAGGTTTCCAGAGAGTTGTGAACCGATAGAGGAGTGCGGGGATCGCTGGCTGACGGTAAGGAGAGGGTCGATAGCCAATCTGGGTTGTCTGGCGTCCAGCCGTTTTGCCCTGCCACCTGACGAATTCGTTCCAAGCCATATCCTGAGGCTTTCAGCAAAAAGGCAGGTTCGACCAGTAGGGTAATGCTTTCCATCCCCACAATATCGACCACCTCTCCCCGGAAAATGATGCAGTCTTGCTGACAGGTGGCGTACCAGGATGTGCCTTGAAATCCGACCCGTCCCCGACGCTGGGGATGAATGGTTTCTTCGACGGTGCCTTGACCGTGAAAAAAATCAAGGGTTGCGTCAGAGTGCGATCGCCCTTTACGGGGCGTGGCAGATATCTCACTCCTGCGGTCAAGTTTGGATGTTAATAATGCAGCAAACACCCGTTGTATATTGAACCCCATTGATCCCTTTCTCCTCAGTGGTAATGCTGCCCTGAAGGGTTGATAGCGGTTAAGTCCCTCATGTGGTTAATTAGGACGGGGTGCAGGGGTGGAACCCCTGTCCGGGGGCACAGCCCCCGCGCCCCTGTCCTAACCAGCCTTCGGCTGCTCTATAGCGATGTTCAATCGAGTGGAGCACGGATGATGATTTGAGCACCATTCTCTGCATGGCATGCCAACCATCATCTGGTTCTAGTCGAGCGCGAAGCGCTATCGTCAAAAACGTTTCCACCCTCTCCACCAGTACTATAGAAAATTCCGCAGTTCTTGAGCCGGATATCAATGTTCTTGTAATAAGTCCCGTTACACAGAAACGCTGTAGACCCGAATCGTACCATCTTGACTGGCACTGGCAAGGATGCTGCCGTCGGCACTGGATGCGACCGATTCTACGGCTTTGGTATGTCCTGATAAGCTGGCGATCGCCCGACCGGAGGCAAGATCCCAGAGCTTTACAGTCGCATCATGGCTACCCGTTGCCAGAATGTGTTGTGGATTGAGGGCTAATGCACTGACGGGTAACAAATGACCTGACAAATTATGTCGCAACCCTCCGGTATGGATATTACGCAGTTTAATCGTCATATCCCAACTGCCGCTGATCAAAATTTCGTCAGGCGTCTGGGCGATCGCCGTTAATGCAGGGCTAATCACCAGAGCTTGAACTGCTCCAGTATGCCCCGATAGGGTACGCAATAATTCCTGCGTTTCTAAGTGCCAGATTTTGACCGCACCGTTGCTATCCCCCGTTGCTAACATCGGCTGTTCGGCACTGAGGGCGATCGCTTCTATCCCCGCTCGATGACCCGTTAAGGTTTTGAGGTGCTGCCCCGTAGCCATGCTCCATATCCGCAGCGTCTGATCTCGGCTACCGCTGATTAACAGGTTTTTTGATGGTTCGATGACGAGACAGGTAACGACCGCACTATGTCCAGAAAACACCTGTTGTGCGGTTTGGCTGGCGAGATCCCATCGGCGCAGGGTCGTATCCCAACTGCTGCTGACTACAGTTTGACCATCAGGACTGATGGCGATCGCCGCAATGGCACCCTGGTGACCCGTCAAGCTAAATAACAATTCGCCCGATAGCAAACTCCAGCCCTGCACCACACCATCGTTGCCCCCGCTGATTAAGGTTTGTCCATCAGGGGTAATGGCGATCGCATTGACTTCGGTGCCCGCCGTTAACGTCCATAGTTTTTGCCAGCATTGAGTTTCTGGCAGATGACGGGCAATCATCTGGGTCGTGCCCACCCGCGTCAGCGGCACCGTTGCGATGTTCGAGATCTCCAGATCTTTGAGCACAGCCGTGGCAGTTTGATAGCGATCGCTGACATCGCTGCGCAACAATCGATCTAAAATTTGCCCCAGGCGATCGCTCACCTCACCTGCCACACTACGCCAAAACCATTGGTTGCTATGGCTGTCATATAACTCAAACGGACTCAATCCTGTTAGCAAATGGACACAGGTCACCCCCAAACTATAGAGATCGCTGGCAAACATCGCCCGTCCGACGAGTTGTTCGGGTGCCACATATTCGGCACTGCCCAGCACCGTTCCGGTTCGACCGATGGCAGACTGGGTCGCATGTTTCATGGCAGCAAAATCGACCAGCATCAACCGTTGCTCTCGATGGGTGCGGATTAGATTGGTAGGTTTCACATCCCGATGAATGACTTTATGGTCATGGAGAAACTGCAAGACTGGGAGAATGTCTTGCAATACCTGTCGAATCTGAGGTTCATCAAAGCTCCCGTCTTCTGCCATCTGTTGTTGCAGATTGCGACCCTCGACAAACTCTTGCACCAGATATTGCTGCACTCCCCGTTCAAAATAGGCATACAGGTCAGGGATCTGAGGATGGTGTCCCAGTTCGTCTAAAATGGCAGCTTCCCGACGAAACACCTCCATGGCTTGCTCTGCCTTATCTGCCTGGTAGACAAAACTTTTGATAATACAACGGGGATCAACTAGCTTACGGGTATCGAGTGCTAGATAGGTGCGGCTGTAGGTGCCGCCACCAATGACGTTATACGCCCCATAGCGATCGCCCAACAACAACCGAAATCCGCAATGCTGACAAAAATTGATCCCCATAGAATTTTGAGGATGAGGACAGATCGGGTTACAGCAGTAGTTGATATTCACAGATTTTGGAGATTAGGGATCAGGGGTCAAGATTCGCAGGTAGAGACGCGATTCATCGCGTCTCTACCCAAATTCAGGGCTTATTCATAGATTAAATCCACCTGCCTGCCAACCTGTTAATTTGTTAATAGTCCATCGCCAACTCAACCCTTATCCAACTCTTTTATGAAGTTGCGCCAGATTAAAACCCCCTGTAGTCCCCCTTGGCAAAGGGGACGGCAACAGCCGGGGGTTGAATGAGATGAAGCTTCACATTAAATCGGTATTAAACCTCAAAGATTAGAACGATCGCCTATGCCTATTTATCTCTACTGGGGAGACGACGATTTTGCGATGAATCGGGCGGTTAAACGACTGCGCGATCGCACGATTGATCCGGACTGGATCAGTTTCAACTATGACAAGATTGGCGCAGATCAAGCGGATGGAGTGGTGCAGGCGCTAAACCAAGCAATGACACCCCCCTTTGGCATGGGCGATCGCATGGTTTGGCTATCAGATACAACCGTTTGCCAGAAATGTCCAGAAGACTTGCTAAGTGAGCTAGAACGCACCTTATCACACCTGCCAGAGACGACGGTGCTATTGCTGACCACCAGCGCCAAACCCGATGGTCGCATTAAATCGACCAAGCTATTTCAGAAATATGCTGAAATTCGAGAGTTTGCCTCCATTCCACCCTGGAAAACGGATCAACTTGTCCAGCAAGTTCGCACCATTGCCCAAGAGCTAGACCTGAAACTCACAACCGATGCCACGCAATTACTGGCTGAGGCGGTGGGCAATGATACGCGTCAGTTGTTTAATGAACTGGAAAAGCTCAAGCTGTATATGGGCGATGCCAAAAAAGCGATCGATCGAGAAGCGATCGAGGCATTGGTTCATGCATCCAGCCAAAATAGTTTTCAGTTAGCCGCTGCCATTCGCCAGGGTGAAACAGCTAAAGCCTTGTCGTTATTAGAAGACCTGTTTAGGCGCAATGAAGTCCCCTTGCGAATTGTGGCAACGCTGGTCGGACAGTTTCGCACATGGCTGTGGGTGAAGCTGATGATTGAGTCAGGGATTCGTGATGAACGAGAAATTGCCCAGGCAGCGGAGATTGGCAATCCCAAACGCATTTATTTTTTGCAGCAAGAAGTTAAG
The DNA here is from genome assembly GCF_055793305.1 of Calyptranema fuscum S582. Taxonomy (NCBI): domain Bacteria; kingdom Bacillati; phylum Cyanobacteriota; class Cyanophyceae; order Oculatellales; family Oculatellaceae; genus Calyptranema; species Calyptranema fuscum. The sequence goes on from NZ_JBSLYH010000014.1 coordinate 17,697, forward strand.
CCCCTGTCACTTCGCAGCCTTCAACAGACGTTACCTCTCCTATTGGCACTCGAAGCTGGACTAAAGCAAGGGGCTGAAGAGGTTTCGTTTTTTCAAATTAAGCTGATTGAACTTTGCCAGCTCTATCAACCGGGGACGCGCTGATCCCTAAAACTGGGGATATACCGCTACTCTTAAAGATAGATAGCAATTCTCAATGGCGCGAGTACAAATTGTTGAGAGAGAGCCGCGCAGAGCGCAGTTCTCTCTCAACACCTGTAATCCAGTTAAGAACGAAGCGTTATAGAGTATGTGCAGATGAGTTTGCCTGGGGACGTTGCCCCCACTCAACTGCACGCAAACCCCTAAAACTGATCTGCTGCTGGGAGCCTGCCCTCATGTCTGATCCGCTTTCTCACTACATCGTTCCCATTCCTCAAAACAGCGCCGAAGAAGCTGTCGAAGTTCATCGGGTCACCTATCAGTTTTACGAAGAAGTCCGGCATCGCCAAGCGTTTGCCCAATATTGTGATTGGTATGAGCAGGTTGCCGAACAGCATCGTCGGGAGTTGCAAACCATGCGCCGAGAACTCAATATTTTTCGTTGGTTTACCCAATTTCGCTAACAGCGCTGATAACAGCATTGCTTAATCCAGCTATGAAATGTGGTGTGGGTGCCGTGCTTTGTACGGCACCCACATCACATTTCATAGTGTTGCAAACACGAAATTTTGCAACATGGGGGTTTGGGGGCTGCGCCCCCAAAAGGGGGTTTACCCCCTCCACCCCCTCCAAATCTTTTAAGTTGGTGTAATAGATTAGATCAACCGTGCCCAGCGCTGATAACCGATGCAGACTCTGAACTTTTCTGATGCTGTTCTAGATCTGTTGTTCATTTTTTATAGCGGTACCCACTTGGGTTGAGTACAGGGTGTGGGGGTGGAACCCCCACGCAGGGGGCGGTTCCCCCTGCACCCCCTGTACTTAATCAACCTGCATATTGCTATAGCAATGCTAAAAAATGAACAACAGATTTGAAACACTACCACCTGGTATTACTCCACTAGTTCAACTTCAGTGTCGCGCAGGTGCGCTCTAAATTTGCCCTCAAATTTGACTTGAAACGGGAAATTGGCGCTGATAGGTTTTCCTTGCCATTCTTTAATAATGCCAATGACTTCACCTTCCATGCCGTGTAAATCAAACGCTTCATTACGATGCTGCGGATGGTGATAGACAATGATCGACTCTTTTACGCGAACGCGATCGCCAACTTTCATAAACGCTCGTATTCTCCCTACAATTGCTCAAACCTAACAGGAAAGGGCATCTTACATTTTGCTTATTACATTAGATAATCTTTGCATATGATGATCCTCTATGGGCGACTTGGGGGTGGTTGCGATGCGGGTGAGAACAACCGCTCAAACGTGCGCTGAAATCTCACCGGGTCTGCTTGTCGCCATGCCGTAATCACTAATGCACCCAAGACAAACATTAAAACAGCCGTTCCTAATGTTAGCGCCCAGAGATTAAGCGTAGCCGGAGGCTTGGGACGGGGTACAGGCTTAGCCGCAGGGGCAGGTGCCGCAGGCGGTGGGGTAGGGGTGGGAGTTTCTGCGTCGTATAACAACGCTCTGGCAGACGCTGACAGTTCTGCATCGATCGGCTTCGTGGGGGGCTGGGTGGGTTCTTCTGGCACAAAGAGTTGCAGGTTCTCGGGTGACACTTGGCAATGCAAGATAACAACCGAGGTATTGTCATGACCATTCAGTTGGTTTGCTAAATTTACCCAAGACTGCACAGCAGCTTCTAACGACATATTGCCTTTTAACACCAGGCGCGTGGTTTCTTCCCATGCCGCTTCCACGCGATCGCCATCACTCAGCCCATCCGAACACAACAGCAGTAAGCCATCTTCCTCCAAAATGAACCGTTGCACCGTCGGACGCAACGAGTCTCCTTCGCGCGTACCAACCGCCTGAATCAATGCACCGGCATCATTGCGTGCTAACGATTCGCGATATAGATTGCGCCCCATCCAGACATCTCTGGAGGCAACATCATCATCTACCGTCAGCAGATGGCAATAGCGCGGGGTCAACCAGTACGCCCGACTATCACCCACATTCACCAGATACAGCTCATGGGTATTGCTAAACCCTGTGGGCGTGGCAATATTTTGAGGAAATTGGAGTGCCATCACCAGCGTCGTGCCCATCCGCTGACGCGATTCCCGCCCTTGGGCATTGTTTTGTTCGGCAATGACGTTGTTTACGACCCGCACGATCGCTTCTAACTGGTAGGCGACAACTTCGGGCGGGGTCAAGTCGGTTTGTTCGGCAATTTCTGCCAACAGTGCCAAAATTTGTAACTGCAAAGACCGCAACGCCATCTGACTGGCAACTTCGCCCCCGGCATGACCGCCAATGCCATCACACACGATCGCTAAATTAGGTATGAGGGGATCGTTAGAGGGTTGCTTTACCCCCACCGTCAGGGGATAACAGGCATCTTCGTTATGGCTCCGTTGGGGCCCTGAAGACGTAGCTCCGGCAATTTTTAACTTGAGCGGCAGTTGGGCAGCCTGTTCTAACAAAATCTGATTCAGGGCTGTGGCGATCGCCTTCAAGCCGGTTTCAGAATTCTCGACCGTCTGCATCTGCTGGCAGAGAGCTTGTAAGGGTTGCCTGATCGGTTCTTGCGCGCTATCCAGCCAGGTCAGCCAGACACTGGCTAGATGCTTAAGTTGGGGCACAGGGGCATCCGCATCCGACTGATCAAACGTTAGTTCTCGTAAGCGAACCCGCCAGCCTTCAACCCGCAAATTTTCTACCTTCAGCAAACTTGAAAGTGCCCCAATCTCTTCCAAAGGCTGCCACAGCTCTAACAATTGCCATAGCCAATATACTTGCCGCACGGCTGTCGCTTGCGACCAGGCAGAAGCAATCGTGGCATAGAGATGGCCCCGTGTATCTAACGGCGCATTTTCCAGCAACAACACCTGATTGCCATCCTCCAACTGGCAAATGGCGTAGATCACAGGAACGTGCAAACGATGGGGGAACAGACGCAGATAGGATGCGGCGATCGCGGGCAGTTCCTCGGGGGCAGTGGGTTTGATAGCCGGTTGAGTGTCTAGCAACACTCGTGGCGCAAAGACGCTATAGCGGTTTTCGAGTAGATCACCCAGAGGCAATTGTTCTACGCCTTTTCCTACTGCCCACAGGTAGCGATAGTCCAAAGGGGTTTGGCAGCGATCGCACAAAGGTTGCCCTGCGACATTTTCCGCATGAAGGCAGTTGGGGTTGGGGCATTGAACCAGTAACGGAGAAGGATTCATAATCGGGCAATATCAAAAAAATGATTTTAATTTATTTATAGGAGTTAAACCGAATCTGTTGGAGGAGTAGCAACGTCCTCATCTTATTTTTGACATTCCATTAAGGCTACCTACTTTTAAGCGGTTGAGAACCTACTTTCATAGCCAAATTCAGCAACCGACCTAAATTTAAACCTTCTTCAAATCTTGTCCAACCTGGGTTAGGGATCTGGTGTTAATCACATGCCCGACCTGACGCCATCGCGTCAGGCGATACAACAATCTCAGGATCGTGAATTACAGCGCTTCGTGCTTGAATGTTTAGATTTTTTGTTGTGTACCGCGCTCCGCGCGGCACACAACAAAAAATCCGTGGCTTAATCAATTGAAAATGGCTGTAAATAAGATCGACTATTGAATCGTTCGAAGGGGCGAACGGCCGTTCGCCCGTACAACAAATCATCGCAGTTATTTAATTCCCAATCCTTAAGATCGTGAACCTTGGAATCGTGAACCTCGGGATCGTGAATTAGATAGACTGTAAGTCTGATGAGATGGGCATCGCTCGCCTGAGTTCGCCAGCAAGAAAGCGTCAGACCTGACACCACCTGACGGCTGACTCACCGTTGGTACCGGACAAAATGCAGCTATCATAGCGATTGATGGAATAACAATAAATATGGGCAGACAGCGTTCACTCTTAGTTTTAATTTTGGTCTTGACCATCGTGGCGATCGGCGTAATTGTCAAAGTGCCGACAAAGCTGGGGTTAGATTTGCAAGGCGGTAGCCAGTTAACACTCCAGGTCAAAACAACCGATACCGTTCCAGAAATTACACCCGATAAGTTGGAAGGGGTTAAGCGCGTTGTTGAAAACCGAATTAATGGGCTTGGAGTTTCAGAAGCTGTCGTGCAAACGGCGGGTGAAGACCAACTCTTGATTCAGTTGCCAGGGGTCAGTGATCCAGAGCAGGCAGAGCGGGTTTTGGGTGGCACTGCCCAATTGGATTTTCGTACCCAGAAAAAAGGCTCTGAGACTCAGCTTGGGGTTGAGTTTCAGGTGAGACAAGGGTTATTGAATGAACAAGAGCAATTGAAAAATGGTGGCTCAGCAGAGGCGATCGCCAAAAATCAGGAATCGTTGAAAAGCAGTAATGAAGCGATCGCAGCATTATTTGAAAAGACAGGCTTAACGGGCGATCGGCTGCAAAATGCCTATGCCCAACCCGTTAGCAATGCCAGTTGGGAAGTTGTCCTGGTATTTGACAGTAAAGGCGGCGAAGCCTTTGCCGATTTAACCAAAAATATTGCCGGAACCGGGCGCAGCCTGGGCATCTTTTTGGATGACACGCTCTTAAGCGCGCCCACAGTCGAAGCTCGCTACGCCGAAACCGGGATTTCTGGCGGTCGTGCCAGCATTACGGGCAGTTTTGATACCCAAAAAGCGAGTGACCTGGCGGTGCAACTGCGAGGGGGTGCTTTACCTGTGCCCGTCGAAGTGATTGAGAACCGAACCGTAGGTGCCACCCTGGGTCGTGACAGTGTGCAACGCAGTATCTATGCCGGGGTTGCAGGTTTAGTCGGCGTCCTGATTTTTATGGTGGCGTACTATCGCCTACCGGGGCTGATTGCAGACCTGGCATTGGTAGTCTATTCGTTGCTGACGCTGGCAGCGTTTAACTTACTGAATGTGACGCTGACACTACCGGGTATTGCGGGTTTTATCCTCAGCATCGGCATGGCAGTAGATGCCAATGTGCTGATTTTTGAGCGCACCCGCGAAGAGTTAAAAGCTGGGAAAAGCCTCTATCGTTCGGTCGAATCAGGCTTCTACCGAGCGTTTTCTAGCATTCTGGATAGTAACGTCACCACTCTAATTTCCTGTGGTGCCCTATTTTGGCTGGGTTCAGGTTTGGTCAAAGGGTTTGCTTTGACGCTGGGGTTAGGGGTTTTGATCAGTATGTTTACGGCATTGACGTGTAGCCGCACCATGCTTTTCTTTATTATTAGTTTCCCAACCTTTCGTAAACCTAACTGGTATTGTCCCAATCTTCCCTCTGCGACTAAGCCTCAGGTGGAGGCAACCTCATGAAATTACATGTAATTAAGCAGCGATCGCTGTGGTGGACTCTTTCTCTGGCACTCATCCTGAGTGGGGTGATTGCGATGGGCATTTCTTGGGTGCAGACTGGTGTACCCCTACGGCCTAGCCTTGACTTTGTGGGTGGCACCCGCTTGCAGTTAGAACGAGACTGCACTCAAGCCGAAAACTGCGCCCAACCACTCGAATTATCTGATGTGCGAAGTGTTTTGGATGAGCAAGACTTAGCCAACAGTAGCATTCAGATTTTAGGCAACGATCGCCAATCTGTTTCGATTCGTACCTCTGCCCTTTCTCCAGACGAGCGCGGCAAGCTGCAAGAAGCATTAAGTGCAAAGCTGGGCAAGTTTGATCCGAAATCCACCAAAATTGATACGGTTGGACCAACACTGGGGCGTCAATTATTTACAGCTGGGTTGCTGGCACTGGTGCTATCTTTCGCGGGTATCACGGTGTATCTCAGCTTTCGGTTTCAGCTCGACTATGCCATTTTGTCGATGGTGGCACTGCTCCACGATGTCTTAATTACCATCGGCATCTTTGCCATCTTAGGTTTGGCGTTTGGCGTTGAGGTTGATAGCCTGTTTATCGTTGCCTTGTTAACCATTGTTGGGTTCTCCGTCAACGACACGGTTGTGATTTACGATCGCATTCGAGAAGTCCTGAAAAATAATCCCACCTCAGACATCGACACAGTTGTTGAAGATGCCGTCGATCAGACCCTATCGCGATCGATTAATACGACCTTAACCACCCTGTTTCCGCTCACTGCCATCTTTTTCTTAGGGGGAGAGACGCTTAAATATTTTGCACTGGCGTTAATTGTAGGGTTCGTGGCGGGTGCATATTCCAGCATCTTCATTGCCAGTACATTATTAGCCTGGTGGCGCGAACGCACCGAGAAAGATCTGCCAGCATTTGCAGACGCGGAACCGATGGATTCTTCAATCACCCCCGAAGATTCATAAGGCTCCAATTTGTTTTGAGCATGCGACGGCTTCGCCGTCGCATGCTCAATCTAAAAATGAATAATGTTTGTAGCGCGGGCGACGCCCGCGCTACAAACATCATTCCGTGACTACTAAAACTAATGGCTATAACTTGATGCTTGCAGGTTAAACATCTTGGCGTACAAGCCCTCTTGTGCCATCAACTCTGCATGACTGCCAACTTCGACAATGCGCCCATGCTCTAACACGACAATGCGATCGGCCATACGAACAGTAGAAAACCGATGGCTGACCAAAAATGTCATTTTTCCTTCGGTCAATTGCCGGAAGCGTTGGAACAGGTCATATTCTGCGATCGCATCTAAGGCGGCGGTCGGTTCATCGAGAATCAGAATTTGTGCGGGTGTCATAAACGCACGGGATAACCCAATCCGCTGCCACTGCCCACCCGACAGTTCGGTACTATCGGGAAACGTTTTTCCGAGAACCGTTTGATACTTCCGTTCCAGCTTTTTGATCACACTGGTTGCCCCAGCATCTTTGGCAGCTTGCTTAATTCGACGCAGGTTTTTTACCTGTTCGACATCACCAAAGCCAATATTTTCTTGCACACTCAGGTTGTAGCGAGCAAAGTCTTGGAACACCACCCCAACATTGCGCCGCAAATCTTGTACATCAAACTCTTGCAACGGGATGCCATCGATAATAATTTCACCTTGATCCAGGTCATAAAATCGGGTCAGCAGTTTCAGCAACGTTGTCTTACCGGCACCATTGGAACCCACCAGCGCAATACTTTCACCCGGTTTCACGGTCAGGTTTAGATCATATAAGGTTGGTTTGTGGGCATCAGGATAGGTAAAGGTGACATGGCGCAACTCCAACCCCTTTTGCATCGAGATGGGAAATTGTTGCGGAGTTTTGGGGCTGACAATTTGCGGCTGAATGTTCATGAACTCAAAGTACTGAGACACATAGAGATTGTTCTCATACAGCGTTGCCAGATTGAGCAACATATTTTGCATGACATTCTGCGATTGCTGAAATGCGCCACTATACATTGACAGATCACCAATGGTGATGATTCCGCGTGCTGCCTGGACGACGACCCAGGTGTAAGCGCTATAAAACCCTAAATTGGCAACCAGGCTGACCCCAAAGCGCACCGACGATTGCTGCGCCGCTAAACTGGCAGATTCCTGGTTAAATTCGCCCCGAATTTTGCGCCAGCGATTGATCAGATAATCGCCCAGATTGAATAGCCGCACCTCTTTGACATAAGAATCGCTGAGCAAAATTTTCTGGAAGTAATCGGCTAGGCGCGAACTTTGGGTTTGCCGACGCAACATCCAAAAGCGACGGTTGGAAAAATTGACGCCGACCCAAAACGCAGGCAGCGAGGTCAACAGCAACAACACTAAGATGATGGGATTAAACCGCAACAGCAGGGTCAACAATCCCGCAAAAGTCAGCACCTGCCCTGCCAGGGTGGTGAGGTTGCTCAGGACTTTAACGGGATAACTACTGCCGCTTTGTTGTGCCCGGTTCAGCGTGTCGTAAAACTCTGGCAATTCATAATGCGCTAAATCCAGTCGTAGCGCCTGTTGGAGCAAAATATCGTTGGCATAGAGAGTAAAGCGATCGCTCAAAACCTGAGACACATAGACATTGCTCTGAGTCACAGCCGCTTGCGCCAACGTCAGCCCCAAACCCGACCCAATTAACATAAACAAATGGGTGAGATTGACGGCTGTATGGGTCACAGAACCGATCACCTGATCGACAATCAACTTGTTGACATATAACTGGGCAATCGGGATGCCAGACCCCAGCAACGTAATTATTAAACTTAAGAGCAACCATCCCGGTGTCGCATTCCAGACTAGTCGGATCAACCGGGGCGTATTTGCCATCATTTTCCAGAAGCGGGTTTTCTTACTCGCCTCAAATTGATTGGCTTGCCGTTGTTGGATTAGCTCCTTAAGTTTTGATTGTTTGAGTTTTGACTGCTTTGCTTTCCGTCGAACTTTTCGATGCATGACTGATTTGGGATGATGGGGATGCCGCATAACGAGTTCCGGGTGAGCGATCGCCCTTAATCTGCACTTAATCCTTTGGATACCTATAGTTTGCCCAAACAATCGCAATTGCGTTAGTGAATTCGGGCTGTACGGATATCCTTTGACACAATCTTCACAAGATCATCTAGGTTTTCCAGGTTATTTCTAGCGATTGTGGGTGTATGACGGTTAGAGAACTCCAAATCCTGAAGACCCGCGCATGATTTTTAGTGTCTTGCAGAATAACTAGACGCTAGAAACTCAACGCTCTTAGAATGAGGGCTGATGGCACTTGTCTAGGGAGAGATATATGACTGCGACATCAACAACAGCTTCCTCCCCTGTGGCTCCTGAACCTGTTGCTGGCAGTGAAGGAACAGGCTTAACGCCAACGGTCTACATTAGTGTGGCAGCGATCGCGGCGATCGCCCTTATTATCCTTGTGGTATTACTCCGCGATCGCATTACCCGCCTTGTAGTGCGTGCCCTCGGTGCCGAAGTCAGTGCTGATGCTGCTCCATCACAACCACAACCTAATCAGCCTGCGGAGCCAGATTATTCTGTTGACTTTAGCGGCAACAAGTTTGAAGGAACGGGCGGCATCTTTCGTGTTAGCCGCGATAGCTTTAGAGCAAAGGATAATGAAATCAAAGGGGAACGAGACTTTATCTTTGAAACCCCAAACTCCCTAGATTCAGCGCCGCAGGCACCCATACCTGAAACCAGCGAACCGACCCCCGAAACGCCCGACGAGCAACCATGAGAAACCCGGCGATCGCCAACCGCACCCAAGAGCTAGCTACCTTTCAGCGTATGGTTAAGGGCGAATCTACAGCACGAATTTTGCTGATTGAGGCAGCATCTGGTATGGGTAAATCTGATTTGCTCAAAAAATTTCAAGCGGCTTGCCCCCTAACTGCGACTGTAATTCCTCTCGACCTCAAGGGTGCAGAAATTGGCATTCCCTACCTATTTGGCTGGATCTGCGAAGACTTGGGCTATGAACGTTTTCCAAACTTCACAGCTGCCTTACGGCAAATGGTATCGGGGGCAATCAACTTCGCCAATAACCAGATGGAAGGAGAACAAAACATCCAGATTGCCTTAAATGTAGATGAAACAACCCGCAAATATCGCTTATCCACGCTGCAACGTGCCTTTTTTGTAGACCTGGGAGCAATTGATCAGACAATTGTGCTACTGCTCGATACCTTTCAAGCGGCAGTGACAGAATTGCAAAACTGGATTACTAGCGACCTGCTGAGAATGACACCCAGACTAAAAAATCTTGTCGTGGTCGTGGCAGGGCAAACTGTCCCTGAACCTAACAATATTGCCTGGAGCAATGCCTGCGAACATTGCCGCTTAGATGTAATTCACGACGAAGAAGCCTGGTATCACTTTGCTCAAGAACTGGGTCTATCGCTAGAGCCGCCTGCCATTAAAATGTTGGTGCGAGTGCTGAGTGGGAACCCTCGCAATATTCGGTTGCAGCTAGAGCAACAAGCTAGGAGTTGGCATCAATGACCCACGACTTACTAGCTCGCCTAGAATCTGCTCAGACCGAAGCCGAACGCGATTGGATTGTCACCGAAAGCCTGTTACAAAGCCTGGAACCCGCTCTCTCTAGGGCAGCTTGGGCAGCAGCTATTCCTCATTGGTTTGATGCAGACATTTTGGCAACTCTCTTGCCAGACTTGCAGCAGCAAGCCGCTGAACTCTATGACCAGTTGCAAACCTTGCCGTTTGTAGAAGTTTTCCTGGAACGAGGATATAACATTCATGAACTGACCCGTAAGTTGATGCTGGCGCACCTGTGGCAACATAACCCAGACGAATTTCGCCAATTGTCTGCTAAAGCTGCCGCTTACTTTAATCAACAAAACACTCTAAAAGCTCAAATTGAATGGCTCTATCATTTAGTGGTAGCTCAGCCTGTCTGGGAGGGTAATGAACTATGGGATCTGGCACAGACTTGGACGAATGAATATCGTCGTGCCGAACTGGACGCTTTGATGCAAACGCTATGGGAACAGATTGAGTCTGATCGAGTTATGCTGCCTGCTAAAGCAAAAATTTATTATTGGGCAGGCATGGTGAAGTTTTGTGAATCTACTACGTTACTGGAACGCTACGAACAGGCATTGGACTACTTTAGAGAAATTGATGATGCTCCTGAGGAGAGGCTCCGTCAACGCCTAGATGAGGCAAACACGTTAAAAGCGATCGGCGATGTCTTGCAGTTCCTTAAACAGAGCAGTGAGGCACTGGAACGATACAAAAAGGCATTGGTCTACTATCGAGAGATTAGCGATGCTCCTGAGAACAGACTCCGTCAACATCCGGGCGAGGTGAACACGTTAAAAGCAATTGGTGATATCTTGCAGCTCCTTAAACAAGACAGCGAAACATTTGGGCAAAATAGTTTGCAATATCACCCTGAAGGCTTCTCTCCAGATGTAGCTCCTGCAGATAATCAAAAATCTATCCTATTTGAAACGGTTATTCGGGAGGGAACTCGGCAAGCACGTCAAAATGCAGATCAAGCTTACCGGAGTTTTTTGATTGCGACGATCATGGCTGTAATAAGTGCCTTAATTGGTTTGGGGGGAGTTAGTTTGCTGGTGGTGGGGAAAGCGTCAGAGGGGTCTGTGACAGCTGCGGTTGGGTTAGCCTCTGGGGTGTATTCGTATCAGCTCTCAAAAGAATCTGTCGATCGGCAAAAGCAAGCAAATGAACGGCTTGATCAGATATTGAGGAGCGTTTCAGAACACTCTTTGCAAGCATTGGTGAATTCATCTGCATCGTTCGGTACTCCAGGAGAAGACTAAGGTAATTCCAGTTCTATTGTTGTAGAGGGGTAACTATCGAGGTTTGAGCAAAAATTATAAATTGATGAGAAAAAGGAGCGAACACCCACATTGCAGGGCTTTAGGCTGAATCGAAGTAAGCAGATAGATCAGGATTAGCTATGAAGATAACAATCATCCAATTAAGATCAAACAAAAGGGTGATCGCCTGGGCGAGGCGAACACGTTAAGATCGATCGGCGATGTCTTGCAGTTTCTTGACCGTCGCAGCGAGGCACTGGAACGCTACGAACAGGCATTGGGCTACTACCGCGACATCGGCTCTCGGCTGGGCGAGGCGAATGTTTTGCAAGAGTTAGGCAAAATGCAAGAGGAGACAGCAGTAGGCTTACAATATTTGCAAACAGCCCAAGAACTTTATGTTCAGATTGGAGATGGCTATAGCCAAAGCCGCAATTTGGTTCGGTTTATCGCAGCAGCTCAACTGGCTCTAGGGCAAAAAGATGCCGCAATCCAGTCTTTGACCCATGCAGCGGAACTAGCAGCAGCTACGGAGTATGAGTTTTTCCGTAAAGACGCATTGGCAAAAATCCAAGAAATTCAGGAGCAAGGTAAAAAGATTGAGGAGTGATGGGTTCAATCGCATCTCAGAGATCTGAAATTTGAATCATCGTTAATAATGCATCAAAACTCTTCTCCTATGGGGTATCGGGCGATCGCATAGTCCGCATCTACCACAGTTCTGCTAATGCAGATAGGTTCGCGATCGCCGTTGTTCGCATCAGTTTAGATTCATCGCCAAGAATACAACTCAGGTTATTCGTTTCTTAATCTTGAGTTAACCTATTATTAATCTACGGCACTCCGCAAGATTTGCCGTAGATTTTTGGCTACAGGCGATCGCATTTCAGGAGTGTGCGCTATGAACGCGATGTTAATTAATTCCGGTGATTGGCTGACTTTGCTGCTTCGGCTCAGTCTGGCATTGATCGTGGGCGGCATCATTGGCTACAACCGTCAGCAAGGCGGCAGACCTGCCGGGATGAGAACCTTCATGATGGTAAGTATGGGGGCAGCTTTTTTTGTCATGATTCCGCTTCAGGCAGAAGATAGCCCATTTGCCACCACCAATGCCCTGAGCCGCACGATTCAGGGGGTTGCAACCGGGGTTGGTTTTTTAGGCGCAGGCTTGATTTTGCAACAATCGTCCCGAGATATCGGTGTGGTCAAAATCAAAGGGTTAACCACCGCAGCCTCAATCTGGGCAACTGCCGGGTTGGGTGCCGCTATTGGTTGCGGACTATGGCAAATGGGGTTATTGGGGTTGCTATTAACCTTGCTGACACTCAGTGGTGTGAAGAAAGCCGAAAAAGCTAACCAGAAATTAAAATTTGCTCCGTTTAAGAAAATTAAGTCACGGATTTCAGGTAGACCACCGGATTGATCGATGACAACATTATTAGATCAAGAACCGAGATAATCATTTCAGCCAAATTCGTGCCGTGGTAGAGGTGTTCATATAATGATTTTTTGTGGCGCGGGCGATGCCCGCGCCACAAAAAATGTTTCTTTTAGAACAACCCGTGGAGTGTGGCTGGTGGAGCGTACAACGAATCGAACAAAATCAACCGTCATCGGGTTTTCAGCGATTTTGATGTGGTCAACGCTGGCATTACTCACCAAGTTGAGTGGTTCGATTCCCCCGTTTCAGTTAACAGCTATGTCGTTTACGATCGCCTCTCTCATTGGGGCTGCGTTGTTGATGCGGCAGGGCGGAAATTTATTGGATCACCTAAAATTACCCATCGCTGTTTGGGGATTGGGAATTTTTGGTTTATTTGGATATCATTTTTTCTATTTCATTGCGTTACAAAATGCACCTGCCATAGAAGCCAGTTTAATCGCCTATTTATGGCCCCTGCTGATCGTTTTATTTTCCGCTTTGTTGCCGAATGAACGATTGCGTTGGTTTCATATTATCGGTGCAATGTTGGGATTTATTGGTGCCGGGTTATTAGTAACCAAAGGGCAATCACTAAGCTTTGATTTGCAATATAGCTTGGGCTATCTGGCAGCATTCGTGTGTGCCTTTACCTGGTCGATTTATTCAGTGTTATCGCGTCGGTTTGGTGCCATTCCAACGCATGCTGTAGGTGGGTTTTGTGCAGCAACGGCAGTTTTAGCCTGGTTGTGTCATGGGATATTTGAAACCACACATTTACCTGTGGGTCAGGAGTGGTTAGCGATTTTGGGATTGGGGTTGGGTCCGGTGGGTCTGGCTTTTTTTACCTGGGATTATGGGGTCAAACATGGCGAGATTCAACTGCTGGGTTCGCTTTCATATCTCGCACCCTTACTCTCGACTATCTTGCTAATTGTATCGGGGTTTTCTCAATTTACCTGGGTCATTGCGATCGCCTGTTTACTGATTATGGGTGGAGCAATTTTAGCGTCTGGAAAAGGGTTAAACAATAGTGGACTGTAAGCCATAATTCTCAGTCACGATGCAATTAGATCCGTTTGGACGTACTGTATTCAGGAGCATTCGGTTTCTTACTAAAAAACACACGACCCGAAAGACTTTGGAAATAAATTCCTCCAACAGTAAACAGGAATAAAACATAGGCGATCGCCTGAACTTGATATAAACGCTGGGTGTAGCCAAACAAAGCATTCAATACCAACCCCGGAAACTTTTCGTCGGGCAAGATCGTGGATAAATCCCAGACATCGGGACCGAGAATACATGAATGATTGCGAGTGAAATGCTCGTAATAAAAACATAATGATTCCGATGAGCGATCGCGGCTTGCCAACGTCTGCATCACAGTATCTAAATGCCCCAAAGCCGTCACCACCAAACCCGCCACAATCATCAATAACAAGATGCCCATGACCTTAAAAAAGGCGCGCAAATTTAGCTTAATGCCCCATTTAAACAACAACACACCCACCCCAGCCGCAACCAGCAACCCAGCTAACGCCCCCATGGCAGGCAGCAACCCCTGCTGAAATTTGGCAGCAATAAATACAACCGTTTCAAAGCCTTCTCGCAAAACGGCGATAAACACTAAACTAAAGACGCCCCACGTCGCCGACGTTTCTCCTCGTTGTAAGACAGATGCCATCTCCCCTTCCACCATCATTTTCATAGAACGGGCTTGTCGCGTCATCCAGATCAACATCCAGCTCAACAACACGATGGCGATCGCACTAAATATTGCTTCTAGCAGGGGTTCTGCGGCTGGGCTAGCCGCTCCTAATACTTGAATGATCCAGGCAAACAAAAACCCGAGCACCGCACTAACCAATACTCCGGCGACGACTCCGAAATAGACCCAAGAATTGAACCGAGATTGCTTTGCTTTGGCTAGACAGGCAAGCACAATTCCAACCACAAGGGCAGCTTCTATGCCTTCTCGCAGCGTAATCACGAAGGTTGGTAAAACAGTGGAAAAGTTCATGTCAGCAAGATGGATAAAGGATTAAAGACGCAAATTAGAGTGATGCATAAGACTGTAAACCCTGCGGGTTTACAGTCTCATGCAGACCCAAGACCAGCACCGCCAATCCTGGGAGATTACGAAATCCTGGTATGGCTGTGAACGTGAAACCGAAGGTTTCACGTTCACAGCCATACCCAAAACCGTCGCCACCAATCACGGGCATTAATTGGCAGATTGAATCACGTCAGCAGAGGCTTGCTCAAACGCTTTCACTTGATTTGCCACATTATCGGCTGTAACAACGGGTGCACTAGGAGGAACAGGGTCGGGCCATGCTTCAAATAATTCATCTAATTTGATTTTGAGATCCGTATCCAAACCTGCTTTTTGTTGTGCCAATTGGGCTTGAATTCCAGGCAACAGCGTATCTTTAGCATATTCAACAAAGCCGCGAGAGTCCTGGTATTCAATAGCAGCAGTAATTTTGCCATCACTAATGGCAGCCGTATATTCAGCCACAGCGGTTTCTAACATCTCGTTAATCACCTGCAACACAAACGCGGGAGATTGCAGTTGCTCAGCTGGCAAAGCGGCGATCGCCTGATCGATAGCAACCATGGCTTCATCATAGGCAGACTGAATTTGAGGATCGTTGGGTTTTGACTTGACCAGCTCCTGAACCCGCGTCAAGACATCACTAAATTCATCTACGCCCCGTTCAGACAATTGTTCTTCAAGGTCTACATAAATCTCTTCAACGGGGTGTCCCAAATGAGGCTCAGCCTGTTCGGGCAAGTTCAATTCTAGTAACTGTCCGGCAATCAGCATGTGCCCTTTCATCAACCCCAACTTCGTCAGATAATCAACATCTTTTGCAACGCCCGTGAGTACAACTTCCTCAACCGTTACCTGATCTTTCACCTGATCAAATTGGTCTTGGGTCAATACTCCTTTGGTGACCAGATCATCGACACTCCCGTAGGGACGGCTGGCTTGAATTTGATGCGACAGCGCCGGAATACCCAGTTCGGCTTCTAATTTATCTAACTCCGACAAAATAGCAGTATTGATATTAATTTTGGGTTCTCCCGTCGTACTGACGGTGGTTTCAGTCGATGCTGCCGATGGAGCAGGTGTTGTTTCACTGCTGGGGGTGCCTGTGCAATTGTTCAACCCAATGATGAGAAAGGCGATCGCCACCGTTAACAATGCATATCTGAATACATATCTAAAAACCATTCGCAAGCTAGGCATAACGAGTCCTTTGTAGAGTGAATCAAATGAGATGAGGTTAGAGTCTAGAAATCCGTGCAGATATTGATTGTTGCCACGCAAAAAGCAATGTCTACAGCTTTCTCAACTCGACGATCAGGCAAAGTAACACTAAGTGTTGGCACGCCTGACTGGGGTCAATCGACAGCAAAAATAGGGGCGATAGAGCGAAGAAATTCCGCGCTCAATTCCCAGAGGAATCAGTCTCAGACGTGATTTTTTGGCTTGCCGTTAGGCAACCTATCGCACCCCAACGGTAACGCCAGAGCCACAGGAGAGAGTAGAACAACAGCGAATCAAACGAACACACTATCCGTTTGCGTAGTTCCCACAGAGATTTTCAGTCGCTTACAACCCGGTTATTTGTGAGAAAGCCGTGCTCCGCATGGCTTTCTCACAAATAACGATGCCTTACTCAAGCGCAAGGTGCCGTAAAAGCAAGGTTGGCAACGAAGTAGCCGACGCCGTTTAACAATCATTCTGGATATTATCTTCCAGCTTTTGAGAATTAATGTCAATTATAGAGACACTATTTTCAAAAATAAATTG
Organism: Calyptranema fuscum S582; assembly: GCF_055793305.1. Lineage (NCBI taxonomy): Bacteria > Bacillati > Cyanobacteriota > Cyanophyceae > Oculatellales > Oculatellaceae > Calyptranema > Calyptranema fuscum. Next base: position 34,186 of record NZ_JBSLYH010000014.1, read on the forward strand.
ACAAGATTCTCAATTATGGTGATCTAACCTTTGCTATCCTACGATTCCGCTGTCCTGTACCGAGTTATAGCCATTGCTCTGTCGGTATTACGCTCTGTCGGTATTACCCGGATGTTTATTTTTGTCAGCGCGGCGTCACCGCCCTGACAAAAATAAATCTTCGGTTTTAGTTAAATCTGCGATCCTTAGTCCACTCCAACACTATTTAGTAATGCTCTGAACATCATTCCAGATAAAGATAAGCAACAAAATTTCTCATCTTCATCAAAAATTAGTTGCTTAACCAAGCAGTATTGCACTCAACTCACCCGATCGCAATTGCCAGGTTGAACCAGAGTACAAGGATGAAATCCCCAACCAAAACCAATCCTCGGTTCTTCTCAAGCGCTACAGACTCAGAAACGGGATAGGCACAGAGTGCAGAGGGCGATCGCTAGGCTACTGGAATTACATCAAATAGCCCCATACAGCCTGCCTCGGCAATTACATCTTGATGGGGATGAAACATATATTTGCCTGGAAAAGAATACGCAAATTCTAAAATGTGCCGTTCGGCTGTCCCCATCGTAATCACGTCTGTAGAGTAGGTCGGGGTGAGCGTCATGCCATTGGGGTATACCTTAAAAAAGTTGGCATGGAGATGAAAGGTTAACGCTGGATCATGCTCGATCACGTTCAACACATATAGCCGAACCAACTGGTTTTGATAGATCGGGATGGGATGATGTTTATAGTAATCGGGTAAACCATTGAACGCATACAGGTCATTTTTGCTGTCTTCATCCAGGTCATAGCCTGCCATGACCAGCGCAATTTCGTCGGCAGCAGGGCGACCCCCCGGCGGATCGATAATGAACATGCCATACAAGCCTTTGCCAATGTGACGCGATACGGGCGAAATATGGCAATGGTAAAGATGAATGCCATAGGGCAACGCATCAAACTCATAAATGGTTGCCGTATCGTTTCTGACGGGCTTGATCCCATCCATTTCGGTAGGGTGGATGCCGTGAAAATGCATGGTATGGGCATGTCCCCCTTTGTTGAGAAACACCACCCGAACGCGATCGCCTTCTGTTGCTCGCAACGTCGGACCTGGGACGCGTCCGTTATAGTTCCAACTCGCATAAGACACGGCTTGGTTGAGTTCCAGGGTCGTGTTTTGTGCCGTGATTTGAAATTCTCGGATGGTGCGTCCCTTTTCCTGCTTGAGCGTGCCATAGTCAAACTCTCGACACATCGACATCGGATTCATACCATTTCCGTAAGTGGGCAGTCCTGCGGGAATGGGCGGAATCTGGGCAGGTCGCTGACTACGCTGATGGCGAAATTGTTGAAACGCAAGAGCCGATCCGGTAACTCCCAATCCTGCCAAGCCGAGTTTGAGAAAATGGCGACGACTCCAGGATGTGATGGTCTGCATCCTGTGATGATCAAACATAATTATTGAGAATTACTCTTAACTCTGTCCTGATAGATTAACATTTTCTCTAAACAGCAAATGGTAACCATCTATAGCGATCCTATTTGATTTGTGAACCTGATCAGTTGTGAAAGCGCCCGCCCTTCGGGCGGGCGCTTTCACAACTGATTTAGGATTGCTATATAGCAATTCTCACTGGCGCGATGTATAGCAGCCGAAGGGCTGGTTATGGGGGCGCGGGGGCTGTGCCCCCGGACAGGGGTTTCACCCCTACACCCCGTCCTAATTAACCATTCCATTGCTATATCAGATGTAGTGAGAGAGCCGCGCGGCGCGCGGCTCTCTCACTACACATTCGGGTATAAACCAGGATTCAGGAATACCTCAGATCAGCGATTTTTAGGTAGAGAGAAATAGAAGGTTGATCCCTGTGTTGGAATCGATTCAACCCAAATGCTGCCTTTGTGGCGTTCAACAATTTTTTTACAAATTGCCAAGCCAATCCCCGTACCCGAGTATTCACCACGGGTATGCAGCCGCTGAAAAATAACAAAGATGCGCTCAAGATATTGCGATTCAATGCCAATGCCATTATCTCGAATTGAAAATACCCACTCTTCGTTTTTTTGCGCGACTGTAATCTGAATATCTGGACAGGCTTTATCGCAGTATTTAATCGCATTACTAATCAGATTTTGTAAGAGTTGAGTTATCTGATTAGCATCCAATCTCAAACTGGGTAGCGAATCATATCGAATCACAGCATTAGACTCGGCGATCGCCACTTTCAAGTTCTGTAATGCTCGATCTAAAACCAGATTGCAATCTACTAATTCCAACTTCAATTCATGTCTACCAACTCGCGAATAAGCTAGCAAATCGGTAATCAATTGCTGCATTTGAGCCGCACCATCTACCACATAGTTAATATATTTATCGGCTCTTTCATCTAAGTGCCCCCGATAACGCTTGGACAACAATTGGGTATAACTTGTAATTGCTCTCAGCGGTTCTTGTAAATCATGGGATGCCACATAGGCAAACTGTTCTAGCTCCTGATTAGAACGCTTGAGCTGCTCTGTCAACTTGGCACGTTTGACAATTTCTGCCTGTAAATAAGCATTGACATTTTGCAATTCTTCGGTTCGTTGTCGGACTCGCATTTCGAGTTCATCATGAGCTTTCAGTAGCGCTTCTTCTGCCTTTTTACGCTGAATAACTTGCCCCAACTGACTGGCTACAGAAATAACTAATTTCAACAAATTTTCATCAAATTCGCGTGAGGTAAAGGCAAAAAATAAAAAAACCGCAACTACCGTGCCATTGGCAACAATTGGAATTCCTAAGGCTCCTTTAAGGTTTACCTGTTGCGCATTTCGTACGCGTAAAAACCAATCGGCAGGTAATTGAGAAACATCTTGATACCACTCCAATTGTTGCGTATCCCAAACTCTGCCGGGAATGCCAACATCACGAGGAAAAACAAACGTTTCACTTACCTTTCTAAATTCATTCAGATGATCGCCACTGCTATACCAGGCAGGACTAATTTCTAAACGGCTACCGTCTGCCGCAGGAATCCAAACTTCACCTAAATCCCATTGAGTTACCTGACAAATTTTTCTCAACGTGACTTCCAACGCCGCATTAAAATTATCTGCCTCGCTAATCGCCTGGGTAATAGTTTGTAGCAAGCGAACTTCGCGTTCCGCTTGTTTGCGCGTTGTAATATCTTGTGCGATCGAGAGAACCGAAGAAAGATTGCCATCGCCATCAATCAGTGCCGATTCATGCCATTCGCAATGAATAATTTTGCCGTCTTTGGTGTAATTGCGATTTTGGGTCACGATTTGAGCAACTTTGTTGGCTTTTAGATCGCTCATCGCCTGATACACATCGGCACGATCGTCTTGATAAACAAATTGCCAGTCTTCGATGGATTTACCGAGTACTTCTGCGGCTTTCCAACCAAACACGTTTTCTGCCTGGTGCGACCATCCCTGGATACGAAAATCGCTATCCCATTCAATTACAGCTAACGGAGAGTTATCGATCAGGTGGCTCAGTTGTTGGTAGGCTTCTTGCAGTTCAATGGTGCGTTCATTGACTCGCATTTCCAGTTCATCACGCGATCGCTTCAGTTCTGCCTCTGTTTGCTTGCGATCGCTAATATCTCGGACAATGACCAACACTTCTGCTGCTCCACAGACCGTAATCCGTGCTTCTTGATAACACAGGCGATCCCCAATTTCAATCTCATATTCATAAACTTGTAGTTGCCCCGTTTGAATCGCTCGTTCGACATAGTCCATACGCTGTTGTGCGAGCGTCGGTGGCAGTATGTCAAACACAGATTGACCAATCAAATTCTGATCGGCTTTCAATGCGGTGAATGTTTTCGCAGAAATGAAGTTGAGGTAAATTCCCTGACGCGTCATTCTGATCAACAGATCGGGAATGGCACTCAATAAAGCTTGGGTCGTTGTTTCACTGTGCTGAAGCGCCGCTTCCGTGGCTTTGCGATCGCTAATATCCAAAATAAACCCATCCCAAGCAACATCTCCATTACTGCGCCGCTCAGGACGAGAAAAGCCCTGAATCCACTTGACCCGCCCCGATGGCGTAATCACCCGCCACTCCATCGTCCAAAATTGTAGCGTTTGGCTAGATGCGGCAATCGATCGTTGCAAGGTCTCCAAATCATCGGGATCAACCATTGCCCACAAGACATTCGGATTGCGTTGGGCAGTAGCCGCACTCACTTCAAAAATTTCGGCGCAGTTATCGCCCAAAAACGGTAAACTCTCGCAGCCGTCTGGATGGCGCACATATTGGTAAATCATCCCCGGAACGTTGGCAACCATGCGGCGAAAGCGAGACTCGGCAGTATTGGCGATCGCCTCTGCCTGTTTTTGCCTGGTGATATCTTTAGCAATGCCGAGAAACCCGACAATATTTTGATCCTCATCCCATAAACCCGTCACCGAGAGCAAAACTGGGAACTGGGATCGATCTTTACGGATATAGGTCCATTCCTGTTCTTCGACAACACCCTGTCTGGCTTTTGCGACAAACACTTCAAATCCTGGCTCAATCGGTTGCCCCAACTCAGCTGCCATTGTTTTTGCACGTTGTTCAACTTCCGTCGCCAGATGAAAGATCAGGGGAGTACTCCAACCAATCACATCCTCAGGGGCATAGCCTAAGAGCATTTGAGCCGTCGCATTAAAACTCTGGATGATCCCTTCTGCATCTGTGGAAATAATCAGGTAAGCCGCACTATCCAAGATGGCAGATTGCAGCCGAGTCAGTTCGAGCAACCGGGTTTCAGTCTTTTTGCGATCGCTGATATCTCTGATCACCGTCGCTTTCAAAACGCTGTCAAACCGCCTTAACAGGCGGGTCTGAATCTCAACATAAAACGAAGAGCCATCTTTCCTCATGCCCATCGCTTCATAACTTTTTTCGTAGCCCAAACGAAGCTGCTGCTCAACCCAGTGCAACGAAGGAGGCGCAATCAAATCTAAGACTCTCATGCTCACCAACTCAGTCGCGCTATAACCAAACATCTGCGTTAGCGCCCGGTTGACATCTAAAATCTGTTGATGGTCATGAATCACAATTCCTTCTAACGTGGCTTCCGAAAGCCAGCGAAGCCGTTCTTCGCTCTGTTGTAGCGTTTCATTAGGATGGTGTGACATGATTCAGCCCGGTGTAACTCATCAAAATTACTTCCAGTGTTCCCGCTTGAGCCAGGAAGGGGGCTGATCCCAGATAAAAAATTAGCCCCAGATGTGGCGCTGGAGCTTAAATACTGAAATTAATAGCGCAGAAATTGCCCAGATTAAACGCTCTAGCTCAGCATTTTAATCCGGGCAACTCCCACGACATAGAATTGTCTCTTTTCTTAATGGGCTAAGGATCAAAAATTTATGAACCTGTAATTCTTTTTGAGAGAGCGATGGCGGAGCCGTCGCTCTCTCAAAAAGAATTGGGTTTTATTAAATCCACGATCCCAAGACAAAAAACCTTAGTACAACTCTTCTTCTTGGTGGGTCAAGATGGTGCAGTTGGACTTAGGATATGCCACACAGGTCAAAACATATCCAGCTTCGATCTGATCATCATCCAAGAAGGATTGGTCGGATTGGTCAACCTCACCGTCCTTAATTTTGCCAGCACAGGTAGAACAAGCACCTGCACGGCAGGAATAGGGAAGATCAATTCCCTGCTCCTCAGCAGCGTCCAAAATATACTCATCATCGGGAACTTCGATGGTGGTATTTAGACCTTCAGCTTCGTTGATCAACGTAACTTTATAAGTTGCCATGTAGCGATCCTCTCAATAATTCGAAACGGCAATGTGACCTTACTGCTAGTAAACCTCACAGGTGCGTTGGAGTAAAACTCACTGAGCGAAACTAACCTTAGCAGATGCATAAAGCTAAAGAAACATAAGTCAGAACAAGTCTTGAAATTATGATGATTTAGCCTGCATCAGCTTCCATTCTAGATACTACGGGAAAATTCAAACCCTGCAACCTCAAATGTAGGGTTTGATGAATGGGATTCATAATGTGAGCACCCTATTTAAACTCGAATTACTTATACATGCCCGTGAGATAGTCGATTTCCTAGCATCTTTTTTGTCGAACATCAAGGGCTGCATCCCACTTTCCTGCAAATGAAACGTAGAATACAAAATTTCTGAACGATTGGCTAACTCTGCTATTTAGCCCTTAATTTAGGATGTTTGCGGCGATCGCCCAGATTAAGTTTAAGTTAAGCAATATCAGCGTTTAGATCTTCAAATACTTTTTCCACGATACAGTTTTAGAAATCACAAAATATCATTCTTAACTATCACTTTCATAAGTGGTTTTTATGAATACAATCTCTCGTTTTACACTGGCGAACCTGAAGCTCTTGCCAATACTCTCGTCAATATTCAGATGTAGAGATTCAGATGTAGGGTGACCAGACGTTAGACCTCAGAGGTTTTGCAAAACCTCCGAGGTCTCGGGGAGCGCGACAGAGATCTCAACCCTAAGGGGATGACCTTTTCTAGAAATCGCCTCAGACCTCTCTGCGATCTCGTGGCTTTGAGTTTCTGCATTATCCCCGAGAGAAAAATTTAGGATGAGAGGATGAATGTACTTCTCTATTTTTGCTGACCAACATGAGGCTCAACAGGAGGTTATGAGGATTTGAGATGAGTCATCCTGAAAATTGACTCTTTTGCTTTTCTAGCAAGGGTTTTGGCGATCGCAAGCAACCCATTTCCGCCCTTTCAGGGACTGCGATCGTAAACCTAAAGTAACAAAACTTATACTTTGTCTCAGTTTGGATCCCTTTGTCCTCTATGATCTCCTGTGTAATTCCTCAGGGGTAAGCGACACACTTCTTAATAGAGCCGTGTTAGGCACCCCAAACGTTTTAATCTAAGAAATTGAGCTGGCTGAACCTGAACCGTCGTCTGGGTTAATCCTCTACTCTAAGCTGCCCAAACCCAACCGAGCAGCTTGTCAATGTTTACCTGATGGCACTCCGGTCGAGTCTTACGCGATCACAAATAAGGCAATCACTATTAGAAGGGAGCTTTTGAAATCCAATGAGTGTTAAGGCAAGTGGTGGAAGCTCTGTTGCACGTCCGCAGCTATACCAAACCCTACCAGTCTCCACTATTTCTCAGGCAGAACAACAAGATCGATTCCTGGGGCGAGGCGAACTGAGTGAACTCTCCAGCTACTTTAGTTCTGGTCTCAAGCGTTTGGAGATTGCAGAGACTCTTACAAAAAACTCAGAACTCATCGTCTCCCGTGCTGCCAACCGTATCTTTGTCGGTGGTTCTCCTATGGCTTTTCTGGAAAAGCCTATGGAAGAAGCCCCCGTACAAGTGTCGATGGGTGGTGTTGAAGTCGATACCCGAGAATCAATGAAACTCGGTACCGCTACCTACGTGTCCAGCAGCGGCGGGTTCTTTGAAGGCATTCGTTCTCTTTTTAGTGCCTCTGGTGGAGGACCGGCACCTGTTGGGTTCCGTCCTATCAACGTGGCTCGTTACGGTCCGAGCAATATGCAAAAGTCGTTACGCGACTTGAGCTGGTTTTTACGCTATGTGACCTATGCAATTGTGGCGGGCGATCCCAACATTATTGCTGTTAATACTCGTGGGCTACGAGAAATTATTGAGAATGCATGCTCTGGCGAAGCCACCATCGTTGCTTTGCTAGAAATGCGGGTTGCAGCCCTCAGCTATTTCCGCAAAGACGAAGCGGCTGCAGTCATCGTAGATGAATATTTCAACGTCTTACTGACCGAATTTAGAGCGCCCACACCTTCTAATAAACTCAGACAGCGTCAGTCTCCCGACCTGCAAGGCTTACAACTGCCACAAATCTATTTCAGTGCCGCTGAGCGCAGACCCAAGTTTGTCATGAAACCAGGTCTGTCTAGTGCCGAGAAAAATGATGTGGTCAAAGCCGCATACCGTCAGGTATTTGAGCGAGACATTACTCGGGCATACTCTTTGGGAATCTCTGATTTAGAATCCAAAGTTAAGAACGGTGAGATCTCCGTTCGAGAATTTATTCGCCGTTTGGCAAAATCTCCCCTTTACCGCAAAAACTTCTTTGAGCCTTACATCAACAGTCGGGCACTGGAACTGGCATTCCGTCACGTTTTGGGTCGGGGTCCGAGTTCTCGTGAAGAAGTTCAAAAGTATTTCTCCATCGTCTCTAGCGGCGGTTTGTCAGCATTAATCGATGCCTTGGTGAACTCCCAAGAGTATTCAGATTACTTCGGAGAAGAAACCGTCCCCTATCTACGCGGCTTGGGTCAAGAAGCTCAAGAATGCCGTAACTGGGGTCCGCAACAAGACCTGTTCAAATACAGCGCTCCGTTCCGTAAGACCCCGCAATTCATTACCACGTTTGCGAGCTACGAACAACCGCTACCCGATCAACATCCTTACGGGTCGGGCAACGATCCTCTAGAAATTCAATTTGGTGCGATCTTCCCGAAAGAAAGACGCAACGCCAGTGCGACCCCTGCTTTCTTTGGCAAAGACACCCGTCGTATTTTGATCAACCTGGGGCCTGCCACAAACAACCAATTGAGCAATCCCGGTGCTCGTGGAGTCGCTCCTGGAAGCTTAGGACCGAGGGTGTTTAAGCTGGATCAGCTGCCAACCTTTACGGGCTTGCCTTCAACGGGTATCTCGTTTATGTCGAGCAGCCGTACCAAAACATCCACCAAGGGAATTAGCGTCAAGTTCTCAGAAAGCTCGACCCAAGCGGTTATTCGGGCTATCTATCTGCAAGTCTTGGGTCGGATGCCCTTTGACGGGCAACGGCTCAGTGTTCCTGAGATTAAGCTAGAGAATGGCGAGATCACCGTTCGCGAGTTTGTGCGGGCGCTGGCTAAGTCTGATACCTTCCGCAAGATGTATTGGACACCGCTGTATGTCGTCAAGGCTGTGGAATATATCCATCGCCGCCTCTTGGGTCGTCCTACCTACGGGCGTCAAGAGAACAACAAATACTTTGATATTTGTGCCAAGAAGGGCTTCTACGCGCTGATCGATGCCATGCTCGATAGCGATGAGTATAGCCAGACCTTCGGCGAAGATACTGTTCCCTATGAGCGTTATGTGACTCCTGCTGGTTTGTCGATGCGGGCAAATCGTGCTGGTAGCATCAACGACAAGGGGATGCTGAAGTCTCAGAAAGAAGAGACGGTTCGGTTTGTTGAGCTGGGTGCTGTTACAGAAATCCGCACTGAGCCCGATGTTCAGTTCCGGATCAATCAAGGCGTTTCTAAGAAACGTCAGCAGACAAAAGTCTTCAAACTCACCAGTGCTCAAGATAAGGTGCAGTTGCTGAATGTGGTGGGTGCAGCTTATCGTCAAATCTTCGAACGGGATATTGCGCCATACATTATCAAGAATGAGTTTTCCATTTTGGAAAGCAAACTTGGCAATGAAGAGATCAATGTCAAGGAGTTTATCGAAGGGCTGGGAACCTCTAGTCTGTACATCCGCGAGTTCTATACTCCCTATCCCAACACCAAGGTGATTGAGCTAGGAACGAAGCATTTCTTAGGTCGTGCGCCTCTGGATCAAGCTGAGATTCGCAAGTATAACCAAATTCTGGCGACTCAAGGCTTGAAGGGCTTCATTTCTGCCATGGTGAGCACGAAGGAGTACATGGAGGCGTTTGGTGAAGACACGGTTCCTTACAACCGTTATCTCACCTTGCCTGCGGCTAATTACCCCAACAGCCAGCGGCTTTACAACACCCTGACCAAGCAAAACAAAGATCTGGTTGTTCCTAGCTTCGAGACTGCACAATCTCGAATTGACATCTCTAAGTCTCCGTTGATGAGTGCAGCTCTGTCGGCAAACGGTGGGTCTAGCACCAAGTCGTTTGTTGAGTTAGGTCGTTCTTTTACGCCCAGCGATTTCCAAGCGGCTGAGGTCGGTGCTGTTCGGTCTAAGCCTGCACGGATTGTCCGGATGAGCCCCGGCATGACAGCAACGGACATCGCTCCAGTAGTGGATGCTATCTACTGTCAGGTGATGGATGTATTCAATGGTGACGTTCCCAGCGAATTTCGTCAGCCTGCTCTAGAGCATCAGCTTCATACCGGAACGATCTCGGTTCGGGAATTTGTTTGTGCTTTAGCAAGCTCTGAAGCATATCGCCAACGGTTCTGCGTATCTTACCCCAGTGCCAAGGTGGTTGAGTTCTTGTTCCGGCAGTTACTCGGACGGACGCCTGCAAATCAAGCCGAAATCCGTCAGTATGAGGAGCTGTTGACCACGTCAGGATTAGCAGCCGTTGTCTCGGCAATTGTTGAGAGTGCTGAATATGAGCGCTATTTTGGAGCCGATGTGGTGCCTTACCAACGCTCCTCTATGCTCCCCGGCAGACTCTACTAAATAGAGAGGATCGCGATCGCCCTTTAGGTTTACCTTCACCTCAAAGGCGATCGCCCAGTTCAACTGATTGAAGCGGCGGTGCTATCAGCATCGCCGTTTTTTAATAAGCTTATGCTCATCGCGCTATGTACTCATATGGCAACCGTCGAGTTAAATCAGGCTGAGAGAGCCGCGCAGAGCGCGGCTCTCTCAGCTTGATATTTCAAGGGAATCGGTCATGCAAAAAGCGGCGCAGAGCGCCGCTTTTTTGCATTAGTTCTGAGCGCGTGAGACTGATTACTCTACGCGACCAGGATGAAGGCACTCGACAGCAGTGAGGAAGGTACCGTGCTTCCGGCAGTCTGATCAGTGCCATCAATAAACAACTTAGCAAAGGCTCCGCCCAATCCGGCAGCCGTGGCAAACCCTGCTGCACTACCATTTTGGTTATAGAACAATTGCCCGGATTGACTGCTGTAGACAATAAACGCCGAACTGGATTCGGCAGCCGCATCAGTTGCAACCGACGCAAAGGTTGTACCAAATGTAGCCGTACTAAAGGGGGCTAGTTCAGTAAACACAGATTGACTCAAGACAATCTTATCGGCTGATTCAAAGCCTCTAATTTCATCCAGCCCGATGTTCGAGAAACTAATGCCCGCTTCGTAGGTAAAGCGATCGCTTGTGCCATTGAGATTGCCGACAAGTGTATCGTTTCCGGCACCACCAACCAGAATGTCAGAGCCGCCACTGATAACGCCACCCCCAATCAACAGGTCATTGCCAACCAACCCTCGTAAGGTGTTATTGGCAGCATTGCCTCGAATCGTATTGTCTAACCCATTGCCTGTACCATCAATGTTGCTGCTTCCGGTTAGCGTCAGGTTTTCAATATTATCGACCAGACTATAGGTGGCGATCGCTTCTACGGTATCAATGCCTGCGTTGGGATCTTCGATGATGACATCCGTGATGCTATCGACTACATAGGTGTCATCGCCAAGACCACCCGTCATATTGTCATCACCAGCATCACCGTTGAGGCGATCGTTACCCGAACCGCCGTTTAAGATGTCGTTTTCGGTACCTCCATTGAGGCGATCGTTACCGATGCCCCCATTCAAGGTATCAATGCCACCGCCACCATTCAACTCATTTTGCCCGTCATTGCCAATGATGATGTTGTTGGCACTGTTACCATCGCCGTTAATGATAGCGGTGCCACCTTCCAGGGTGAGATTTTCTACCCCCTCTGGCAGAGTAAAGGACACAGTAGAACGGACTAAATCGGCATTGCCACTTCCGCCCGTCAATTCATCAACCACATCAAATCCACTATCGACAAAGTAGGTATCGTTTCCGGCACCCCCAATCAAGACATCATTGCCAGCCAGACCATCCAGGCTATTGGCATTCGAGTTGCCTGTAATGGTGTTGGCTAACGTGTTGCCGACCCCTGCGATCGCCCCACTACCCTCGGTCAAAATCAAGTTTTCAACATTGGTTCCCAGGGTAAACGAGTCGCTACTGGAGATCACGGTGTCAATGCCGGTGCTTCCCGTTTCATCTACCGTATCTGCGGTGGCATCGACAATGTAGGTATCATCCCCATCACCACCAACCAGGCGATCGCCATTCGTTCCACCATCCAGGACGTTATTGCCACTGTTACCCGTCATTGTGTTGCTCAGGTTATTACCCGTGCCGTTGATATCGTCAGTGCCACTCAGGGTCAGGTTCTCAATATTGGCTCCCAATGTGACCGTGAGAGCCGTCGAGATCACCAAATCAGTTCCCTGGCTGGCAGCTTCGCTGGTTTGATCACTCAAACTATCCACAAAGTAGGTATCATCGCCCGCACCACCATTCATGGTGTCGTTCCCCACCCCGCCATTGAGGGAATCGTTGCCATCACCACCGCTTAAGGTGTCGTTGCCCGCGCCCCCACTCAACAGGTTATTGCTGGCATTGCCCACGATACTGTTATCCAGACCGTTACCTGTACCGACTAACGCGGTACCCAGAAGGATCAGATTTTCCAGATTTTCGCGACCGGGTTGACTCAGGTCAAAATCAATAAAGGAGTTAACGGTGTCGATGCCACTGTCGATGCCTTCTGTAATAGAGTCGCCCGCATCATCAACCGAGTAGGTGTCATCCCCCGCACCCCCACTCATACTGTCGCTGCCTGCCCCACCCGTTAACGTATCATTGCCACCGGCACCGATGAGGGTGTCACTCCCTTGCCCACCCGTGAGAACGTTATTGCTGTCATTGCCGGTGAGGGAATTGTCCAGAGCGTTGCCGGTACCCGTAATGGCAGTGCCTGTCAAAATCAAGTTTTCGACGGCTTCTAGCCCCGCCAGACTCAGATCGAAATTAATGCTGGATTCGACCGTATCTATGCCATTGCCAGTTTCTTGAACCACATCGGTGCTGATGTTCACCACATAGGTGTCGTTGCCATCGCCCCCGACCATGGTGTCATTCCCTACACCCCCTTCCAGGCGATCGTTCCCCGCTTGCCCATCCAGGTAATCATTGCCCTCGGCACCACTTAAAACGTTGTTGTTGCTATTGCCAGTGATAGTGTTGTTGTTGGCATTACCGATTCCAGTCACCGCACCATTGGTGAGGATGAGATTTTCGATCGCCGCCAGAGCCGTCAGGTCAAAGTCAATGCTTGACTCAATCGTATCGATGCCATCGCTGGGTGTGCCTTCGTCAACGGCATCTCCAATGTTATCAACCACATAGGTATCATTCCCCGTGCCGCCGCTCATGTAGTCGCTGCCCGTACCCCCATCTAGCCGATCATTTCCAGCCTGACCCACCAGCGCATCGTTTCCGGCACCACCCGACAGGATGTTATCGGATTCATTGCCAGAAATCGTGTTGTTGCTGCCATTGCCTGTCCCGTTAATCGAACCGGCACCCGACAGTAAAACAAGTGCCTCTAGATTGCTACCTAAGGTATAGCTGACGCTGGCAATAACGGTATCAACTCCGCTGGTGCTGGTTTCTCCCTGAATCACATCCCCAACACTATCAACGTAATAGCCATCATTGCCCAAACCACCCTGGAGCACGTCATCGCCTGCTCCCCCGTTGAGTTGGTCGTTTCCGCCATTACCGATCAGCGTATCGTTGCCCGCACGACCTAAGAGAATGTTGTCACTCTCGTTGCCCGTGACCGTATTCACGTTCGCATTACCGATCCCCGTAATGGCTGTGCCGGTAAGCAGGAGGTTCTCAATGTTTTCTAAACCGGGCTGGCTGAGATCGTAGTCGATGCTCGACTCGACGGTATCTGCCGTTCCGCCAGCGGGATCAGTTTCCTGCACCGTATCATCAATACTATCGACCACGTAGGTGTCGTTTCCGGCACCCCCAACCATTGCATCGTCGCCCGTGCCACCATCCAGGCGATCGCTGCCGCCCAAGCCTTCTAGATAATCGTTGCCAACACCGCCACTGAGGATATTGTTGCTGCCATTCCCCAGGATGCTGTTATCTAGCGCATTGCCGATGCCCGTAATCGCTGTGCCAATGCTCAGGTCTAAGTTTTCGACGTTGATATAGGCAGGCAAACTCAGATCAAAATTGATGCTGGAGCGGATGGTATCAATCCCCGTTCCCGTTTCAGTGACTGTATCAGTGCTGGTATCAACAACGTAGGTATCATTGCCATCACCGCCGGTCATACTATCGGTGCCGGTGCCGCCATCGAGCAAGTCATTGCCACCCAAGCCAATTAACTGGTCATTGCCAGCTCCCCCGCTCAGGGTATTGTCGTTATCATTGCCTGTAATCGTGTTGGCTAAGGCATTTCCGGTTCCAGTTGCCGCAGGAGCCAGAAGAACCAAATTTTCGACATTAGCCGTCGTACTTAAATCAAAGTCAATCGTAGACTCGACCGTATCAATGCCATCCGCAGGGTTGGTTTCCGTAACCACATCACCCGGTGCATCAACGACATAGGTATCGTTGCCCACACCACCCGACATGGCATCATTGCCTACGCCACCATCGAGGCGATCGTTGCCTGACCCACCAGACAAATTATCATTACCGTCACCGCCACTTAAGACGTTATCGACGCTGTTACCGACCAGGGTATTGTTGCCGGTGTTGCCGATTCCGGTAACCGCCGTACCTGTCAATGTCAGATTTTCGACATCATTCAGAGGTGTCAAATCAAAGTCGATGCTGGACTCAATCGTATCGATGCCTGTGGAACCTGTCTCGTTGACCAGGTCGCCAATGTTATCCACTACATAGGTGTCGTTATTATTGCCACCCGTCATAATATCGGCACCGGCACCTCCATCGAGACGATCATTGCCGTCATTACCGAGCAGCACATCATCGCCCAGTCCCCCTGACAGGGTGTTGTCAATATTGTTGCCAATAATCGTGTTGTTGCTGGCATTGCCCGTACCCAGGGTGGCAGTCCCTGTCAACGTCAGGTTTTCGATGTTGACGTACAGCGGATCACTCAAATCAAAGTTAATACCCGACTCAATCGTATCAATGCCCGTTGAAGTGGACTCGTCTACCGCATCGCCGCTGACATCAACAACATAGGTATCATTGCCATCCCCACCGATCATGACATCGCTACCCAGACCCCCATCAAGGCGATCGTTACCCCCATTGCCGATCAGAGCATCGTCGCCATCACCACCATTGAGAACATTGTTACCCTCGTTCCCCGTGATCGTGTTATTCCCGGCATTGCCTGTACCAGTAATGGCGCTACCTGTCAGGGTTAAGTTTTCAATCGCCGTTAGAGCCGAGAGATCGAAGTTGATACTGGCTTCGACGGTGTCAATGCCTGTAGAGCCGCCTTCGTCAACCACATCGTTGATGTTATCGACGACGTACGTATCGTTGCCGTTGCCGCCCAACATGGTGTCGTTGCCACTGCCACCATCCAGGCGATCGTTGCCATCTCCCCCTTCTAACCTGTCGTTACCGACGAAACCGCTGAGAGTGTTGTTGTTGCCGTTGCCAATAATCGTGTTCGCCAGATCATTGCCTAAGCCATCGGTTGCACCGCCCACCAGGGTCAGGTTTTCCAGATTGGCACCCAAGCTGTAGCTGACACCAGACTGCACCGTGTCGATGCCACCTAATGAACTGATTTCTTGAACGGTGTCACCCGCACTATCCACAATGTATGTGTCGTTACCGTCACCGCCGATCAGCGAGTCATCGCCCGTACCACCATCCAGGAAGTCAGCACCCCCTGCACCATTGAGGCTATCGTTACCCCCTGCGCCACTGATCGTATTGTTACTATCGTTGCCCAGAATAATATTAGCAAGGCTATTACCCGTGCCGTTGATGGCACCCCCAGCCGATGACAGAGTCAGATTTTCAAGATTGGTGCCCAAACTATAGGTAATGTTAGAAACGACCGTATCGGTGCCGGTGCCGGTGGTTTCATCGACGATATCACCCACGCTATCGACAAAATAGGTGTCATCGCCGTCGCCACCCACCATCGTGTCATCGCCCGTACCGCCATCCAGGCGATCGCTACCGCCATTGCCAATCAGAGTATCGTTGCCGCTACCACCGCTGAGGTTGTTATTGCTGGCGTTGCCTGAAATCGTGTTGTTACTGCCATTGCCGACACCCGTAATCGCCGTACCTGTCAGGGTCAGATTTTCGATATCTGGCAATGTGGATAGATCGAAATTAATGCTGGATTCAACGGTGTCAATCCCCGTCGATCCGGCTTCATTGACGACATCTGTGGCGCTATCGACTACGTAAGTATCGTTGCCATTGCCGCCAAACAGGTTGTCATTGCCGGTGCCACCATCCAGGCGATCGTTGCCGTCGCCGCCAATCAGTAGATCATCTCCTGCCAACCCACTGATACTGTTATTGCCGTCATTGCCTGTGATCGTGTTGTTTTGGCTATTGCCCGTGCCATTAATATTCCCGGCACCAAAAACAAGGGTGAGATTTTCGACGTTGGCTCCCAGGGTAAAA
Organism: Calyptranema fuscum S582; assembly: GCF_055793305.1. Lineage (NCBI taxonomy): Bacteria > Bacillati > Cyanobacteriota > Cyanophyceae > Oculatellales > Oculatellaceae > Calyptranema > Calyptranema fuscum. The sequence continues at coordinate 50,535 of NZ_JBSLYH010000014.1, forward strand.
CTCACCCTGGAATTTACCAGATCCGTGCCTTCTGCACTATTCTCAATGACAACATCGCCAACTGCATCTACTTCATAGGTGTCATTCCCTGCGCCACCTTGCAGAGTATCGATCCCCGTACCCCCGTCGATCAGGTTATTGCCTTCGTTGCCCGTAATGGTGTTGCTCAGGGAATTGCCGGTGCCATTAATGTTACCAGCACCCTCTGCCAGGATCAGATTTTCGACATTGGCACTGAGGCTGTAGGTAAGGCTGGCAGTCACGGTGTCAGTGCCCTGGCTTGCCAGTTCTGTAACCGTATCACTGGCACTATCTACCACATAACTATCATTGCCCGTGCCGCCGGTCATGGCATCGGCATCGGCACCCCCATCCAGAAAATCGTTACCTGCACCGCCAATTAAGGTATCAGTTCCGGTATTCCCCTCTAGTCGGTCATTGCCACTGCCACCATTGAGAATGTTATTGCCAGAATTACCGATGATCGTGTTATCACCCGTGCTGCCGGTAGCATTGATATTGGTCGTGCCCTGAAGGGTGAGAACTTCAACATTTTCCCCAATGGTGAAGGTAGTTCCGGCTACACCCGTGGCAAAGATGACATCTGTACCCTGTCCAGCCGTTTCAATGGCGCGATCGTTGGCATTATCAAAGAAATAGGTATCATCCCCTGTACCACCCGACAGAGTATCAGCACCGCCACTGCCATCCAGGGTGTCATTGCCGCCCCCACCATTTAATGTGTTGTTGCTGATATTGCCGAAGATAGTATTATTGAGCGCATTTCCCGTACCATTAATTCCGGCGGTTCCAGTTAGCGTTAAATTCTCAACATTGGCACCATTGGTATTGAGGTCAAATGACACGGAAGCATTCACGGTATCGGTGCCTTCACCAGCTGCTTCACTCACCAGGTCGCTAATGCTATCAACGGTATAGGTGTCAGCTCCAGCACCACCCGCCATCGTATCGATGCCCGTGCCGCCGTTCAGGACATCATCTCCTGCATTGCCAATCAGAGTATCATTTCCGGCAAGACCCGACAGCGTATTATTAGCACCATTGCCACTAATAGTGTTGGTCAGACTATTTCCGGTGCCATTAATCGCAGCAACACCATTTAAGGTGAGGTTCTCAATATTGGCAGCAAGGGTAACGGTCTGGGTAGACAGAACAGTATCCGTTCCGCCCCCAGCATCTTCTGTAATCGTATCGGTTGAGTCGGTGATGGTGTAGGTGTCGTTGCCCACACCGCCAATTAAAGAATCAAGTCCTAAGCCACCATCAAGGAAGTCGTTCCCGGCACCCCCAATCAGGGTGTCATCGCCTGCGCCCCCGCCCAACAGGTTATCGCCACCATTGCCCGTAATAATGTTGTTGAGGTCGTTCCCTGAGGCGATCGCATTCGCAGTGCCCAAGAGACTGAGATTCTCTAGATTGGTTCCTAAGCTGTAAACCGTCAGGCTGGTGCGAACGGTATCAACCCCTTCATTAAAGTTTTCGACCAGCAGATCCGCCGCATTATCTACCACATAGGTATCGTTACCGGAACCGCCGGTCATACTATCGATACCCGTGCCACCGTCGATCAAGTCATTGCCCGCATCGCCAGAGAGAATATTGCTACCCGTGTTACCGTAGATAACATTGCTCGCGGTATTGCCAAAGCCATTAATGTTGGCAGTTCCAGACAAAAACAAGTTTTCAACGTTGGCACCCAGGCTAAAACTGACCGACGAACTAACACTATCACTTCCTCCGGCTGCCGCTTCAGTGACGCGATCGCTAGCATTATCCACGACGTAGGTATCATTGCCAGATCCCCCGGTCATGCTGTCGGCACCCGTGCCCCCGTTGATGGCATCATTCCCGTTGCCACCATTGAGCGTGTCATTTCCGGCACTACCGATCAGGGCATCATCGCCATCACCACCACTTAGAACGTTATTGCCAGTGTTTCCCGTCATCGTGTTGATAGACGCGTTGCCAACACTATTCAGGTTCGCAGTGCCCGTTAAAACAATATTTTCAATATTGGCAGCTAGGTTAAAACTTACGCTGGCTGTAACAGTGTCGGTTCCCTCATTGAGATTTTCAACAACAACATCACCCGCGTTATCAACGGTATAAGAGTCATTTCCGGCACCGCCTAAGAGACTATCGGCACCTGTGCCCCCATCCAGTGCGTCATTGCCTGCATTTCCCTGCAAGGCATCGGTTCCGTCGCTTCCTTGCAAGACATCATTACCATCGCCGCCCGACAGACTATCGTTGCCTGTGCCTCCATCCAGCGAGTCATTCCCTGTGCCTCCTTGCAACGAGTCATTCCCCGCGTCGCCTTGCACGGAGTCATCGCCTGCACCACCATCGGCAGTATCGTTGCCGTTACCCCCATTGAGCGTATCATTGCCATTGCCGCCGTCGAGCGTATCGTTACCGCCCAAACCATTAAGGGTGTTGTTCCCTGTATTGCCAGTAATGTCATTGGCTAGGGAATTGCCTGTCCCGTTGATGTTGTTGCTGCCTGTCAAGGAAAGATTTTCTACATTGGCAGGCAACGTGAACGATACGGACGAGAACACCGTATCCGTTCCTTGATTGGCACGCTCTGTAATCGTCTCGGTAGCAAGATTGACCGTAAAGGAGTCGTTGCCCGTACCGCCAATGAACGTATCTCTACCCGTGCCACCGTCTAAATCGTCGTTGCCAGCGCCACCATCTAATTCATCATTACCACCCAAACCAAAGAGGGTGTCACTACCTGCTAACCCAAAAATGGAGTCTGCCGCACTTGTTCCTCTGAGCCGATTATTACTGGAATCACCTGTAATTTCTGCCATGACTAGTTATCCCCGATCAATCTAGATATTTGACAAAAAATGTTCAAAATTTGCGCGAAATTTCGACGAAGCCAGAAGTTGTGGCTGTCAGAGGAGTATTTATTCAAACAAATCTTCTCGTGACGAGAGAATGCTTCAAATTTTAATACACATCATTAGAAATGTTACCTAAACGTACTGAGAATTCATTAGGAAAACCCTTAAATTTAGGATGTTTTTTGGATTTCATGGAAGCGGCAAGATAAATTCAGGTCGTCATTCAGACCTGAATTTCTAACCTATTTTTTGCGGACGATCTTGAGTGTCTCGCCGACGCGAAACTGCAAGACTGAGATTTCTAAATTGCAAACGTCAGACCCCTGATTAAGGTATCTCTGACTATCATTCTCAGGCATCAGGTTTAAGGTTCGGGTAATGGTATTCGTGGAATGATTTTTTGTTGTGCGGGCGACGCCCGCGCAACAAAAAATCATTACTTTTTTAGGATTACCAAGGTTTGAATTCGTGATCTCCTTTGTTTTTTGATCAGTAGAGATTTTGAAGATTTCATTAACCCAATCTCGTTTGGAGATTAGCTTACCCACAAGATTCTATGTAACTTACACAGCAAGGCTATTAATACGTAACAAAGATATAGAAGAGTCAATCCTGGCAGGGGGAGAGTTTTTTAGAGAAATGCTCTTTTGCCTACGTCAGTAACCTCTGGGAAAGATCGGCTCCGTGCTGTGATAAAAGTACGTTAGTTTTTTAGTCTTCGATTATCACCTGAAGATTCGGTTAGTTGCCGGGTTTAAGACACTGGCTGAAGAGTTAAATCTGTTACCCTGGGCAGTCATCCTTTGAAGCGATCGCCTTCTAGTTAAGCCGTCGTAAAATGCATATTTGCTAACGTTGCATTTTGTTTTTAAATTTGAAGAAATTCTCAAGCTTCTCAAAACAAACTACCAGAAAAATCTTTGCCCAGATTTTGATTAGTCAACTGGATAGTTCGCCTGGACATACCCGAAAGCCATGACAATCTAAGCCCTATCGAAATACTCCAGACGAGATCACTTTTAGAGTAGTTCACACTGGGCAAATTGACGAATTAAAAGGGGTGATCAACCCCATTTTTTTATCAGGGGAAAGCAGAGCTTTCCCCTGATAAAAAAATCTCTTCTGTACAATTTGACGGGTAGATTGGGTCTCAAATAAAGTCCATGGACTTTATTTCAGCCAGGCTTTAAATCCTTACCCCTGAGATAGGTCATTAAGCCGATGATCTTAAAAAGTTGCTGAGCGGAAAGCAGGCGATCGCTATTTTCTTAAGGATTTCGAACAGCCGAGAAAAATTGCTTCATCATTCCCCAGAACAAACCCAGCCTACATCTAACCTCAAGACGAAGATATAGCACTATCGGTCTGAGTTCCCATTGCTCCCGAATACACCAACCCCCGCTGCATATCTAACGTCAAGATCGCACCCTCTCGAATATTTTTTGTTGCATCCTTAACCCCCACAATCACCGGAACACCGAGTCGCAATCCAATCACTGCCGCATGACCCGTGAGGCTATCATCTTCTGTCACAATGCCAGAGGCTTTCCGAATCGCTTCAATAAAGTCGGCACCCGTACTTTGGGTCACCAGGATGTCACCCGGATTAAAGTTACCAACATCCATGCCATTCTGCGCCACTCTAGCCCGACCACTGACAGAGCCTTGACCAATGCCAATTCCTTTACCTAAAATCGCCGTCACCACCTCAACTTTGATTAGGTCAGTAGACCCCGACACCCCTTGCAGTGTTCCAGCCGTCATCACCACCAGATCCCCTTCCTGCAACAATTGCTTTTCTTGGGCAACGTTAAGCGCCGCCTGAAAGGTTTGCCCCGTAGACGGTAAATCCAGCACCAACAACGGTCTGACTCCCCACACCAGTTGCAATTGTCGAGCCACATCCACATGAGGCGTCACTGCCAAAATCGGGGTAGTCGGACGAAACTTAGACACGTTGCGAGCCGTGGCTCCTGTCTTCGTTAAGGTCATGATCGCTGCCGATCGCAGTTGTTCGGCAATACGCCCCACAGCCTGACTGATCGCGTTGGGAATCGATCGCCCTGAAGTTCCTTCTAAATCTCGCATCGACGGTTGATCTTGCTCAATCCGGTTGGCAATGCGTGCCATGGTTTCAACCGCCTGTACCGGATAGTTGCCCACCGCTGTTTCATTGGAAAGCATGACGGCATCTGTGCCATCTAAGATGGCATTGGCAACGTCAGAAATTTCTGCACGGGTCGGTCGGGCATTGTTCACCATGCTGTCTAGCATTTGGGTAGCCGTAATCACAGGAATTCCCAACCGATTGGCAGTTAGAATCAATCGTTTTTGCAACAGCGGCACTTCTTCCGCCGGTAGCTCAACCCCCAGATCGCCTCTGGCAACCATGACACCATCACAAATAGAGAGAATCGCTTCCATTTGTTCGATCGCTTCATGTTTTTCGATCTTGGCAATCACCGGCACATGTTTTCCGGCACTGGAAATCAGTTCTTTGATTTCCAGCACATCTTGAGGATTGCGGACAAAGCTAAGGGCAACCCAATCGACCCCCTGATCTAGCCCGAACATGAGGTCTGTGCGATCTTTATCCGTCAATGCTTTGATAGAAAGATAAACGCCCGGAAAATTGACGCCTTTATTGTTAGAAAGAGGACCCCCAACCACAACTGTGCAATGCAATTCTCGGTTGACCGGATCCACTTTCTCAACTCGCATTTCCACACGACCGTCATCCAGAAGAATCGTTGCGCCTTCCGGAACTTCGTCTGCCAGAGGTTCATAGGTCACGGAGCTGACTTCTTCAGTGCCCAATACTGGACGACTGGTCAAAATAAACGGATCGCCTTTTTTGAGCGTGATTGACCCTTTTTCAAATCGCCCCAGACGAATTTTGGGCCCCTGAAGATCTTGCAAGATACCAACAGGTTGATTTAACTCAAACGACACCTGACGAATCATGCGAATGTTGCGTTGATGATCTTCATGGGTACCGTGAGAAAAGTTAAGCCTTAATGTTGTTGCTCCGGCTTCAATTAGATCACGCAGAACTTCTGGGGTACTCGTGGCGGGCCCAATAGTGGCGACAATTTTTGTCCGGCGAAGAGAGTGTTGCAGTTGCATGAGTGTTCCAGAAGTAAGGAATTAAATAGTGAAGGGGTTAAAACCAAGGAGCACAAACTAATATAAAGCAGTTAGAGAGTTGCACAAAAAGTGAAAATTTCAGGACGCTTTTGATCAAAGTCTATATAGCATTCAGTAATCGGGTAGAACAGGGATTGGAGCAATATGCCTTAGTCAAGGAAACAAGCCTTGCATCCCGTCTATCACCTGCGTAGAACAGCTATACGATCCATCTGGACAGCCGTTTTTGTCTAGAGGGCTGAAGATGGTAACAGACCGCCCAAACGATAAAACTCCTACATCACCCCTGTGAGAGTGTAATGGATATCTATTTTTGAGAGAGCAAAAGGGATAGTACCATGTTTGGCGGATCTTCTCATACTAGCCAGAAAGTTTATAAACGCTGCACCCTTTCAGATACAACGTTCACAACGAACTGATACCGATTTAAACATAAAAGTGATGACAAGAATGGATGGGTCGTTCGGTTTGGATATGACCCATCCATTCTTTATCCAGCATGAGTTTGTTTTAAAGCAATGAGCAACGCACGGCGCTCATCCACCACCTCAGATTTATCTATAGCTTTACATATAGCGATCCTAAATCAGTTGTGAAAGCGCCCGCCCGAAGGGCGGGCGCTTTCACAACTGATCATTTTCACGAATCAAATAGGATTGCTATATTCACGTTGGCAGGTTGGGGTGTGCAGGAGTTTTACCCTGAACCCCGTCCCAGACTAAGTCTGTAGCACTATGAGGATCGGGGATTAGATAAGGAGATTTCTAGGAATAAATCTACCCTTTGATCTGGGCTTCGACTTCGCTCAGCCTGCAAACTTCGAGCGTTGAGCGAAGTCGAAACGCGGAAATTCAGGTATTTTCTTGAGCAGACATCTCCTAAGCCCTCCGTCTGTTTGAGGGAGCGATGGCTCTGCCATCGCTCCCTCAAACAGGATGCCAGGTTAATACATTTGTGATCCTTAACGGAAGGTATCGGGGTTGAGACGCAGACCGGGCTGCGTTGATTGTCCAGACTGCAAGCGGGTTCCTGTCCCACCATCTGCCCGATCTAAAAATGGACGTAAATTAATGCTATTGGAACGACTGCGGCGATCGCCCAGATCCGGTAGATCAATATTTAGCGCATCCCCAACTTGATCCAAAATATTGCCATCGTCACCCGTAAAGGTGGTTACAGCATCAGTTTGTTGACCACTATCTGCAACCGTTAGATTTTCAAAAACGCGGTCGCGCGTAGCAATGGGGTCTTGCCCAGGTGGCACCGTGAAGACCAGACGGCAATCTGAGTCGCGTTCCGTGGTCACACAAACAATGTCGTACCCGTTCAGCGTACCCGTTTGCATTTCCTGCAAACCATCGGGTCGATAGGATTCCAACCGACGGCTAATTTCATCGCACCGTCTTTCTGCGGTCCAACCTCCGCCCAGTTCTGTCGGAGTTGCCCAAGCATACACCTGATCTGGTTGACTCTCAGGATGGTACATCACCGTGTAGTCGCCATCGACATATTCGCATGTAAACCGGGTTGCCTCGGTGATGGATGGGGCATCCGTTTGCGTATCTTGAGGATCGGTTTGTTTTAAGCCAGATGTGGAGAGATTAGCCGTTGCCGCCAAGGCATGACCACTGGTGAGCAAGAGAGCCGTACTGATGGAAAGGCTGATCCCCCGCAGCCACCGAGTTTTTGTCGTGCGAGAGGGACGGGAAACAAACGGTCGGTCGGAGGTTGCAGTGTCGAATGCCATAGGTGTTATAGACATAGCTTTTGTGATGATCGTGATGAAGGAATGTACTATCAAAGCAGTAGACGAACAGAAATAATGACAACCCTAGTTTTTAGGCGATCGCGTTGAGGTGCGTCCTAAAAACTTAGCCATACTAACTCTGCAAAATCTGGTAGCCGTATTGAGGTAATGATGTGTGAGGACTACCCACTACAGATCTGAAACGATTTGCTGGAAGGACTCTGGCTCGCACCAGGAGGCTTTGCCCCTCTTAAAACCTATCTGGAAAGCGCCCGGAAGCGTTGGTTTTGCATGTCGGAAAATCACGAAAAATCCAATGTTCGCAATAGACGCTTAACTCGTTTATGTAGCCCAATTTTAAGGAATTAGTATCATTTATTTTGTCCAGGTGCGTAAAAAGCGTATATTCAATTAGACTCCACGGATTAAGTCACTCGTCCTCACACCCATAACCTTGTTGAGTGGTAATAACTCAATCCAGCCACTTGCCAAAATCCAAAGGGTGATAGCAAGCTTCCGCCTCTCTTTCCTCTCGTTTAAGCGTGATAAAACCGGCAAGACGTTAAGATGTTGCGGTATGAACCTATCCATTACTCAGGAATTAAAGACGCAGCGGCAGACAATAATGTGCCTGCTGCCGATCGCCGGAACTAGATATTTTAGATAAAGATTTCTTATAAGTGCGACAAAACTATCGGATTTGCCTCTTGTGAGAATTTCGGCTTTATTGAGTCAAATGGCTGAAGTGCTTACGGATGAGACTGTTCCAAGAAACAGTACAGGCTCACTCATTAGAAATGGTTATGTAGATTACCAAAACTTAGGGTAAAGTTTTATAACGAAAAGTCTGTACCTATTGTTACACTATCCTATGGAAAAGGGATTACTACTGTTGTAGACATCCTATATGAACCCCCCTGGCGGTTGGGAACGCACAGTAGGGTTTCTTCCAGTGAGAAAACAACGTAAATATTTACTCTGCTGGCTTGTGAGATATCAAGCCAGTTTTTTTATGTTTATCCCCCTCTTCAAATGAAATTTGGTGTGAGTGCCGCGCTCTGCGCGGCACTCACACCAAATTTCATAAGCTAAATCAGCAGCGTCAGATATCTTTTGAGAGCCGCGCTTTGCGCGGCTCTCAAAAGATATCTCTCCCGGTTAAGACTCAAATTGATACAAGACCATTTGCTACAACTGCGCCAAGACATCGGATAACAGATGACCCGGCACTTTAGCAAGGGCTAGATTTTGTCCGGCAAGACCACACTGGTTATATAACGCCCGAATTGTTTGCAGCAGGCAGCCAAATGCTGTTTTATACAAGTCTGGTTTACTCTGCCAGCCGTCCAGTGCTTGCAGATGATGATGCAATGCTACTTCTAAATGAGCACACTGCGAGTCAGGCTCCAGAAAAATGTGGGGGTCAGTTGCCATCTGACAACGTGCCAACCCCAGATTGTTATGAGTTGCAAAGACATCAAAGTTCAAAACGGGGGGTTGAGACCCACGAGATTGCTGCTCAACTGCCATCAAGGTCGCTTCATAGGCACTAATCGCCTGAAGCAGGTAATCCGATCGCAATGTCGGATCTTCTTTAGTATGGTTAGCCAAATGCCAGTAGGCAGTTCCCAGGTTATTTTGGGTGGCAGCAAACGCCAAAGGCAGTGCTTCTAAGGTGCGATATCTTAACGCAGTTTGATAAGCGCTCAGGGCAAGCCGCAACCAGTCTAACGGACGTTCGTGCTGGGCTAAATTCCAGTACGCCGTACCCAGGTTATTTTGGATCATAGCGTAGCTGAGGGGTTCTTCTTCGGGCTTGTAGTAATGGAGCGCTTCCGAATAAGCAGCGATCGCCTGTTTGAGATAGACCTCGGGTTGTTGGTGCTGCGCCAAGCTCCAATACGCGGTGCCCAAGTTATTTTGTGTCGAAGCATAGCGCAACGGTTCGCTGTCGGGTTTACGAAAGCGTAGAGTTTGTTGATACGCCTGGATGGCACGCTGAAGATTATCGACTGGATGTTGGTAACGCGCTAAGTCGGCATAGGCAGACCCTAAGTTGTTTTGCAACATTGGATAGGCTTGGCTCTGAGTCTGGACATTTACCTTGCTCAACGCCAACTGATAAGCTTGAATCGCTTGCTGCAAATGTCCTAATGCGTCTTCTGCCTGAGGAATAGAGCGAGACAACATCCAATACAAGTTGCCCAGATCATTTAACACATCCGTCCATAACGGCGATGTTTCATGCAGCCATACCAGGACTTGCTCGTAGGCATGGATGGCAACCCGTAAATTTTGGGCTGATGCATCCCCTTGCTCAATGCGATCGCGATAAAAATTACCCAATGCCCGGTAAGCATCTGCCAGCGTTGTGGGAGGTGCATTCTGTTGATGCAACGCTTCAATTTGCTGCAACAGAGAAAGAGGGTGCAAATCAATGTCACTCGCCCAGGTTGCCGCATTCGCGGGGATAGCGGTCGGGTGATCTGATTCAGCCGACTTTTGCCCCGGTGCCGGGGTTGCAGATCGGCTCAGGGGCAACGTTGCAGCCGCATGAGCAGATTTGCTAGCGGTTTGGGTGGAACGAGTGCCCTGATGCAGCTGACTTTCCTGATGGGCGGGTTTGACCGTGATCGGTGCTTTTGCCACAGGCACAAGCGTCGCCTGCTGAGCCGATGCCGTCTTCACTAAGACGGGAGCAGGGGAATGAACAAAATTTTCTGTTGCCTTAGCTGACACAGCGGCAGGAACTGCCACCATCTGGAGCCGTGCTTCTGACTCAGGAGGAGGTGTCGTGGCATCGTCTGCTGAATGGATGCCGTTGGACTCATCCAAGCGAGCTAAGTCCCGTGCCAGAATTGTCCACAGATCAGATGGCATCGGGTCAGGGTCGTCATCCAGATCCAAATCATCCGGATCAATCAGCAGCGGATTCGATCGCTCAAACCGATCGGTGGGCAACGGTTCATCATCTACCGCAACAGCAGGATCTGGCTCAGGATCTGGAGGAACTGGCTGAGCAATCGGGGGTTGAGTTGGAGTTGCGATCGCAGGTGTGGGGTCACCAATAAATTCAAACGTCCCCGTCCGACAGCGCCAAAAATCAGGAGCTGATTCTGGCAACGCGTGGAACCAGGGTTGCGGTAGCCACAACAACAATCCCGATTCAAATGCCGACAGATGCCGCTCCAGACCTTGCAAATGGGCAAAGAACAGGCGTTGAACAGCCGCCGGTTGACGAGTTAAATGCTCGATCCCAAGAATCTGAAATGTGGGCAAGCTGAGCCGCCGATTGCCGCTCTTGGGCGGTGGCGATTGGGCAATCCACTGAGCAATCTGAGCCACAGGATTGGGATCATTCAGATTGAGTTGTAGACTGACCAGTCGAGGATACCGTCTGAGTCGCTGAGTCTCGTCTGATTGCTCGGGTGTCGAAGCAGACAGATGATTTAATTCGTTGGCAAGTTGGCTCGCCATACGGGCGCGGAGGGTCAAGTCGTCACAAACCGCCACAAAGACCTGGCGACGAAGATGTAGGCTCAAAGACACCCTCAGACGTTGATAGGTCTGCTGGTTTAGCCCCAAAATTTTGCGAAAAGGTGTATCAGTCACGTTAGGAGCACGCGAGAAACAAGCCCGGATAAGTTAATAAAAAACTGCTATATGCCGCAGACTGACTTCTGTCCATACTGACAGACGAAGCCTTGCTCTTATAGTTCTACGCAATCTAGTTAGGACATCGGGGGGGTGGGGGCGGTGCCCCCACGCAGGGGTTTCACCCCTGCACCCCGTCCTAAAGCTAATGCGTACCGCTATACAACACAATTTGGAATGAAACCGCTTGCAGAGCATTGTCTGGAGTTATAGCCCTCTTCATAATCTTTTGAGCTTTGTCAGGATAAAGATCGAGTTGAATCGAGGTAATCAAGTCACTCTAAAGGCTGATCTTTCATTGTCTGAAGGGCTACAGCCCCACAAAAACTGGGCTGCCTGGAAACCCAGACAGCCCGATGAATAACTATAAAAACTTTAGGAAGAAGTTTTATGTGTTGCAGTTCTTATCTTGTGAACAAATTATTTACGACACGGAAACGGCAATAAAAATCAATCCACCAATTAGCGCGATCGCACCCGCACCCAAAACGAGGTAGGTCATTTGTTGACCTTTGCTAGGTGGCTGGGCGGTGTACATCTTTGGCTCTCTGGCAAAGTTGTTCAAGCGACCGCCATCTTCTGTTGTGTAAGGCATGAGTTTTTTAACCTCATCTTTAAGTATTCTCAAAATTGTAACAAAAAATTAAAAGATAAGCGTTTTTTGTAACGAACTCTCTCATATAGTGGTGTGCCAGCTCGTTAAGGATCGTGGATTTAATAAAACCGACGTTTATTTTTGTCAGCGCGGCTCCGCTGCGCTGACAAAAATAAACGTCGGTTTTTAATTAATTTGTGATCCTAAGTACAAAAACGGTATTGCGGGACACTCCGCACGGCTCTCTCACAACACCCGCAATTTATTCAGACACCAAGCGCTATAGAAGGCTTACATTCCCTCTAAACGCTAAGCATCCTTACAAAATTAAAACCCATAACTTTTTGGGGGGAGTGCGGCTCTGCCGCACTCCCCCCAAAAAGTTATTCAAGTTATTTTATGAGGATGCTAACGGCGATCGCTACCCTGCTTATATTTCAAGGATGGCGATCGCCGTTTTATCAGTTAGAACAAAGGTTGTGTGAGAACCTGCGCTCCGTACGGGTTCTCACACAACCTCTTGATTTAACCGTCTCGACGGGTGCTATAGCGCTGTGCAGGTTGATTCAGTACGGTGTTGTGGGGCGCTCCGCGCCCCACAACACCGTTTCTGTACTTAACGAACTTGCATACTGCTATATATCCAAAAAATGATAAGAAATAGGGATGGGTCGCGCCCTGCGGGCGCGACCCATTCGCAAGGCTGATGGGCATTTAAGCCATGCTATTTTCAATTGCCCAACGAGCTAGCTCAGTGCGGTTATGCAAGCCAGTCTTACCCAGCATGTTGCTCACATGGCTCTCAATCGTCCGTTGGCTGACATTCAGTTCTTCAGCAATTTCGCGATTTGCCATTCCCCGTGCCACATATTGCACAACCCGCAACTCAGTCGGCGTTAGCTCAACATCAAAGGGAACCTGAATTTTAGGAGCATTGTCTGTCCCTTTGTTCTGATGTTGAAGAATCCGCGACGCTTGCTTGAGTGAAGACTCAACCTGAGCCACCAACTCTTCTGGCTCAAACGGCTTCACCATATACACATCTGCGCCCGTATTCAACCCTTTGACGCGATCCTGGCTTTGACCTTTGGCAGACAAAAATAAGACAGGAATCCAACTTGTTCGGGCGTCTTTTCTGACGTGTTCTACAAACGTATAACCATCCATCTGCGGCATCATCACATCGCAGATGATCATGTCCGGTGTTTCCCGTTGTAAGACTTCTAAAGCCTCCTGACCATTTTCAGCCGTAATCACCTTGTACCCCCGAAATTCAAGGTAATCCTTCACTAGAAGGATCAGATTCGGGTCATCATCAATCAGGAGAAGGCGTTTAAGGTCTCCTCCACTGTTTTCTTTACTCATGCTCTATCACTCGCCACGCTGAAATCAGGAGTAAAACTTGTCATCATGATATCCAGTATTTTCACATACCCAACTGGGTTAGCCTGGGACACTACGTAACTATTTCAAACTAGGATGACCAGGTCAGGAAGAAGGTAAATCGTGCCATCCTTAAAGAACTAAATATTAAGTACCCAATACGTTGCCTTAATCGATAGTACTAAAACAACCTAAGCAGCCTGCTGAAATCGCAAATTGAGATTGTCCCTATCGGCATATTATAGTTTGCTATCAAAAGTGCGGGTAGTATTTGCAAAGTCTTAAAGGAATAAATTTTAAATTTCTGTGATTAAGCCTACTATCCGTTTCTCAAGCAATATTTCTCAACAATAAGACGAATTCGTTTATTGACCCTTAGTTACCTTGCTGAATATCGCGATCGCCCGGTTGTTCAGGGTTGCTTAGAGCAGATTTGAACCACGGCTTATCGTTAAATTCCGCTAGTGTTCAACCTGAGTTTTCCCATAAAAACTTAGCGTCTCTACACAAAAATATCCTGTCCTCAAACTCTGTCTTTTTTAAGCACCTGCTGTAGCATTGCTGTTTAATTTTTAAAGGGATTTGTATTACGCGAAGTAAGCTTCATCCGTTTTCCACACTACAAACCGCCAAGGCTTGCGATGGGATGAAATTCTCCTTAAAAATTTAGCTGGATACTCATTTTCGCTAACACGGTGTTTTATGTAAGCCTGGGAACTTTATCTTTACAATTAGCAATATTGAGCGATCGCCCGTAGTTTATCCCCTTTAGATCCCGGACTGTCATTCCAATCTGTGGGAAAAGGGGTAGCCCTAACAAAGTAATGATGTTTTGTGGCGCGGGCGTCGCCCGCGCCACAAAACATCATTACATAGGCACTACTACCGGAAAAGGTTGTGAACCAAGGTTGTGAACCACTGACGGTATCCACTGGTCGTACTGCTTTGAAACCCCAATCATTACCTACTGTTGCAAACACGAAATTTTGCACCATGGGGGTTTGGGGGCTGCGCCCCCAAGAGGGGGTTTTACCCCCTCCACCCCCTCTAAAACTTTTAAGTTGGTGGACTACTGCTCCAAGTCATCACGGTTGGGGCAACGGGTGAACAACAAACGCATACTCCTGCACGATTTGATTGCCCAGCAAATGGTCTTGAATAATCCGCTCGATGACGTCGGGAGTTGCGCTGTGATACCAGACCCCATCCGGATAGACCACTAGAATGGGACCCTTTTGGCAAACCCGCAAACAATTGGCTTTGGTGCGAAAAATACAACTGGGGCGATCGGGCACTGGCGCATCTAATTTCAGTTCTTTTAAACGCTGTTTTAGATAATTCCAGGACTGGATACTGGCTGCTTTATCACAGCACTTGGGCACCGTCTGATCGGCACAGATAAACAGATGCCGCTGGATCTGAGCAATCCCTAATGCAGTCACACAGGCAGTCAAAGCATCGGCGGCAAGCGTATCGCAGTCAGAGGTCATGGATATCTCGGAGGGTACGGGTGATTAAAGATAGATCTCGTTGCGCCCTCATAATAGCAAGCCTCCGTCAGGATCGTAGATTTAGGATGTTTACAAAATTAAAACCTATGACTCTTTGGGAGAGTGCAGCTCCGCCGCACTCTCCCAAAAAGCAAAAATTTATTGTCAGAAGCGCGGCGACGCCGCGCTTCTGACAAGATAGCGCGGCGGGTCTGGGCAGATGATGCACAATCCTAAAAATCCTTAAGACAGCGAACCATTTCTGACGGAATCGACTGCAATAGAGGTATTTGAAACGCCACACACAGAACTTGGGGGACATTGACCATGGCAACTCCACTCACCCAACTGGATCTCACCTTTACCCCAATCCTCAGTGGCTTAAGTAGCCCCGTTCACATAACCCACGCTGGCGATGGTAGCGATCGCTTATTTATTGTCGAAAAAGACGGCATTATTCGCATTGCCCAAAATGGCACGCTGCGGGCGACTGCCTTCCTCGACATTACCAATCTGACGAGCAAAGGGGGCGAGCAAGGGTTACTCAGCGTCGCCTTTCCGCCGGACTATAGCAGCAAAGGCTACTTTTACGTCAACTACACCAATGTAGATGGCGATACGGTAATTGCCCGGTATTCCATTGGCAGCAATCCCAATCAAGCAGACCCCAATAGTGCAGAGATTTTACTCACCATTGACCAACCGTTTGAAAACCATAATGGCGGACAACTCGCCTTCGGGCCTGATGGCTATCTTTACATCGGCATGGGCGATGGTGGATCGGGCGGCGACCCGCAGAACAATGCCCAAAATCCCGATTCTCTCTTAGGCAAAATTCTCCGGATTGATGTGGAATCGGGTGGATCAACCTACCAAATTCCTGCCAGCAATCCATATCTAACTGCCAATGATCCTACGGATGTCTATCAAGATGAAATCTGGGCATTGGGGGTACGTAACCCCTGGCGCTTTTCATTCGATCGCCAAACCGGAGATCTATACATTGCCGATGTGGGACAGGGCGATGTCGAAGAGATCGACGTTCAGCCAGCCAGCAGTGACGGAGGCGAAAACTATGGCTGGAACATCATGGAAGGCAGTACCTTTTATGGCAGCAACACTAATGGTGCCGGGTTAGTCCTTCCGGTTGCCGAATATGACCATTCTCAGGGCAACTCTGTTACCGGCGGATTTGTCTATCGCGGTTCCCCGCAATCAAGCTTGTATGGTACCTATCTCTATGGCGACTTTGGTAACGGGCGCATTTGGGGACTGCGGCAGTCTGGCAACACCTGGGAAAATGCTCTGTTAAAGGATACAGAGTACGGCATCTCTAGCTTTGGTGAAGATGAAGCAGGAAACCTCTATGTTGCCGACTTTTTCACGGGAAAGATTTACCAAATTACGGCTCCTTTATCACCCGCACCGACTCATCAACAAACCGGCACGGCAGGAGCCGATCGCCTGGTCGGGACTGGCGTTGGCGATCGCCTGAGTGGCCTGGGTGGCAACGATGTGCTATTGGGGTTGGGCGGAGCCGATGTTTTGCTGGGGGGAAATGGGGCAGACAAGGGGTGGGGTGGCAACGGAGCCGATCGCCTGGTAGGTGGTAAAGGTAGCGATCGCTTAGTGGGTGGCAATGGCGATGATCGGCTCATTGGTAATGCCGGACGTGATGTATTGATCGGTGGCAATGGCAGTGATGAACTTAGCGGAGGCAGCGATCGCGACATTTTTGCCGTACAAACCGGAGCAGGGCGGGACGTGATTACAGATTTCCGCAACGGTATCGATCGGCTGGGTCTTGCCAATGGTCTTCAGTTTGGTGATTTAACGATGGTGCAACGCGGCAACAATACCTTAATCAAAGCGGGGACTGATTTATTAGCCTTGCTGAATGGGGTTGATGTGGGGCAAATTCAAGCCAACGATTTCGTCAAAATTGCGATCGCGGCTTAGGTCATCAAGCATCTCATCAGACCAGAAGGGTGATTGAGCAAAAGCGGCGCTCCGCGCCGCTTTTGCTCAATTCCATGTCTTCATCAATTACGTGACATATCACCCAAATATTTTATTTGCAACAATTGTTGCAAATTCGTAACATTATGTTATATTTATTTACATAAGCAAACAGAGCCATCTTCCAGGGTGATAAACCTTCCGCCCAAACTGCCGTACAGCTAACAGCTAACAGCTAACAGCTAACAGCCAACAGCTAAGGATCGTGGATTAAATAAGATCGAATATTGGATCGTTTGGAGGGGCGAACGGCCGTTCGCCCGTACAGCAAGTCATCGGCGTTATTTAATTCCCATTCCTAACAGCTAAAAACTAGACGGCATGAAATCACCCTGAGCCATTTATTAACAGCCTGAGGAGTTTAGATGTTCGCACCTATTGTAGTTTTGGTTCGTAAAGTCATGGGAGACCCAGAGTTCGTCCGCCTACGGGGAAAGGCGATCGCACTTCATTCCCAAGCCATTACCAACGTCTGCAATCGTTTCGGCGTCGATCGTACCAAGCGCCAAAATATGATTCGCCTCGCTCGCGATAACGGCAAGAAGTTGGGATTGTTGACTTAAATATCACTGACAAAAATCACCCGCAAAAATTACTTACTAAAGCCATCCTATTCATCGGCTTTAACCCCCTACTTTCAAATCCATAGCAGTTGAATGGTTCATTAGAACGGGCTACAGGGGTAGAACTCCTGTCCAGGGGCACAGCCCTCACGCCCCCGTCCTGACCAGCCCTCCAGCTGCCGTATCTAACACCCTATTCGTCACAGAGGAATTCCGATCATGTTGACTATTTTGATTGCTGTCGTTGTTGTGGGTTGGGTTGCTGCTGCGGTCATTGGTACCCAGGCTTATTTCCGGGGCGAGCAGTCCAAGCCCATCCATGCTCGCAATTGGCGCTCTGCATCCTTCGAAAAGTTGGCTCAGTCGGTAACAGGCACTGCCACCGATTACAGCGATCGCACACCTGCATTTGATGTCGTAGATGCTTATACTAGCCGCGAACTACCTACTGCTTAGATCAAGCCGGGTCATATAAACACTAAAGTCTGAATGTGGGGGATTGGGAGTGTAGCTCTCAATCCCCCACAAACGTTTAATGTACTGTTAATCTGCTGTGCCCGATCAATGAGAGCGATCGCCCTAAACAGTTAACTTTTTGTGTCGATAAAACGGATCTCAGCTTTCTGGGGTTAAACCATCAAGCGCGAATTAATAGTAAAACTCGTCTCTTATTCACAATCCATCAGCCGCTTGTTTGTTCATTTAATACCAATTTAAACAGACTGCACGGCACATAAATCTTCTGTAATAGCGCATGGCGATGCGCCCCTACGGGATCTGGTGCAATCGCTAATTAAATTGGTATAAGAACCAATGAGCGGCGGATAGACGTTATGGGGATGAGAGATGCAGGACTGGCGATCGCCTATTGAATGAAGCGTTTGCTCCCCTTTTGGAACGGATATTCCGGAGAAAACTTAACAAAAAAACGGGTGAACAAAAAAGGGGTGAACTGATGATTTAATGCCGCTGCCGGTAGACGTGATATCCCAAACAATGACTTGAATTGTTTTATATCTCTTCTGAATCTTCAGGTAACTTAACAAAACATTTAGGATTTTAAAGATAGGCTAAAGCTAACAAAGAAATTCGATCGATAAATTGATTTTATTTGACTCCGTTGAGTCTGCCAATTCATGCTTTCGCAGGGAAAAAACAATGATTACAACTAATATTTACAACATGAAAGTTGAGCCTGACACACGGAATCATAAAGGCTGTTTTGTTCGAGATACCGATTACAAATTGGTCGGCATTGATCAGGCTGGGTGGGCTTTAATTTGTCAAGACAATACTACGTGTCATTATGTGGATCCAGCGTACTTGATAGAGGTTTCAGCTCAAGAGTTGGATGACTAATTGTTAGATAACTGTAGCGATCCTAAATCAGTTGTGAAAGCGCCCGCCCGAAGGGCGGGCGCTTTCACAACTGATCATTTTCACGAATTACCTAGGATCGCTATGTCAGATAACTAATTGTTGGATGACTAAAGAGCGATCGCCGTTCTGTATGTGTGCCGACACGGAGTGAGCTTATCCATAGATGTTGTGGGGGAGTAGCTTTAACACGTTACTGCCTTTTTTTTGCCTGAATATCCTGATTCTCGGTAGGGGATGTTTAAAAAGTAGCCGGGGCTGAATTTGGATGGGAACCCAAAGGGTTTCCATCCAAATTCAGCCCAAAGCGGACAAAGCCTCTCGACCTACTTGATGGATGGTATTGGCTTGCGAACCCCTGATGGCGTCAGATTTATCGCGTAACTTGTAACCCCGATTGAATTTGCTGGGGTTCTCCACCCCCACTGGAGGTCAAAGTAATCGATGCGATCGTCAGGCTGGTAACGTCTGCCGGAATTGTCCCCACACTTCTAAACGGAACAGTTCGACCGGGTTGCAAGTTATCAAAACTAAGTTCAGTTGTCACTGCGGCGGGAGCCGGAGCCGGAGATGCACTGGGATCTTGGGGCGATGCGTTAGCATCCTGGGGCGACGGGGTGGCAGCTGGAGTAGCAGCCACTTGATAGGTGATGGAGATGGACGCGATCGCCTGACTACTATGGTTGGTAACACATCCGACTAATACATCTGCTCCAGTAGCATCGGGTGCCTCCAGGCGCACACTGGTCAACTCGACAGCGGGTGCAGCTTCCGTGGGCGCGACTTCCGGGCAAACAATGCCACCGGCAATGACAGTGGTTGAAGTGGGTGCAATTTGGCTGCCAACGGGCTGATCAGATTTTTGTTGCGCGATCGCCAGATTATTTTGATACTCGGGTAGCCGTGCTTGGGCATTGGCATAGTCGGGGCTATCAGCAGGAACCGATTGCAGCAAGGCGATCGCTTGTTGCCACTGAGCCGTGACCAACCGCCAATCATCAATCGATTGGGCAGACTGCGACAAAGCCGCTGCCCCGGTGCCAATATCAATGGCATCAGCATACGCATTCACATCCACTGACGGTGATATCACCGGAGTCGGTGAACTGGGGGCAGGCTGATTCGCACTGGGCGATAAAACAGGCGACTCGATCGGCTGCGGATCTGCGCCCGATAGCATTCTATATAAGGAATAGGCAATAATACCGAACGATAACCCCAAAGTTAATATAACTGCAACAATACCGCCCATGGGTAAGCGCGTGGGTTCCTTGGCGGGTAAGGCTTCCAGGTCAGACATTAAATTAGGGCTGGGCGTGGGCACGGGCGTTACCGACATAATCGGCTTCACAGGTCCCAACTCTTGATCTGCTAACGCTTCTAGCTCCTCAACTTCGGGCATTCCGGTTAAGCCTATGCCGGAACCAAACACCTCATCGTCTACCAGATCACCTTGCCAATCGGAGGGTTCTACATCGGCACTAATGTCTTGATCAACCGTAGACTCCCGATCACTATCTCTGTCCCCATCCCGCCCGGACAGATCAGATTCATCGTAGATATCATCTGACGCTTCGTAGGTATCAGATTCCTCCGGAAAATCCACAATGTCTGCACTATTGTCGAAATAAAAGTCTGGAGGTGCTGTAATCAGATTGTCTGATAGGTCAGGCGGCAACTCTGTACTCGGCAGGGGTGGACTCGTTACTCCATCATCGATCGGGGAAGACATATCATCTGCATTCTCCGTCGTCTGGGGTGGAAGAGGAGATTGGGGTTGCAGCGGAGGAATCGGGAGCGAGGTTCGGTGGGGTGTCAGGGGCATCGGCATGGGTAAATCGTCAGCCGAGGGGGGTGGCAACGGAGGCGCAGCAACTGGTCGAGGCGGCGGTGGCGGCGGCGGTGCTACCGGGGCGGCGGGTGCAGGGGCTGGGTTAGACATTAATGGAATCTCTTGCTCCCAGGCAGGACTGTCGGCATGGGTTTGTTTACCCACCACTTTGACCGAACGAATCGTCCGCAAACCCAGAGTATTCAGCCCATTTTGCACAAAGTTGGCTAAAACTTGCTGATTGGGAACCTGGTCAGATTCTAGGACGACTTCCATGCGATCGCCCTCTACTGATGCTGTCGCATTCATACCTTTGGGCTGTAAAGTGCGATTCATGAGGGCAGCGATCGCTTGGGGATCACCTTGCTTTGCCAGTTCCAGAGGGTTTGACTGTGTCATAACTCAACTTTATTAAATGTGGGGTAGATCAAAATGTAGGGTCAACCGACTGAGATGAGTAGGTTTCAATACCAAGCCGCCAGGAGCCAGCATCCTGCCCTAATCAGACGCAACACCTATCCTTTTAGGGTTTTGATTTTATTCAGCGATTAATGGGGATCAGATCATTAAGTTCACCAGTCTATATGCTTAACTTTTGCTTTACAATCTTGGCAACGGCTGATAAAAGTTTCCCTGGCGTCTACCGTTCCATTATGTAATCTTGTCTCTTCATGACCTATGAGTATCGGATATCTTGCCCTTGTTTTGCACGCCCATTTGCCATTCGTTAGACACCCTGAAAGTGATTATGTATTAGAAGAAGAATGGCTATTTGAGGCTATTACAGAAACCTATATTCCCTTACTCCAAGTCTTTGAAGGACTCAAGCGAGACGGTATAGATTTCAAAATCACCATGAGCATGACGCCTCCCCTGGTGTCGATGTTGCGAGATCCGCTCTTGCAAGATCGCTATGATGCCCACCTGTCAATGCTCGAAGAATTAGCAGAGCTAGAAATTGAGCACAATGCCCAAAATGGTCACCTGCGGTACCTAGCAGAATACTACGCCAATGAGTTTAACAAGGTACGGGAAGTATGGGAGCGTCATGATCGAGATTTAGTTGCCGCTTTTAAACAATTTCTCGATAGCAATAACCTGGAGATCATCACCTGCGGCGCGACACATGGCTATTTGCCGTTGATGAAGATGTATCCTCAGGCAGTGTGGGCACAAATCAAAGTTGCCTGCGAACACTATGAAGAAAATTTTGGTCGCCCTGCTAAAGGCATCTGGTTGCCAGAATGTGCGTACTACGAAGGCTTAGAGCGGATGCTGGCAGATGCCGGGTTGCGCTATTTCTTAACGGATGGACATGGCATTCTCTACGCCCGTCCCCGTCCCCGGTTTGGCAGTTATGCCCCGATCTTTACAGAAACTGGGGTAGCAGCATTTGGTAGAGACCATGAATCGTCGCAGCAGGTGTGGTCTTCAGAGGTCGGTTATCCGGGCGCACCCGAATATCGTGAGTTTTACCGTGACCTGGGCTGGGATGCAGAGTATGAGTACATCAAGCCTTATATTATGCCCAACGGTCAGCGGAAAAATACCGGGATTAAGTACCACAAAATTACAGGGAAAGGGTTGGGCTTAAGCGAAAAGACCTGGTATGACCCATACTGGGCACGGGAAAAGTCCGCAGAGCACGCAGAAAATTTCTCATTTAACCGCGAGCGCCAGGTTGAGCATTTGCATGGCATTATGCAGCGCAAGCCAATTATTGTCTCGCCCTATGATGCGGAGCTGTTCGGTCATTGGTGGTATGAGGGGCCCTGGTTTATCGACTACTTGTTCCGCAAAGCCTGGTACGACCAAAATACCTATGAAATGACGCATCTGGCAGATTATTTGCGCGGCAATCCAACCCAGCAAGTCTGTCGGCCGTCACAATCGAGCTGGGGGTTCCGGGGGTTCCATGAATATTGGCTGAACGAAACCAACTCCTGGATTTATCCTCACTTGCACAAAGCCGCCGAGCGAATGATTGCGCTGGCCGGTCAAGAACCCGAAGATGAATTGCAATGGCGTGCCCTCAATCAGGCAGCCCGCGAGTTGCTGTTGGCACAGTCGTCTGACTGGGCATTTATTATGCGTACCGGAACCATGGTGCCCTATGCAGTGCGGCGGACGCGATCGCACTTGATGCGATTTAACAAATTGCGGGAAGACATTATGGCAGGCAAGATCGACTCCGGTTGGCTGGAAAAGGTGGAAGCGATCGATAACATTTTCCCCAACGTTAATTACCGGGTCTATCGCCCCATGTAAAATATCCCAATTTAAAACTTAAATGTGAGAGCCGTGCAACGCACGGCTCTCACACAGGATCTGCTCTACTACAGTCCTACGCGCTCAGAACCACGAAGATCAGGTATGGAGAAGCGGCGCGGCGCGCCGCTTCTCCTCAATCTTCTGTAGGGGCGCATTGCGATGCGCCCCTACGGGATCTCTGGTGCAATCGCTAATTAAATTGGTATGAGAGCCGCGCGGAGCGCGGCTCTCACGATTGATCAAATCGGACTCAGGTAATCACCGTCGGCACATCCATGCCTGTCAGGTGCTTAATCTGGGCAACTTCTTCAGCAATTTGAATCAAGTCCGCCAATGCTACCTGCGCATCCTGGTCGTGTTTGCTGGGGTCAGACTCGTAACTTTCTAGATAAATCCGCAGCGTTGCCCCTTTGGTGCCCGTACCCGAAAGCCGGAAGACCACGCGAGAGCCATCGGTAAAACCAATGCGAATCCCTTGATTTTGGCTAATGCTGCCATCTACGGGGTCGGTGTAGCTAAAATCATCAGCATATTCGACTTCATAGGCTCCAAAGCGTTTGCCAGGAAGGGTAGGAAGTTGCGATCGCAATCCTGCCACCAGCGTATTCGCCTTCTCTGTTGCCACATCTTCATAGTCGTGCCGCGAATAATAGTTACGTCCATAGGTTTTCCAATGGTCGCGCACAATTGCCTCAACCGACTCTTGCCGGGCTGCCAACACATTCAGCCAAAACAGCACTGCCCACAATCCATCTTTTTCGCGGATGTGGTTAGATCCGGTGCCAAAGCTCTCTTCGCCACACAGTGTAGCTTTGCCGGCATCTAATAGGTTGCCAAAAAACTTCCATCCGGTCGGTGTTTCATAGCACTCAATCCCCAAGGCTTTCGCCACTCGATCAGGGGCTTGGCTGGTGGGCATCGAGCGGGCAATCCCTGCTAACCCATCTTTATACCCCGGAACCAGTTTGGCATTGGCAGCTAATACCGCCAGACTATCGCTGGGGGTGACAAAGAAATGACGACCTAACACCATGTTGCGATCGCCATCACCATCGGAAGCAGCGCCAAAGTCAGGGGCCTGGTCACCAAACAACAGTTCTACTAAATCGTGAGCATAGACCAGGTTGGGGTCAGGATGCCCACCGCCAAAATCTTCCAGCGGCACCCCATTTTGCACCGTACCCGCAGGCGCACCCAAAATTTGTTCAAAAATCCGATGGGCATAGGGTCCCGTTACCGCATGGAGAGCATCAAAACTCATGCGAAACTGCCCAGTCGCCAGATAACTGCGAATCCGATCGAAATCAAACAGTGACTGCATCAGCTCAGCATAATCGGCTACCGCATCAATCACTTCGACCGTCGTATCGCCCAGTTGAGTAGTGCCCAGGGTATCCAGGTCAATGTCGCCCGCATCCAAAATCTTATAGCTATCAATGACTTTGCTGCGCGCAAAGATCGCCTCCGTCACCTTCTCTGGAGCCGGTCCACCGTTGCCAATATTGTATTTGATGCCAAAGTCGCCATCGGGACCACCAGGATTATGGCTGGCAGATAAAATAATGCCCCCAAACGCCTGATTTTTACGAATCACACACGACACTGCCGGGGTAGATAAAATTCCACCCTGACCAACCAACACCCGACCAAATCCATTAGCCGCTGCCATTTTGAGAATGATCTGGATTGCCTGACGGTTGTAATAGCGACCGTCTCCTCCCACGACCAAGATCTGACCCTGAAACTCGTCCAGGCTATCAAAGATCGATTGGACGAAATTTTCTAGATAGTGAAATTCTTGAAAGGCTGTAACCTGCTTCCGCAGACCGGACGTACCGGGTTTTTGATCTGTATAGGGTGTCGTAGAAACAAGACTTATATTCATGGAATCTTAGAGGTCACGAGACAACATCAACTGTCCAATTTGAGCGTAGCCGAGAATCTTCCACTTTTTTACAGAATGTCTTCTGGTTTTCAGACAAGCAATGTTGGCATGGCTTACTCCAGCGATGAAATTTGATATGAGTGCCGCGCGGAGCGCAGCACTCATATCAAATTTCATCACCCAAATCAGCAACGCCGCAATGGTTACGGGTCGATTTTCGGACAGAGAGAACCTGCCCGATAGCGTTGACACATTTCCTCAGCCAATTTTTTGAAGGGTTACTTTCAGGAGATGTCTGAAAAAGATGTTACCCCTTTAAGGGCAAAGCATTCGTTAGATCGTCTTTGGTCAATGATGAAAATCATGGTTCGAATGCTTCGCCCCTACGATTTGCTGGGATAACCTCTTCTAGAAATCGCCTTAAGCCGTATTAACTGACACCGATACCCAAGAGACTCAGCACATAGAAAATGGCATAGTTGACGATGGCAAGAGCGATCGCCCCCATAACCGCACTCCAGATTTTATTGCGCAGGCGGAACCCTGGGATCAACCAGGCGGCTAACCCAAAGACGACGATATTGATGACAAATGACAGTAGACCGAAGGTGAGGAAATTAAAGGGGGCAGCCAGGGCATTGAGGATGCCAATCACCAAGGCTGCAATGATGGCTTTACCAAAGCTATCGATCTCAACCCCAATGAACGAAATTTTAGAAATGATAATCAGGCTAACGGCAGTAATAACCAGAACGATGAGGGTGCTAATCAGCCAAGACATAGGGAAACTCCTACAGGTAGATTGGTAATCACTTAACCTACCCAACAGTGTACCTGTCAAAGGATAGTGAGATATGGGGCAATGCCCGACAAATTCCACGTGATCCCAACGTCAGTTGAGCTACTTGAGCTGGCTAAGGCGATAGACCACCGAGCGATAGTTGCTTTCATTTCCGATCGACTGATACACCCACGCAGCTTGACGCAGATCTTGAAGCCCTGCTTGTAATTCACCCAACTGAAGTTTTACTTCACCGCGATACCGATAGCCGTGAGCATTACGGCTGTTGTATTGAATGGCTTGAGTATAATCTGCCATGGCTGATTCCAGGGCTTTTATCCGTTCACTCTCAGATAAAGCACGACCAGCTTTGAAATAGTAAGCATTTGCCCGACTGTTGTAATACATATAATTTGCCGGATCTAGAGCGATCGCTTTGCTATATTGGGCGATCGCTAAGGCATAGCTGTGCTGCTGATAAAACGCACGACCTTTCTGATGAAACGCTTCCGCCGTTTTCGGTGAAGACAGAGTCGAACTCACTGCCAAAAGCGGAATGAGTAAAAGCAATAGGGCTGGAAAAACTAACTCAACACGATTGACCGGGTGAGGATAGGGTTTGTTTTGAATTGGATCAGCTACTGTTTTATCTTTTCGGCTGTTGCCGAAAAGAGCCTTAACCGTATCGTTCAACTTTAAAACTAAAGATGCAGCCTGCATGAGCGGTGACACCCCAACTGCCCGATAACAATCCCCTTACTATCATATAGTGCTACGCGCTCACAAGGCAGAGCGGTGATAGGTTGAAAACATTGCTCTATACGTTTTTCAACCCACCACTTACTCGTTACGCGTTAGCCATACACTTGCCTTTCTGGGTTCAAGAGGTGGAGCAAACAAAAAGCCTTGCCCAAATTCACACCCCAACACTTGCAAGGTGGCGAGTTCGGCTTGCGTTTCAATTCCTTCTGCCACGACATCTATACCCAAACTATGTGCCAGGGTAACAATCATGCGCACGGTTTCACTAGAACTTGCATTCAAACGCTGGACAAACGAGCGATCGATTTTCAACGTATCAATCGGAAATTCATGCAATCGACTCAGAGAAGAGTAGCCCGTACCAAAATCATCAATGCAAAGACGAATCCCTAAATCTTTCAATTGTTTGAGACGCTTTGCCTCCGACGTAAAGGTTTCTAAAATACAACTCTCCGTAATTTCTAGCTTAAGACAATCACCGGGAAGCTGTACTTCATGCAAAATGGATTCCAGACGGTCTAACAGGTCTGTTTGTTTGAGTTGAATTGCCGACAGGTTGACATTCATTACCAGAGACGAACTATCAGGAAACTGAGTCCGCCAGAGACTGAGCTGGGCACAGGCAGCTTGCAACACCCACCAGCCTAACGGCACAATCAAACCCGTTTCTTCTGCAACTGGAATAAATTCAGTAGGTGAAACTCTTCCCCATTGGGAATGCTGCCATCTGACCAGCGCTTCAAATCCTTTCAAGCGACCCGTTGACAACGACACAATCGGTTGATAGTAAAGGCTAAACTCTTGGGCTTCAACGGCTCGACGCAGATTGCTTTCTAATTGCAACCGAGTTGTCACCTGAGCTTGCATTGCTGGATCAAAGATGGCATAACGGTTTCTGCCTTGTGCTTTAGCATGATACATAGCGACATCTGCATCTCTTAAAATATGGGCAGCGTCATCATACTCAATCGTACTCAGAGCGATGCCAACGCTAGCAGTCGTGAATACTTCATAACCTTCAATGGTAAAAGGATAGATAAATTGTTCATGAATGCGATTGGCAATTTCGATGGCTTCATCGGGTGAACTCAGTTCTTCAAGCAAAATAGCAAACTCGTCTCCACCAAACCGTGCCACGGTATCTGAGTTGCGTACACACGTTAATAAGCGTTGTGCAACACTTTTGAGCAACTCATCGCCAATGGCATGACCAAAACTATCATTGATCATTTTGAATCGATCCAGGTCTGTAAAAAGCACAGCATAAAAGCTATTGGAGTACCGCTTGGTCAATTGAATCGTATGTTCCAGCAATTTGACAAACCAGGGACGGTTGGGCAAGTTGGTTAAAGCATCATGAAATGCATCATGCTGAAGCTTATCGCTCACTTGCATCAATTTAGCCTGCGTTTCTTGTAGCCTTTCTAAGGAGTGTTGCAATGTTTGATTAGAGGTTTGCAAATGCTCATACAGAGCCGCATTTTCAAACGAAATACTGGCTTGAGCACACAACACATCGAGCATCTGAAGGCGATCGCTCGTAAATGCCCCCGCCACCAAATTATTTTCTAGATAAAGCACCCCAATGGGCTGATTTTGCTTAACCAGCGGCATACACAAAACCGATTTGGGTTGCGTCTCAATGATGTAAGGATCAGCCGCAAACCGTGTCTCGCCTGCCATATCATCGACCACTATCATTTCAAGGGTGCGAAACACATAGTTGATTAAAGAGATCGGAAGATGCTGGCTGGCTTCCAGGGGAGTAGATTGCAGCGTACAATCTTGACCACTGAGACATTGAGTCTTCAAGATCAATTGATCTGACTGTACTAAAATTAATGCGCCTTTCTCTGCACCAGCATTTTCTAAGACCACTTGCATTAAGGTGATGCTGACCTGTTCGGGTAATACTTCACTTGAAATCGTCTGCGAGGCTTTGATCACCGCAGCCAAGTCCAATACCTCAGTCGAGCTACTGGAACTGCTGGACGGATGTGACCTAGGCACGGTCATGTCTTTTTGCCGATGTCTTGCCTGTGCCAGGATGGGTTGAAGCAGCTGGGGATAGCGTTGTTCTAAATCATCCGTTTTGGCTTTAGCCCCCCATCGGGCATAGCAATAGTAGGCTTCTTGCAGATAAACCTGGGCTATTTTTTCTTTGCCCCATGCCAGATAAAATTTAGCGGCTAATTCATTGGCAAGGGCTTCTTCATGTAAGTAGGCGTTTGTTCTGGCACCTTGAATTGCCAGATCGTAATACTCTATCGCGTCTGTATATTGACCCAAAATGCGATAACGCTCGGCTTCCACCAATTGCCACTTGTGCAAGTAGTTCATTGGGGCATGGTCTGCCCATTGTTGTTTCAAGATCGCTTGATTATCCTGAACACGCTGCAAACGAGCGTTGATATCTGCGATCGCATCTGTAGCCGTAGCAAGTGCCATCAGCGCATCAAAGCAATAAAAAACAGGTTCACCGATAGTTCCAGCGTAGCCTGCAAAATATTGTCTGGCTTGAGTTGCATCATGTTCAGCCACATCCAAACAACCCAGTAAAAAATTCAATATAAATCGGTGCAGGTAAAAAACGCCTAATCGAAATGCATCACCCGAAACCTGTACTTCCGCACGCAATTGTTCTTCATACGCCGTTTGCCGAAAGGGAACGTCCTCTTCTGAATGACCTAATAAGATCAATGCCACGTGCCAATAAATCAAATAATGCTTACCCGTCGTCACTTGATTGAGATCACGCAACTGTTGATCGTAGGCACGAATTTGAGGTTCGAGATCAGTCAAAGATTGCCCGCACCAAAAGGCATTTAAGCTAAAAACCTGGACATTGTATACGACAAATTCTAGATTGCCTGTTTCCAAACCGGCTTGATAGCCCTCTTGAAAAATGGGTAGCGTTGCTCGCAACGAAGACGTGCAATGGTAAACATACCCGCCAATGACAACGGATGTTGCTGCCCGCATCGTTTTAGCATCAGGCTCTGAAGCCAGTCGATAGGCTAACTGACCAAATTCTTGAACGTCGCCCATGTCTTGCCAAAGCAGTTTGATTTGGAAGGCATAGCACGCATAACTAAACGGCGAAAACAGACTGTTGCCAACTTGAATCGAGCGCTTCACCTGAAGTGCCACTACCAATGGATAGAGCGGCGAACCTGTCATATAGCACGCATTCATCATGCCTGACGTAATTTGCAGGATGGCAAGTTGTTTAGCATCTGTAGTTTGGGGAAGATAAAAGAGATCGGCAATAGAGCGATCGCCAATCAGGGTTTTGATATCTTGCCGAACGTGCTGGAGTTCTTCCGGCGTGAAGCTTTCTGGCAGATTAGCACCTAATTCATCCAGGACTAATCGACTGATGGCGATCGCCGTTAGAAAATCATTACAAGAATTCAATGCCTGGATTTTTATCTGGTAGACACCCACCCGATCCAGACAGGTCTTAGCGTGATGAATCACAGAATCAATCCAATGATTCATTTGCTCAAAATTGCCCAGCAGCAGTGCAACTTCAGCCGCTAATTCATGTAGAGCTAACGTTAAATCATACTGTCGCTGCCAGGCCGTTTCACCCAACAACGTCAGACCAATTACAGCATAGTCATACGCAGATTGATAGGCAGTCGCAGCTCTAGCTTTACGCGCAGCCATGCGGTTGAGTCGAGCAAGCTCATCCCGCTCAGTTTGATCTGTAATGAGCAAGAGTCCATAATTCAACTGATTTACCAGTTCAAAAATACGGTCGTCCTTCGCCTCTGATGAAAGTTGCTGCAACCACAGTCGCCCAATTTGATAGTGGGCGATCGCGCGACTGTCTTGTGAAATCAAAGAATACGCCGATTGTTGAACGCGATCGTGGAGAAATCGGTACGAACACGACCCAGAATCAAGTATTGGTAAGTTAAAAGCATCGTCTCTACGACCATCTGACTGCTGCTTGATTCCCGATTCTTCTGGGAAAAACTTATAGATTTCGCTTTGAGGTAAAATAAACCCTTCCTGCAACGCCTGCCACAAGACAACAGCTGTATCCAACTCCGCTTGCTCGGGTAGATTGCTATCGTACGCACCCCGTGCCATCGTTAACGTTAACAAATCAAACTGATTGCCAATGCAAGCTGCCAGCTTCAAAATATCTTGGGTTGCAGGAGATAGCTTCTGGAGTTGCAGTGCCATAAACTCTACGACATTATCTGTCAGCGCTGCCTCTCGCACTTTTGTGATGTCACACTGCCAATGCCCTGCCTGCGCATCAAAGGTAATTAAACCATCCTGATGTAATGCTTTAAGAAACTGGGTCACAAAAAATGGATTGCCCTGCGTTTTTTGATATACCAATTCTGTCAACGGCTGGGCTAATTTAGCAGAACAACTCAGTGTATCGACAACAAGCTGATTGACACTGACTTGCGGCAACGGGGCAAGTGTAATGGTAGTTTGCCGCACACCTGTCTGGTGAATTTGATCCAATGTCTGCATCAGAGGATGAGCAGGGGAAACGTCAGTGTCTCGATAGGCTCCAATCAACAACAAATAGCCACCGTGCGACTCATTCATCAGCAACCGCATCAACTGAAGAGACGCAGAATCAGCCCACTGCAAATCATCTAAAAACATCACAAGGGGATGATCAGGTGTTGTAAACACTTGAATGAACTTTTGGAACAGTAGATTAAATCGGGTTTGAGCCGCTGCACCCGACAGTTCAGGCACGGGGGGTTGCTGCCCAATGATTCTTTCTAGTTCTGGAATAACCTCAATCACCACTTGCCCACTGCTGCCCAGAGCAGCCAAAATCTTAGTTTTCCAGTGTTGCAAATGGATATTGCTTTCACTGAGTAATTGCCTCATTAAATCTCGAAACGCCTGTACGAACGCAGAAAAAGGGATATTGCGATTAAACTGATCAAATTTGCCTTTGATGAAGTATCCCCGTTGGCGCACAATCGGTTTATGGACTTCATTCACAACCGCTGTTTTACCAATGCCAGGGGAGCCGGTGATGAAAATGAGTTCACTGGTAGGTGTCAAGGCTGGAGAATTAGACGCCATGTTGGCTGCCGATTCTACTTCCTGTTGGTTCGATGGAGATACCACACGAGCAAAGGCTGCCAATAGTTCAACAACCGCTTGTTCTCGTCCATATAACGTCTCGGGAATGAGAAAGCGATCGCTAACATCTCGTTGCCCAATTCTAAAGGGTTCAACTGTACCGTTACGTCTCAATTGGTTCAGGCAATTTGACAAATCATACTGAAGTCCAATAGCACTTTGATAGCGATCTTCTGCATTTTTTGCCATCAGCTTCATGACAATATCAGACAGCACTTCAGGAATAACAAAGGATGCAGACGTAGAAAGAGATTTCCCCACCGTTTGACTCAACATATGAGGGGGAACCGGCATTTTAGCAATGTGGCAATGAACCAGTTCCATAGGGTCATGGGACTGAAAAGGTAAGCGTCCGGTGAGCAGTTCGTAAAAAGTTACGCCCAGGGAATAAAAGTCTGTACGATAGTCAATTCCCCGATTCATCCGACCCGTTTGCTCCGGAGAAAGATAGGCTAGAGTCCCTTCTAAAATATTGAGAGTTTGGATTTCTTGTACTTCCCGTGGCAATAAAGAAGCAATACTGAAATCAATTAATTTAATCTGTTTAGTTCTGGGATTAATTAAAATATTGGTTGGTTTAATATCTTTGTGAATAACACGATTTTGATAAAGATGATGAATAATATCAGTTAGTTTTAGAATAATTTCTATGATTTCTATCAAGCTCAACGAGTGGTTCTGAATATAATTAGATAAGGAAACACCGTTGAAGTCTTCCATGACCAACGCGTAGCCATTGCGATAGGGTTCCAGGCTATAGGGTCGGACAATATTAGGAATGTTGAGATTTTTAGTAATCGTGTATTGATTACGAAACTGTATCAATTCGTTAAAACTTGGATATTCATGTTGTAGCACTTTGATAATTACAGGTTCAGCCTTAGCGATGTGCCGTCCCCGGTAGACGGAAGTTTTCGTTCCTTCATAGAGTTGCTCAAAAATTTGATATCCAGAGAGTTCAAACATAAAATTATTTTGTTTTGGTTGTGACATATAGCAATCCTATTTGATTTGTGAAAATGATCGGTTGTGAAAGCGCCCGCCCTTCGGGCGGGCGCTTTCACAACTGAATCAGGATCGATATAGCATTAGTATTCCCCATCTTAAAAAAATGGGTCTAAAGGCTGGTTATATCCATGAAAACTGAGTTTAAATTCTTAAAAAGGGATAGAGGCACGCCCCTGATTGACTGACATCTGCATTATTGACGCTGCATCACGCCGCACCTGGATAGAGTAGGGTTATCGTGTGAGGGCGTTGCTGATTTTAGGTATGAATTTGAACGTGAAACCAAAGGTTTCACGTTCAAATTCATACCACTATTAGCAATGCCGTGTGAGAGCTGCACCCTCCGTTAATAGACTTTTCCTCACGACGCTTTAATAACCAGGCTGACTTCTGATGGGGAATAAGTTCTATTGAAATTGGCATGAGAAATTTATCAACCGTTATTATATAAATGTAGAATAATTTACTTTTGTTAGACTCAATAATATTCGGGAAGCCTAATCATGAGGATGGCGATCGCTCTATCCGAGTCAGGTCAATCACTCGTAAAAATCTTCTCAAATATAAGGAGGGGTGACCGTACTAAATCCTGGCATGAATTTTATATTTAAATTCCGGCATTGCTTAATCCAGCTATGAAATTTGGTGTGAGTGCCGCGCTCTGCGCGGCACTCACACCAAATTTCATAGCCCAAATCAGCAACCCTTTAAACTAAACCTTACCCAAACGTGGGGCGTTCTAAGACATCATTACTTTAGATACCCTTATCCAACCATGGGGAAAAGAATTATGTTCCGTTTCCTTCGGGCAACAAAACCCACTCTTGAGATAGGCGATTCGTTGTACCGCCTGATGAAAAACTAATTCAACCCCATACAAAACCTAATTGATCCGCAACTGTGCATCTCAGTTATCCCATCGAGTAGATCCCTAACCGTCTTTGCACACAATTCAACACCCACGATGATCCAACTATCCTTGTTGGCGATCGCCATTGGTCTATCTGCGTTAGTTATCTTGCTACTGCTGACGTTGGTACTGAGTTTTAATCAACGCCTTAAAGCTCAACGGCTGCGCCAACAGACCTTAGACGAGTATGAAAAAAACGTTCGCCACCTGATCCGCGATATGCAGGTGGGGGTGTTGCTGCTGAATAAAGAAGCAGAAATTCTGATTTATAACCGAGCAGCCCTCCATCTACTGAATGGACTGGCTACCGATTTACGTCATCAAGTGTTTGGCAAAAACTGGCACTTACTTCAAGACAATGGTATACCGTTTCAAATTCCTGAATTGCCTGTACAACAGGCGATCGCCTTACGCCAACCGATGCATGATGTCATTGTTCAGTTCCAGACGGCTGAACACCGGATCAGGCGTTGGCTCTTGATCAATACTGACCCACAGTTCAGTTCCACGGGTGAAGTAGAGCGGGTGATTTGTACCCTCAGCGATATCACACAACAAAAGCGGGCAGAAGCCTCACTGCGTCGCGGATTTGAACGAGAAATGGCGATCGCCAAAATCGTTAAACGTATCCGTCAGACCCTTGATTTAGAAACCATTTTTAACACCACCACTCAAGAACTACGACGGGTGCTGAAGTGCGATCGCGTTTTGATTTATCGCTTTAATCCCGATTGGAGTGGAACATTTGTGTCTGAATCTGTCGCAGACTGCTGGAAACCGTTACGACCCGCCTCAAATGCGCCTATTTCAGTAACTCAAACGGCGGATCACGCTGAGTGCATGATTAAAACAATTGATAGTACCGAAGACCTGATTGAAGACACCTTTCTACGAGACAATCAAGGGAGCATCTATCGTCAGAAAAGCAGCTATCGCTGTGTTGTAGACATTTATCAAATGGGCTTCAATCCCTGCTATATCCATCTGCTCGAACAATTTCAGGCAAGGGCTTACATTACCGCTGCAATTTTTTGTAACAATCATCTCTGGGGCTTACTGGGTATCTATCAAAATGATGCCCCTCGTCATTGGCAAGCAGAAGATCTTCGCATTGTTACCCAGATCGCTTCACAACTGGGGGTTGCCTTACAGCAAGCCGAATTATTGACTCAAACGCAACAACAAGCCCAGCAGCTTCAGGCAGCGAAAGAAGGTGCGGATACTGCCAATCAAGCGAAAAGTGAATTTCTTGCCAACATGAGCCACGAACTGCGTACACCGCTCAATGCCATTCTTGGGTTTACTCAACTGCTCAATCGAGACGAACAATTGTCTACTGAACAACAGGAATACGTAAACATCATCAACCGCAGCGGCGAACATTTGCTGGCACTGATCAACGATGTTCTAGAAATGTCAAAAATTGAGGCAGGGCGGATTACCCTCAATGGGGTGGATTTCGACCTGTATCACTTGCTCAGTAATTTAGAACAAACCTTTCAATTTAAAGCCCGCTCAAAAGGTCTAAACCTGATTTTTTCCTGTAGTCCCGATGTGCCCCACTACATCCATACCGATGAAAGCAAGTTACGTCAGGTTTTGCTCAATTTACTCAGCAACGCCATTAAGTTTACTCATACGGGACAGGTGATTTTACGAGTAACTCGATTGCTTGCAGGCGATCGCCCTCAGCTATTCCCAGCAGCTCCCCTAACATCTCCCCCAGTATCTTCCCCACTATTAATGGCAGGATCTACCGCACCTGGGCAACCCCTCACGCTTCATTTTGAAGTGGAAGACACCGGAGCCGGGATTGCACCCCACGAGATCGAGTTGCTATTTCAGGCATTTCGGCAAACCCGCGCGGGCTTAACGACGACCGAGGGAACTGGATTAGGGTTAGCGATCAGCCAAAAGTTTGTCAACTTGATGGGGGGCGAAATCGCCGTCTGTAGCCAGGTGGGTCAAGGGAGCCGGTTCTCGTTCACGATTCAGGTTCATTCGTTCGCCACTGCACCCAGTCTGATCAAAAAATTAGCCCCAAAACGCGTCATCGGCTTAGCACCCGATCAACCCAGCTATCGGATTTTAGTCGCAGAAGATGAACCCATTAATCGTCGCTTACTCGTTCAGATTCTTACCGCTTTGGGGTTTGAGCTGCAAGAGGCAAAAGACGGGCAAGAAGTTTTGGCTCGTTGGGCAGACTGGCATCCCCATTTGATCTGGATGGATATGCACATGCCGGGGATGAATGGGTATGAGGTAACCCGGCAGATTCGCAAGGCAGAACAGGTTCAACCCCGATCGGGGGAAATTGGGCAAACTGGACAAGCCGATGAAGGGATAGAAGGTCGGCAAGATGGGCATCCTGAGAACAGGGAAGGTAAGTTTTGCTATTCCCAGGTGCCAACCGCCAAGATCATTGCGTTAACGGCTAGTGCGTTTGAAGAAAATCGGCAAGCAGCACTCTCCGCCGGATGTGACGACTTTGTCCGAAAACCATTCCAAACCGACGAGATTTTAGCAACCATGGCAAAACATATCGGGGTACAGTACTGCTTTGAAACAGAGGTGGAGTCAGAGGCAGCACAGGCAGCAACAGATGCGGCAGATCCGTTTACGTTAGATGCCAATGCGATCGCCGTTATGTCAAGACAGTGGCTAGATGAGTTAGAATATGCAGCTTCTCAGTGTAGTGATTTCATGTTGCTACAACTGATTCAGCAAATTCCCGTAGAACATACTCGTTTATCAAACGCGTTGACCGAACTGGTTAACAATTTCCGATTTGACCAAATTTCTCTACTCCTACACCAAGTCAAGCGTTAAGTAGCAACTCTCTCAAGAGACAAAGGAAAGCATGGATAACAGGTGGGGCACTACAGAAAACGCAGACATTTTAATTGTGGATGACACTGCGGAAAATATTCGCCTGCTCTCTACCATGCTGTCTAGACAAGGGTATAACGTTCGTAAAGCTATTAATGGGCAAATGGCGCTCACAGCCGTGCGATCGCTACCCCCCGATTTAATTTTGCTCGACATCATGATGCCAGAGATGGATGGCTATGAAGTGTGTCAAACGCTT
Source organism: Calyptranema fuscum S582 (assembly GCF_055793305.1). Lineage (NCBI taxonomy): Bacteria > Bacillati > Cyanobacteriota > Cyanophyceae > Oculatellales > Oculatellaceae > Calyptranema > Calyptranema fuscum. Next base: position 87,055 of record NZ_JBSLYH010000014.1, read on the forward strand.
AAGGTCGATCCACAAACCTCCGGGACACCCGTCATTTTTTTGAGTGCGTTGGATGACGCTTTTGATAAGGTACGGGCGTTTGAAGTCGGCGGGGCAGACTACATTACTAAGCCGTTTCAGTTTGAGGAAGTATTGGCACGGGTGCGCCACCAACTGGCATTAAAAACGGCAGAAAAACAAATTTTGCAGCTCAATTGTGAGTTAGAAAATCGTGTTAAAGAGCGGACTCGGCAACTAGAAATTGCCAATGCCCAATTGTTAAATCTAGCGTTGCACGATACGTTGACAGGGCTTGCCAATCGAGCGTTATTAATGGAACAGTTAAAACAGGCGATCGACCAGGCAAACGCGAACCCTGACTATCAATTTGCCGTCTTATTTTTGGATTGCGATCGCTTTAAGGTGATTAATGATTCCCTGGGTCATCTCGTAGGCGATGAGTTATTGGTGGCGATCGCCCATCGGCTCCAGACCATTCTCAACGACCACGACACCCTGGCTCGCTTGGGTGGCGACGAATTTGCCGTGTTGTTAACTCACATAAAGCATCCCACCTATGCAGGGCAAATCGCTCACGAGCTGTTGAAAGCGCTGACCTATCCATTTCAACTGCAACGGCACGAGGTATTTATTAATGCCAGCATTGGCGTTGTCTTGGGCAACGCGGGCTATCAAGAAGCCGAACATATTCTACGCGATGCGGATACTGCCATGTACAGTGCCAAAGCCGCTGGCAAAGCGCAATACCGCATTTTTGATGACACCATGCACGATGCGGCACTCCAGTTTTTGAAACTGGAAACCGATCTGCGTCGGGCGATTATGCGTCAAGAATTTTCCCTGCATTATCAACCCATTGTTGACCTGCACACCGGCAAAATAGCCGCCTTAGAAGCGCTGGTACGCTGGCATCATCCCGTTCATGGGTTTATTTCACCCGTCACCTTTATCCCGGTGGCAGAAGAAACGGGGCTGATTAACGTGATTGGCAACTGGGTCTTACAAGAAGCCTGTCGGCAACTGCATGACTGGCATAAAAAAGGCATCTCAGACACCCTATCGATCAGTGTGAATTTATCAGTTCGACAGTTTGCCCAGCCCAATCTGATCCATCAGATTGATCAAATTCTCCATGCCAACCAGCTTAAGCCTCAGCAGTTGAAACTCGAAATTACCGAAACCGCCTTAATGGATAATGCAGGCACAACCGCTACGCTGTTAAAGCAACTGAGAGAACGGCGCATCGAACTTAGCATTGATGACTTTGGCACCGGGTATTCTTCTCTGAGCTATTTGCATTCTTTTCCCGTCGATCATCTCAAGGTCGATCGCTCGTTTATCAGTGGTATTAGCGGTCTGGATGATCAGTTGCACCATCCCAAATTGATCTCCATGATTATCAATGTGGCGCAAGCATTGGGCATGAAGGTGGTGGCAGAAGGCATTGAAACCGAGAGCCAACTCAACTATCTCAGGGAACTCAAGTGCGAATTTGGTCAGGGCTATTGGTTTTCTCAGCCCCTGGCGGCAAATCAAATCGAAATGCTCATGCAATCTGAGCCTCGTTGGTAAGGATCTGGCGTAGAGCCGCGATTCATCGCGGCTCTACGTTTGGGTCGTACTCATCGCGCGATCGCCGAGGTGCAAACCTGGTCTAACACCTGCGCTAACCGTTGCATGCCTGTGACAATTTCTTCATTCGAGGCAGTCAGGCTGATCCGCAGACATTGGTGAATGTGCGACCAATCTTCTCGCAGACCGGGGAAAAACGGACTTCCGGGGACAACAATGACACCAGCTTGCTTTAAGGCTTCGTAGAGTTCCTGGTCGGTGATCGGCAAATCTTTGAACCAGATCCAGGCAAAGATGGCACCCTCACCCCGATGTAAAAACCATGGAAATGTTTTCGGCATCGCCGCATCTAGCGTTGCTTCGACCACCGTAAATTTTGCCTGGTAATAAGGACGGATGACGCGACTGGACACCTCTGCTAAAGCGCCCGAATTGATCGCACGCGCCGCGATCGCCTGTCCATAACGAGAGGAATGGATACAAAGATTCGTTTGAAATGCCTCTAATGCTCGAATAATCCGCTCATCTCCCAGGGCAATGCCAACCCGCTCTCCCGGTAGCCCTGCCTTAGAAAGGCTAATGCAATGCACCACATTCTTGGCAAAAATGGGCGTCATGTCTGTGAAATTCAATGCGGGATAAGGACAGGCATAGGCAGAATCGACCAACACAGGCACATCATAGGTTTCTGCCAGAGACGCAATTTTTTTCACCTCTTCATCAGTCAATACGTTGCCTGTAGGGTTGCAGGGACGAGAGAATAAGACAAATCCCGTGTTCTCATCAATTTCGAGTTGACTAAAATCTGGGCGATATTTAAACCGATGAGCCGCCTCATCGATATCCAATGTTGGCTTGTAGGCAACCAGTGCTTCTTGCACCAGTGTGACGCCTCCATATCCCGTATAGTCGGGACTGAGCGGCAATACAATTTTTTTCAATTGACCATCGTTGGCATATCCACCCAGTGCATTAGCGGCCAGAAAATAGAGGGCTTGACTGCCCGGTGTAATCAAAATATTGCGCTCAGTCAGCGTTAACCCATACCGCTGATTAAAATCGTTTAATACCGCATCAATAAACGGTTGATAGCCCTGGCTCGACCCATAGCGACACACCACTTCACCATATTCGTTGCTCGCCAATAAATCAGCAGTGCAGTCGCGCCACAATTGCTCGACCTCCGGCAAGATCACCGGATTCCCGGCACTGAGATTGATAAATTCTTTCCCAGTTTTGAGGGTATCAATAATATCTTTCATAATTGCCCGCACCCCTGTCAGGTGGGACATTTGTTCGCCAAATTGGGTAAGCAGTGAAGACATGGTATCAGGGTGAGGGGTAGGGAATAAAAGGATAAACGGTGTGGGTCAGGTTGCGGATACATTTGAACGTAAACTCTTCAGGTTCACGTTCAAATGTATCCCCAAAATCAGCAATGCTCAATTTACGGTACAGCTAATGACTGCATGATCCTAATGAAAGGATAGCGGAATCACTGCATAAATTTCTCAAGCCAACCCTACTGAATTCTCGAAGGGATTTAACCCCCAGAAACCCACAGAATTCAGGAGAAATACGATGGTTGTTAAATTTGGCACTCTTTTCGATGATATTCTCAATGGCACTGCCGATGCAGATTTACTCCAAGGCTTGGACGGCAACGATATCCTGAATGGCAAAGCCGGAGATGATCAACTATTAGGTGATGCTGGGGATGACAAACTGGTCGGCAGCACAGGCAACGATACCCTGACGGGTGGTGATGGCAACGATACGGTATTGGGAGGGGCTGATAACGATCGCCTGCTGGGTAACAGCGGCAACGATCGCCTGGTTGGCGGTGGCGGTGATGACAAGCTCTTTGGCGGTGCGGGCGATGACAAGCTCTTTGGGGGCAGTGGCAACGATCGCCTCATCGGGGGCAGTGGTAGCGATCGCCTCATTGGGGGCGCTGGAGATGACGTAGCCAACGGTGGCGCAGACAACGACATCATCAACAGTGGCACAGGTGCTGACATTTTAAATGGCGGCAGCGGCAACGACACCCTCAGAGGGGGCGCAGATGATGATGTGTTGAAGGGGGGTGCAGGCAACGATTTGCTCAATGGCGGCACCGGCAACGACAGTATGACAGGTGGAAGTGGCGATGATACATATATCGTCAACAGTGCTGCCGATGCCGTGATTGAACTGGCTGCCGAGGGCACTGATACCGTGCAATCGTCCATCAGTTACACGCTGGGCAGCGCTCTAGAAAATCTGATCTTAATTGGTGCCGATGCGATCGATGGCACCGGCAATGAACTCGACAACACCATCACCGGCAATAGTGCCAACAACGTTTTGACAGGCGGATTGGGCAACGATACGTTACAAGGCGGTGAAGGGGATGACGTCCTCGATGGTGGTGGGGGTGACGATGCCCTGACAGGTGGATTGGGCAACGACCTGTACATCATCGATAGCGCTGCCGACACCATCACAGAAGACGCCGCTGCCGGAATCGATACGGTGCAATCGGTCTTGACCTACACGCTTGGCACAAACCTGGAAAACTTGACCCTGAGCGGTACCGATGCGATCGATGGCACCGGCAACGAACTCGACAACACCATTATTGGCAACGATGCCAATAACGTTCTTTCCGGCGAAGCCGGTAACGACGTTTTACAAGCTGGCTTGGGCGACGATACGCTGTATGGAGGTGACGGCAACGACACGTTAGACGGTGGCGATGGCAACGATTACCTGGATGGTGGCGTGGGCGATGACGCCATGAGCGGCGGTTTGGGGAATGATACCTTCGTCGTCAATAGTGCGGCAGATGTCGTGACTGAAGCCTTTGACTCTGGCTATGATACCGTCTACGCATCGATTACACACACCCTATCAGCCAATGTAGAAACTTTGATTTTGACTGGAACCGATGCGATCGATGGCACAGGTAATGAATTGGATAACTACATTGAAGGCAATGATGCCAACAACACGCTGAGCGGCGAACTCGGCAACGACTATCTTTATGGTGGCTTGGGCAGTGATAGTCTCTGGGGTGGCGATGGCAACGATACACTATCAGCTGGTGATGGGGATGACTACCTCTATGGAGGTGCTGGGGATGATTCACTCTATGGTAGTGACGGGAACGACTATCTTTCTGCCAGCTTGGGCAATGACTACTTGAGCGGCGGTTTGGGCAATGACTCCCTGTATGGTAGCGATGGCGATGATACACTCAGCGGTAGCTCTGGTGAAGACTATGTCTCTGGTGGAGCCGATAACGATTATCTGCTAGGTGGGGGCGATAACGATACCCTTGTGGGTGGCACCGGCAATGATACATTGAACGGCTTTAGCAGTGGCATGGAGTATGACAGCCTCAGTGGTGGCGATGGAGCTGATACCTTTATCTTGGGCGATGCTTACGGCACCTACTACACCGGATCGGGGTATGCCACCATCACCGACTTCAACTGGGCTGAAGGCGACAAATTCCAGGTTCAAGGTGTCATTGGTGATTATTCCCTCGACACCAGCAGCAACTGGGTTGGCAGTGCTTCTAATGACACACTGATTTATAAAGGTGCAGAGTTGATTGCGATCGTGCAAGACACCACCAACGTCATCCTCGGTGCAGACTTCAATTTTGTCTAATACCAACCAATATGACGTTGCACCGTTTTAAGAGGGGGTGCAGGGGTTCCACCCCTGTCCGGGGGCACAGCCCCCGCGCTCCCTGTCCTAACCAGCCCTTCAGATGTTATGGAGATGAAGTTGAATGGGAAACCAAAGGTTTCCCATTCAACTTAGGAGCGTGGATTAAATAAGATCGAATAATGAATCGTTTGTAGGGGCGAACGGTCGTTCGCCCCTACAATACATCATGTTACTCCCTGGAAGGGCGAAGCGTTCGTTAGATAGTCTTCAGTAAATAGCGAAAATCATTATCCGAACGCTTCGCCCCTACGAGATCCGATCGCTTATGCTGTTATCGCCCATTCAGGTGAGGTCATCGTCACCTGCGATTGGATACGGTTAGGTATAGCTGGATACTCAATTCAGCAAAAGTAGGAAATGTTATGAACCGCTGCAATAGATTGATTCGAAGTACAGTACTGGGGATGGCGATCGCAGCGTCAACCCTTCTTCCTACGGATCCAGCTCGCGCTCAAGATTCAGCCTATGTTCCGTCCCTGTCGTCTGATTGCCTTGCGTTTGGAGATTGGTCTGTATTTCAAAATCGGTATAGCAGTGTTCCCGTGGGTCGGCGATTTCGTCCACCTTTATTTTATGCCTATCCCGATAGCCATCCCCGCTTGATTTGCCGCTATCGTCCCAATACATCCGGCACATTGCGATTAGCCTTTGGTATGCAAGATACCACTATTCCCGGCGATCGCCTTGCTACAGTTGGTTTATATATTAATGGCATTGAACAATCAAACTATGTAATTGCCAGTGGCGAAGTCAATACCCTCAGCCTCAACTTAGAAGACATTCACATGATTGAAATTGAAGCCTCTTGTTTGCCACAATTATCTCATCGTTGTGATCTGGTTTACTTCTTTGATGCGTCTCTGGCACGTTAAGTTTCAGTCCCAAACCCCGTTAAATCACAGGCGATCGCTTTTCAATGCAAGCGATCGCTTTTTTTTAATCCGGCGATCGCATTGGGGTGATTCAGGCATTGATCAAGATCACAGAATAGCTTGATATAAGGCACGAACAATAGTCTGCAAGGTATACCCACGGGTTTGTAGGTATAGGAAGGAAACGCATCACACCATTCAGAGGTAACACCAATGACACCCAACACCTTGTTTCAGTCTAGAGTGCCCCTTCCTTTAGTCCCTACCGTTGAAGGCGGTATCAACCAACGACCACAGAAACCTCAGCGTTCGAACCTATTTGCCAAGTGGGAAATCGAAAATGGAAAATTGGTCTGCCGCTGGTTGGTGGAATCGTAATTTGGTAGTGATATTCATGTAATGATTTTTGGTGGCGCGGGCGACACCCGCGCCACCAAAAATCATTACTTCTGGATAGATTACAGTATTGGGTGAGAGTCGCGCGGAGCGCGACTCTCACCCAATACTTTTACGTTACGTCATTGAGACTTGCTATAGTATGCAGCAATGTCTTTATGAATATTGGTTGGGCACAGGCAAAGCTTGATTCAGCACCCAATTGCCGATATCGCGTAGCTTATAATCCAACGGGTCATGCAACGTAAAGGTGCGTAAGTCGCGCCAATAGCGATCGCATCCATACTTATTTGCTGTCGCTTGTGCGCCCATAACTTCAAACATCCGATTGGTTAGATCTAACCCCACTTTAGTGGCGATCGCTTTCGCAGCATATACCGTAATTGCTACTTCACCCCGTTCTTCGTGGGTCAACGACCACTGCTTTTGCCACGCGACCTGAACCTGTTGGGCAGCTTGATCGGCTAATGCGATCGCCGCTTGCAACTGTGCCCATAATTCACCATAGTGCCGCAGAATATAGGAATCATCTGACGCTCGACTTACCCCCGATGTCATCCAGGGACGAGATAGAGTGGTGGTATAAGTTTTTGCCGCAGCTAAAGCGCCTTCGGCAATGCCTAAATACACATGGGTTTTTGCGAGCTGATTGACAACAAACAAGAAAGTAGCAAATGCACTTTCCGGAAACAGTGAAGGACCCAATATATCATCGGGATTAACTAAAACATTATCAAAGGTAAAACTACCGCTGGCTGTACGGCGTTGCCCCATATTATCCCAATCATTATTGTAAAAAATGCCATCCCGGTCGTTGGGTAATACAAAGAAGAATGGAAAATCAACCCCTTCTTGTACCGCAGAAAATACTCGAAGATCCGCTGCAATCACCCCCGTGCCAAACGATTTCACTCCGTTGACCCGATAGCAATCACCATCTGGCTCAATCTTGAGGCGAGTATCGCGCGTATTTACCGCATTGCCCCAAAACAAATGCCGTTCAGCCGTTGCCCGGAGATAACGTTCGGCTTGAGCAGGGCTACCTGCGACCAAACCTAAGATCGATAAAATCAATTGGTTGGCATAGAGTTGCCCCGTTGATCCATCTGCCTTGGCTAACATTTGAATCACCTTGAAGCCATCTTGCCAGGTGGCTCCGACTCCACCATATTCACGAGGTATTACCAGAGGCAATAACCCATGTTCTCGTAGTTTTTGAACTTCTAAATTAGGAGCACCACCCCGCCGATCTCGTTCGATAGCACTGCTTGCTAATTCTTGTGAAAGTGCAGCCGCGATCGCCAGATAATCACGCTTTGATCCAGTGCGTTCCAATACTTGCGTCATCAGATTTTCCCCTATCAGTAATGTTGTTGAATGGGGGGGCTAATCAATCTATGAATCAATCTTTCCTATCCATTCCCTAAATCTGTTCAGCGTTGCTGATTTGGAGGATGATTTAAACGTGAAACCTTTGATTTCACGTTCAAATCATCCTGCTATTAAGCAATGCAATTGGTTTTACAAATTTTGGTGGATTGATATGACCCATGCAAGAAATCGCAGCATGAGTCCGAACTGTCAACGCATTTTTATAGATACAACCTGAATTTTACGGTTCCGCAATCTGACCAGATTTTTAGAAATTTTATTTGTTCACCAAACCAACAACCTCTCGACGGTCGGTGGGCATTGGGGTTCTGTTAGGCAGCCGTTACTATAGCGATCTTAAATCAGTTGTGAGAGCGCCTGCCCTGCGGGCAGGCGCTCTCACAACTGATCATGTTCACGAATCAAATAGGATCGCTATATCTGTTGGCATTATCCTGGCTGTTTGAGGGTTCGCTCTTTGCATCCCAGTAAAACAAAAACAAAACAATAGTCAGCAAAGATAACAGAATACTGTTGACACATTCACAGATTACGGCTACTACAAAGTTTTCACCTTGTCCAGCTAATCCTAGTGGTAGATATAAAATAAAAGACACTAGAGACATAGCTACGATTAACCCAATAAAGGTCAAAATCATTGTACCTAAGATGTTCCATCTTTTCCCTCGGGTCAATTGCACACTGAGATTTCTGGCACTTGCTCCATCTACTCCTTCCAACACAACAATCGCATCAATTAGTGCAAAACGTAATGCCAGAATCACGCCCGGAATAATTAAAGCAATCACCCCTGCAAATATGATCAATCCAGTACCGATACGAGTTCCTAGTAATTTAAAACTCCTTCGTGCTGCATGAGCCATAGATTCACTATAAGTTGGACGCAGCCCTTTTTTCAGTTGAGAAGCAGCATAAAGTATTGCACCCGTATAAAGTGGACCAAATGCCAACTCAATAACATTAGATACCCTATATTCTTGAACCAAGATACGAAGCTCATCTCCTCCAGTTGTATCTGGAAAAACATATAAGCGTAAATACACTAGCAAAATTGATCCAGGTAGCCAGACTGTCAGCACAATCAAGCTAAATAACGACAAGTTCTTAGTGAACAACCCAATAGCTTCGCGGATTTTTTGAATCATAGAAATAGAGATGCTAATAAACTAATTCTCATTTTGTTTTCTAAAGCATAGAATCTTAAAATCTAATAGACAATCTCTAGGATACTGTCCTTAATCTAGATCGCGCAGCATAACATTCCGGTTGAGCGGTTGTCAGCAACCTTTGCATCCACACCGGAGATTTTCGGCAGTTTGCACCGACCGGATTGTTTTGCGGCGGCTTACTTACCAAGCTGCTGTTTTCAAACCATCTACTTCTTGAAAATGAGCATCTTGTGTTGCCAGAATCAGATCATGCTGTAGTGCAAGGGCAGCAATCCAGACATCATTCTCAGGCAATGGGAGACCTTTGAGCCTCAAGTTATTCTTAACGTTGCCATATTGCCGAGCCGTTTCAGCGTCACATACCAAGATTGTGCTGCCAATAACTAATTCATCAAATTTTGCCAAGTTTACTTCAACTCGTCCTGACTTTCTAGCTCCGTAGCACAGCTCGCCAATCACACAACTTGGAATGAAAACTTCAATGGCTTGAGCAAGATTGTCTTTAACGATCGCTTCATCTGCAAAAAGGGCAATAACAATGTTGGTATCGAGCAAAACCTACCACTCATTGGCATCTATCTGTTCACAATCCTGCTCAATTGTTTCACGCATCAACTGAAGGTCATCAGAAGGAATTGAACCAGCAAAACGCAACAATTGCTGCCCTGGTGTACCTCGAACTTCCGCTTTTACTAGCGAGCGAGCGAATTCAAGCACCTGCTTTTGCAAGGGTTGAGGCATGACCTTTAATTGTTCAACAACCTCGTCGATGATAGGAATACTCATATTGCCCTCCTTGTTACAATCCTACACCGCTTACTTAGAGAGCAGTAGAAGAGCAGCCTTTCATGCTGACCGAGGGTTACAGAGATTGCCTTCGCCGGAGACTCCAGTCGCATAATGTCGAAGTTGTACGGCAGCAGACAGCACTGAACACACAGATAGCCTCTGTACCGTCCGCACCAACGCAGTTAGGGGGCTGACTGTAACAGTCTTACAAAGCCCTCCTGCTCAAAATGTCGATCAGTAGTCAATGCCTCTGTCATCCCACGGTGACGCATCAACATAAAACTGACTGCGTCACACAACGAATAAGTTTTGTCTTGCCGTTCCATCAACAGTTTCACGGCTTCTCGATGCAGTTGCTCATCTACCCAAACTGTTTCGATATCTGGATTATCAAGCAAATCCATCACAAATGCCAGCACCACAGGACGAGGAAAACGACGTATTAATGCCAAAGCAATCAACTCAGCTAAAACATAACTATGAGTCAAAAACTTCTGGTTGGTGCTGTTGAGAAATTGAACCGCTTCTTGATGCTGTGGCTCATTTTGGTGAATGTAACACAGTAATCCTGACGTATCTAAAAGCACAAGCCAATCTTATCCTTCGTACTCATTTGCATAGGCTCTCGCAAGATCAGCATCAATGCTTTCATTATCTATACCCGTTGCATAGCCAAGACTAATTGCCCCAGCATGGTTTCTAAATCTTCGTCGGATTTCTTCTTGTTGCTCTACTGAGTGCAAAGCTTTGCTGCCCCCACTGCTTTGATCACTGACTACAGCAACAATCCACTCTGCGATAGGCAGACCGACAGCATTAGCCTGCTGCTGTAAATCTGCATAAACCTCATCACTTAGTTCCAGAGTTAGCTGCTGGCTCATATGTATCCAAGGGGTTGATGAATCTACGAAAATTATAGCCTTTACCCTACAGACGGCTCAAATGTCTCGGAGCTAGAAGGCTAAGGAGATATGCTCGATGTACTGTCTCCACCAGAAGCCAAAGCCATCTAACGTTTGCAATCACCCACCACAAATAACCTCAAACCAATAACCTCTCGACGGTCAATGTGCATTGGGGTTATGGGGAGACGGGAACAATTCTGAACCAGGTAAAACAACATTCACTTTTCTATTTTGACATCGATTGTGTCATAGTTCCTGAGAGCCAAGTCTAGAGGATAATCACCAGTTTCTAGTCGTGCCTTTACCTCTATCTCACCATCAATAGATACGCTTGCATCTGGCTTCCTATATTTAACTTCTGCACACTCAAAATGGACAACAGATTCTAACAGTGAAAGAATATATTCTTTTAACTTCTTCAGATCAAAGTCCTCAATTATAATTGCGTGACCACTTTTCAACTCAATTTCAATTTGATCGTATGTCCCCTTGAATTTTGTCCCAGGGTAATCAGAAATTTCCTTCCCGGTTAGTTGAGTGTAGCGCTTGGCTAGCTGGCTGCCGCTATAAAGGGTTCCTATTGCCTTTGCTCTGAACTCGATAGACTGAATATCATCGATGTCGATGATATGAGTATTGTTGAAATTGATAAACTTGCCCATGTTATTTCACTACAGACTAACAGCAAATCCTTTCCAGAATATCTAAGCACATCAACATTAAATACCGACCACACCTTTAGAAAATGAACCGTTAGCAGAAGCTGTATAACGGTGAAGTTGTACGACCACAGATAGCTTTTGATACCTGTCAACAACTCCCATGCCATCCGCACCAGCGCATTGTTGGGCTGCTAGGAATTCACAGCACCATAACTTGTACGAGTTAGTTGAAAAAAGTTGAAATAGCAGTTAACTTCGTTCTCGAATGCGATATAATGATAAGATCTTCTTATGCTCGAAGGTGGTGAGATCATTTATGGCTCACGATATAACAGTAGAAATATTGCTGACTGGTGAAGGTATGTCACCAGGCAAAATTCGATCTAGGGAGATTGCGGAAGTCATCGAATCTGTTGAAGATATGATAGCCTCTATGGTGGTTCGTGACCACCCAGAGTTAAAGAAAGAGACTATAGTAATTGGCTTAAAGAATATTCGACAAGGAAGTATTGGCTTAGAGTTTTCTCCAAATTTGGCGGAGTTAACTCTGCCTGCTACACGTCGTATAACAAAATCAATTGCCGAGAATGATTTTGGCATACTACCAAGTGGTGTTATCAATTCTCTGAGAAAACTATCTGCTTTTACACGACGCTACCAATGTAATGCTGAGTTCTTTACCCAAAATGGCAGATTGGAGTCATTAGCTGTTCTTACTCCTGAAACTCAGATACCTGATATTTATCCATTGTCAGGGGAGACAACCATACATGGAGAAATAACTCGTGTGGGTGGGGCAGAACCTAAAATTCAATTTAAGACTTTGGACGGTCAAATCATTTACTGTAGTACAAGTAAGGCAATAGCTAAGAAAGCAGGTGCTAAGCTTTACACAAAGGTAGAGTTGCGTGGTCTTGCAGAATGGAATTCTGAAACGTTTGAAATTGAAAACTTTCACGTAATCGACATTTCTGATTATGAGCAAACTTCACCATCAGAAGCTTTTGAAGAATTAACTAACTTAATTGGAGATTCATTTGACAATATAAAAGATGTGGATCGTTTTGTCTCCGAAATGCGCTATGGACTGTCGGAGGCATAAATGGATCTAGTTTGTTTTGATACACAAATAATTATTTGGGGTGTTAAAAGGCAAGCAACTCCTGGACAGGAAGACAACATAGATAAAGCTAAATATTTAATCAGCACTTGTGAAAAAGATGGAATTGATATTATGGTTCCGTCAGTGGTTGTTGCAGAAATTCTATGTGCTTTAGAGCCAGGTTTGCATAGCGCTTTCAGTGAACTGATGCATCGCCGATTTATCGTTCCACCTTTTGATACACAAGCTGCTCTTCATTTTGCAGAGATGTGGAGAAACAAAAAGCAGCTTAAAGATGAGAGTGGAATATCAAGAGCAGAAATGAAAGCTGATTTCATGATTACTGCTACAGCGATAGCAAGAGGTGCAAAGTGCATCTATAGCGAGGATGTAGGGCTTAAGAAGTTTGCCCAAGACTACATTGATGTCAGACCGCTACCCAGCATTGAAAGACAGATGTCTATAGAGGATGCGCTTTGAATTGCTTTTAAACTATATGTTGTGATTGTTCTTCAGTTACGAGAAATTGAACTCTCACAAAAAAGATAAAAGTACCGTTCTCACAGACAACCCAAGCAACTTAACTATTAATAGACTGAAAGTTTCCACCTAAGATCCCGGTGTGGGTAGATAGGCAGAATGATTCGGCATAACACCCCAAGATTGGCGATTAGGTAGAATCTTTCTGCATAATACGCTGCTAAAGGCGGATAGGCAGATTTTTCCGCTTATTTTCTTTGCTAGGGGTGAATAAATATACTATTAAACACACCCTACACTACTCCTTCACACTGGCTAAGTCATGCGTTAGACGCTTCCAGGTTTTTCAAACTATCTGGAAGAGGCGATCGCGTTCCCTGGGTATACCTTTTTTGTTTGATTTCTTGTTCTAACCGTCTGACTCGGTTTTTAGAACTGGGATGGGTAGATAGAAAAGCAACATCAACCTGGGGCATTTTGCTCAATTCTGCAAAAAAGTCAGTGGCACCCGTTGTATGTCCGTAGGTTTGTTGCAGCAACGATAGCCCAAAATCGTCGGCTTGATATTCCTGCTTTTGTGAAAATTGAGAGTTGCTAATAGCAGAAACACCCGACACGGCAATTGATTGCAGTCCACCTAGATCACCCACAAAACTGGCAAAAAGCAATCGCATTGCAAAGCTTCGTCCCAAGCGTCGCAGATGGTCACGATGGGCAAAGTGCCCCAGTTCATGCCCTAAGACCATCATCAATTCATTTTCAGAATGCATCTGCTCTAGCAACCCTCTAAAAACAATGATGCGATCGCCCGGTATTGCTGCCGCATTAATTGTCTCATCGGGAATGTAGAGGATTTGATAATTTCGCGGGTTAGGGTCATCGGGTAGATGAGTTTCTAACCGATCTAACAGTTGATTGAGGGTATCTTGTGCCGCCGATGGTTGGGCAAGGAGTTCATACTGTGGCACAATCACAGCCCCCAGTTGTTGCTCCACGGAGTAAGGTAGCAGGGTGATCACTTCTTCGGCAAACCAGCCCACCAGCCAAAACAACAGAACGATTAATCCTGCAAAGAATGCTCCCAGTAATAAAATCTGGCGATTTGTGGGTGGTGGCGAGCGATCGCTATAGCTGGCAGTTCCGGGTGGCAATTCAATCGGCATAAAATAAGGAAGCAGTGAGGACTGCCTTCATTATTGCCTGTTTATTTCGTCAACTTCATCCGTGATCCGTCGGGTACATCATTACCAGCATTCATTTCTAAACTCCTACCCTTTTACTCTATGTTCAAGTTAGTCCGACGACGGTTTAGAACCCAGGTTTTAATCGTTTTAGCGATCGCATTTTTCACGTTAGTTTTGCTTAAGCTAAATCTTCCAGCGATCGCACAATCAGTTCCCAACATCACCACACCACAAAGCGAGATTCGAGGCGTTTGGTTAACCAATGTAGATAGCGATGTATTGTTCAATCGTGCCACCTTAAGGCGATCGCTACGGCAATTGGCGCAGTTCCATTTCAATACCCTTTATCCGACTGTATGGAATTGGGGTTACACCCTATACCCCAGCGAGACGGCACGACAGGCAACTGGCTATTTAGTTGACCCCAGACCCACTGGTCTTCAGGGTAGAGATGTCTTACGAGAATTGGTACGTCAGGGACATCGACGCGGATTAACAGTAATTCCCTGGTTTGAGTTTGGCTTTATGACCGATGCCACAACCGAACTGGCAAGTCTGCATCCTGACTGGCTAACCCAACGGCAAGATGGATCGCAACTCTGGCAGGATGGCATCTATCAACGCTATTGGATGAACCCATTTAAGCCAGAGGTACAACAGTTTATCTTAAATTTAATTTTGGAGATCGTCACTCGCTACGACATTGACGGAATTCAGTTTGACGATCATTTTGGTTTACCTCGCGAATTTGGTTACGATCCCTATACCGTTCAACTCTACCGCCAGGAACACAACGGACAGGCTCCACCCATCAACACCCAAGATGCTGAATGGGTGAGTTGGCGAGCGAACAAAATTACGTTATTTATGACGCAAGTCTTTCAAGCGGTCAAAGCACAAAAGCACAACGTCATCATGTCGTTATCGCCCAATAACTACGCATTTTCTCTCAATTCATATTTGCAAGACTGGCGTACCTGGGAACGCAGAGGGTTGATCGAAGAATTGATCTTGCAGGTCTATAGTAGCGATCGCCAACAATTCATTGCAGAACTCGATCGCCCCGAAGTCCAGGAAGCCCGTCGCCATATTCCTACAGGGGTCGGTATTTTAACCGGGTTAAAAGATCGCACCGTACCCATTCGACAGGTACAAGATCAGGTGCAAACCGTTCGCGAAAAACGATTTCCGGGTGTTTCCTTCTTTTTCTACGAAACCCTATGGAATTTAACCAGTGAACAACCCGGCGATCGCCAGGCCGTCTTTCGATCGCTATTTCCAGGGGTTGCCTCTCGCCCAAATTTACTGAGCGGTTGGTCGCCCCCTACCTAAACTGAAGGACAATTGTGTAATTGCCACAGGTAAAAGGTTGTTTTGCTGGCGATCGCCCCAACTCAGTTCGAGAAAATCTAAAATCAGGACAACCAGATAACAAACTGGCTCAAATTTATATCTGAGGATAGACGCAGAGTTTACAGTGAAATCACTGAAAGCTCCTGAGTTAATTGCTGACAGTAGTTCCTCTGGCGAAAGCTAGAGGACTTTTTTTGCCAATGATTCGGCATACAGTGATCCCTATTTGATT
Source organism: Calyptranema fuscum S582 (assembly GCF_055793305.1). Lineage (NCBI taxonomy): Bacteria > Bacillati > Cyanobacteriota > Cyanophyceae > Oculatellales > Oculatellaceae > Calyptranema > Calyptranema fuscum. The sequence goes on from NZ_JBSLYH010000014.1 coordinate 102,883, forward strand.
CGTGAAAATCATCCGTTGTGCAAGCGCCCGCCCGAAGGGCGGGCGCTTGCACAACGGATTCAGGATCGCCATACAAATAAAGGGATCCCCCTGTCGAGGCACCCCTTTATTCGATCATTCAGTAGACGATTCTGGGTTTTGCGGGTCACAGTTGCGCTGCAATCCACAATCATTCCCGTCAAGAGCCTTTCCGCAGGATTAATGTTTTGTGCCCAAACGGTACAAAACATCAACCTGCTTCATCACGGTTCGGATCAGTTCTTAGTACAAACCAAGCCAGGACAGTAAACCTTGCCCTGTCAAATATTCAATTCCTAAAGTAATGACAAAACCGATCATGGCAGCACGACCGTTCAAACGTTCAGCATAGTTATTGAAGCCAAATTTTGGCTCGTCCAATTTGGGGGTAGCAGTCGGATTAGGTTGAGTCATGGCTGTGTTTACAAAACTTTACTGTTCTTCTCTACTATATCGAGATCCGCCCAGTTCAACAACATCAGGATGTGTTTTACCCCGCATCGTGAAAGAGAGCAGTTGTAAAGTATAAATTGCCCATGACCCTATAATTTGTCCTAAACCTATGCAAATCGAATGGCAGGTTGCTAAGCCTTACGAAGACATTCTGTATCACAAAGCCGACGGCATCGCCAAAATCACAATCAATCGTCCCCACAAGCGCAATGCCTTTCGTCCCAAAACCGTATTTGAACTGTACGATGCCTTTTGTAATGCCCGAGAAGATCCTCGCATTGGTGTCGTCTTATTTACCGGAGCGGGACCCCATAGCGATGGTAAATATGCTTTTTGTTCCGGAGGCGACCAGAGCGTCCGAGGTCATGCAGGCTATATCGACGAGGAAGGAGTCCCCCGGTTAAATGTCTTGGATCTACAGCGACTGATCCGATCAATGCCCAAGGTAATTATTGCTCTGGTGGCAGGCTATGCGATCGGTGGCGGTCATGTCTTGCATCTGCTTTGCGATCTCACCATTGCCGCAGACAATGCCATCTTTGGGCAGACGGGTCCCAAGGTCGGCAGTTTTGATGGAGGATTTGGTGCCAGCTATATGGCACGCATCGTCGGACAAAAGAAAGCCCGAGAAATCTGGTATCTCTGCCGTCAATACACCGCCGAACAAGCGCTAGACATGGGCTTGGTCAATTGCGTAGTCCCCGTCGAACAACTGGAAGCAGAGGGCATCCAATGGGCACAAGAAATTTTAGACAAAAGCCCGATCGCCATCCGTTGCCTGAAAGCTGCCTTGAATGCTGATTGTGATGGACAGGCAGGCTTACAGGAGTTGGCAGGCAATGCCACCATGCTTTATTACATGACCGAAGAAGGAGCCGAAGGCAAGCAGGCATTTTTAGAAAAACGTAAGCCTGACTTTCGCCAGTATCCCTGGCTACCTTAATACCCCTATCTCAGGGTGTGTGACTGCTCTATTGGGGGTACAAACACACCCTTTCACATTCCAATAACGCTCAATATAAAAGAGCGATCGCACCTTGAGGAAGTACCGGAGCGAAGAGAAGAAGCCTGTTAGCAGAATGGCAGTAAGGCGATGTAACCAGCGAATCAGCATAGCGGTCGGAGTGGAATGGTTAACCTGAGTGCTGAAACTCTAAAAGCCACATCTGACAGTGCTGTAGAACTGAGCAGATATTTGTATGACTTCTAGTAGATTTAAGAAGTGGCAGATAATCAATAGTCTACGGTTTGGTAGTATTTCGCAAAGCTCTATTCAGCTTCATCAAAATTAATATGGAAATTTATAAACAAGCCTTGATTTTAGCCAACTCCTGCTTGTCTTAGGAGGAGAATCACAATTTATAATTGTTTGCAAGCAGTTCTTTAGAAGAGATTCAATATGCCAGGAGAAACGCTCAAGCTTTTCTTCTCTTATTCTCACAAAGATGAAGCACTACGAGATGAATTGGGCAATCACTTAAAAATCCTTGAGTATCAAGGATTAATTTCAAGTTGGCACGATCGTAAGATTTTAGCGGGAGATTTGTGGGATCACGAAATCAACATTAATTTAGAAACAGCTGATATTATCCTGCTGTTAATTAGCTCGGATTTTATTGCTTCCAGTTATTGCTGGAACATTGAGATTAAACGAGCAATGGAATTACATGAGATGGGAAAAGCTTGTGTAATTCCCGTGATTTTGAGAAGTACTGACTGGACAAATGCCCCTTTTAGTAAGTTACAAGCTGTCCCAAAGAATGCTCAACCTGTGACAAGTCTACCTGATAGAGATGCTGCCTTTAAATTTGTAACTCAACAGATCCGTAAAGTAGCTGAGGATTTGATTGAGAAGCGTAGCCGAAAACAATTACAACCAAAAGACGAGACTGAAACCAAGATTCTTCCCAAATGTTTTCCGGAAGACAACTTGGAGGATCAGCCTCCCTTAGACGAACATCCGGAAAAGGAATGTCAAAAAGAATTTGAACAACCAAAACAACTTGAAATCAATAGCTTTATTTCAGCAAGAACATTGGATTACACTCAGCTAACAAAACTATTGAAAGCGCAGCAGTGGAGAGAAGCAGATTGTGAAACTTATTTGATGATGCTTCAAATAATTAATCGGGGGGAGGAGGGTTGGCTTAGGAAGAAAGATACTAAGAACTTACCCTGCCCTTTTATTTGTGAGGTTGACCAACTCTGGAGAGAACATAGTAGTAATAGATTTGGATTTAGCATCCAGCAGGAGATTTGGTATAACTCTAGCAATCAGTCCAGAAGATTATTAGATGTTTATAAGTTTGGTATTTACGTAGGTTGGCGGAATAGTAAAAGCTGGTTAGATTATAATCACTTTACTTTTAGCTTAGATGCCACGTTGGGTCATCTTCCATCTTATGGTTATGGCAAACAGTCATGGAATTGCTGGAAAGATAGTTTCAGTTGTTTTTTTCCTCATGTGTGTGCCTGTTTATACAAAAAAGATTTCACCTGAGAAATTTACTCACACATAGAATCCGCAATGCTGCAATTATTCACCCTACATAGTTAAATCTTTGTTGAGAAAATTGAGAAATTTCCTGCAATCAAGTATTTTTACTTTAATTGCTCTTAAATCTTACGAAGTATTAGAAATTACAAAAGTCATTATTAAGAGCTTACTTTACTACTTAACTCTAGAAGAAAAAGTAGACAGTTATATTGAGCCACTAGAAGCAAGCTTTACAACTTAGCATTTATGAAGACTTCACCAGTTTTTTCTAGATATACGGTTTTAGTAGGAATAGTTATACTGGGTAACATCTGTAGCCTAATTAATCAGCAAGTAGTGGTGGCGGCACCACGACAAGTCTCAATGAAATCTAATCAATTTCTGACTGCTGATGTGGTGAAAGTTAATCGAAGCGATCTGACCTATCAAAACGTGAAACTTGTAACAGCAGCATCAAGTCTGCCAGGAAGTTCGGAAACTCTGGAAGAGAGAGTTGATATTGCAGTATCTTCGTTAATACTTATATTGATAATAAAAATAGTTGTATTTGCAGGAATTGGCTTTTGGGTCGTAGTTCGAGTAGTTTTCTGGTTGGGTGGAGTAATTTACATCAAGGAAAACCAAGTAGGAATTGTTTTCAAGAGAAGTAATTCTAGTTTTTTGGCATTGCTTCTCAAGCAATTGTTCACTGTCCTATTAGGAGCAAGAAATTTCACTAGAACAAGGTTTCAAAGATTACCACCACTCAACAGTCTAAGACCTAATTCCCCTCAAGTACCTGATTTTCCTCGTCAAATTATTGTTCCTGATGGAGAAGCGGGGTATCAGGCTGACACTTTGCTCCCAGGTCGATACTGGGGATATTACCGCTCTATGTATGCTGTTCAGATTGAGCCAGTCATCAAAATTTCGGATAAAAAAATTGCTTTGATTAAAGCTGAAGATGGTTTTCCTATGCCACTAGGACAAATACTAGGTAAGGTCGTTAATTGCAACAACTTTCAAGATGCACGTAAGTTTTTGGAAGAAGGTGGACAGAAAGGAAGACAATTGGGCATTCTAACGGCCGGAACTTACCGAATTCACACTAAGTTGTTTACAGTAATTACTGCTGCTAATGCAACAACGCATGGAATAGATCCCAAAGACTTGCAAGTTTATGAGATAGAACAAGACAAAATTGGAATCGTCGAGACGGCAGATGGTCAACCTATTACAGAAGGTGAGATTGCTGGTCGAACCATTCAAGAACATGAGAAATTTCAGGATGGACAAAAGTTCGTTGATCGAGGTGGAAACAGAGGATTGCAAGAAGAAATTCTGCCGTCAGGCTCATGGTATCTGAATCCTTGGTTCGTTAAAGTTAAACAAGTTCCCCTGACTAACATTCTGCCTGGAACAGTAGGGGTTGTAATTTCCCATGTAGGTAAGCAAGCTAAGGAAGATGGTGGTAATGAACCTGTTGAAGTTGGGGGCAAAGGCGTATGGAAGGAACCGCTGAATCCTGGTAAGCATCCAATTAACACAAGGGTAATGAGCGTAGAAATTGTTCCAACACATGAAATTACATTAGATTGGTCGAACAGGCCAAAATCTCCTACAAACTATGATGCTCAGCTTCATGCTTTGAAGCTTCGTTCTAAAGATGGGTTTCTTTTTGACATAGAGGTGACACAAGTAATTAGCATAGCTAGGAATGATGCTCCCAAGATGATTTCTCGTGTTGGTTCCCCATTGGCAAGCTTGATAGAACTAACACCTGGCAATAGTTCTGACTCAAACTCTATGAAATTTAGTTCTATCAAAAATCTTGTAACTAGAGTGTTAGAGCCGATGGTTAGTAGCTACTTTCGAAATTCTGCTCAAGATTACGAAGCATTGGATTTCCTCGAAAGACGCAGCGAACGGCAGAGAGAAGCGGGAGACCATATAAAATCAGCATTGAAGGAGTACGGCGTTCAAGCAGTTGCTACATTTATCAATGAAATTGACTTACCTGAAGAATTAGAAAAGGCACTCACTGGACGCAAAATTGCTGAGGAGCAGAGGAAGACTTATCAAATACAAAAATCAACAGAAGAGGAACGTCAAAAACTCCTCTATAGTAAAGGGTTGGCAGAGAGTCAGCAAAATTTAGTTAGAGCCGAAGAAAACGTAAAGATTGCTGAACTTGAAGCTAGAGCACATTTGGAGAAAGCAAGAGTTGAAGCAGAATCATATCGACTCGTAGAACAAGAAAAGATAAACATTCTTCATAGAGAAGCACAAGTTCTTGATCCTCAAAGATATACGGTATTGAAAATGGTAGAAGCAATAGGTAAGCACAACATTCGTCTGATACCAGATGTCGTCTTTGACGGTGGTGATAGTCATGATTCTGGTCTCGTGGGTTGGTTAATAGAAAAAGTATTTCAAAATCAGGCACTTCAAAATTACTCTGTTAAACCAACTGGTAAGTTTCCACCATCAGGAATAAGTAAATCTCAATCAGTTCAGTCTGTTGAGCCAGAAGGAGCATCCTCGGAAGTTAAATCTTCATTCTCCCCAAGTTACACTACCTGTTCTGAATGTGAAACAAGTAATCAAACAGAAAATAAATTTTGCGTTGAATATGGTGCTTCATTAACTAGTGCATGTTTATCTGATGACTCAGCAAGCCTAGAAAATGGGCTTTAATAACTCAAGTCTTTCTCTAACCTCTTTCTCAATTCTGCACAGGTAGTATAATCGCCTCTTATCACTAATTTTTCAGCTTTAAAGTTTGTAATATAGCGATCCTAAATGAGTTGTGAAAGCGCCTGCCCTTCGGGCAGGCGCTTTCACAACGGATCATTTTCACAAATCAAATAGGATCCCTATAGAATCGGGAATTTAAGAAAACCCAATTTAGTTGAGAGTGACGGTTCTATCGTCACTCTCAACCAGAATTACACTTAAATGAACTGCTGATCCTGCCCATGCACAATCGTCATTTATTGATTCATAGTATGGTGTTACTGGGGTTGTTAGGAAGTTGCTCAACGGCTTCTGTTGCCACACTGACACCCGAAAACTTTAGGCAGCATGTTGCCCGCGATATTCAAAACACCTATCCCTATTCTGAAGCAGAAGTCTACCTCACACGCTTGAGTCAGATATCCGACGAAGCGATCTGGCACTATGGCGATCGCATCTGTGAAACGTTACGGCGCGGAGGGAGCATCACAGACATTACCGACCACTTGCGATCGCAATTTAGCTTTGAAGATCAATATTTGACACATTTGCACATCATGCAGATTGCCGAGGCTCAGTTATGTCCGACACGTAGTTTTCCTCCGGCAGGATGGCAGCGATCGCTATTTTTTCTCAAGGAACGATTGAATGGGGGAACACCGTTGACTTCCTGATTCCTGCTCCCGATGCAATCAGAAACAGAACAGGAATGTACTGAAAGCGCCGCTTTCAGTACATCATCTGAACTAACTCAATGGTGTCAGGCTATAGGTCTTGTCTAAAGCTAAAAACGTATTGAGCAAAACATTGGCTCCCTGAGTACATTGATCAGGCGACGTATACTCTTCTTCGGAATGACTTACCCCCGATTGACTGGGCACAAAAATCATTCCCATATCGGTAATTCGCCCAATTTCCAGAGAATCATGACCAGCCCGACTGGGTAGAGAACACTGACGCAACCCCAATGATTGGGCAACCGTTGCAATGGTGGTTTGAATCTCTGGAGCGGCAAGGGTCGGTTCAACACAAAGGATTGGGGTCATTTCAATTTGAGTTCGAGTATGGCTGGCGATCGCTTCTAGTTCCTGGTGCAATTGCTCCGACATCTCTTCTAAGCACGCTTTCGACAGATCGCGCATATCGACCGATAGCTTGACGTGACCCGGCACAATATTAACGGCATTGGGTAATACCTCCAGATACCCCACCGTGGCGACAGGTTGCGTGGGCATTCGTAAGGCAATGTTACGAACTGCCAAAATAATTTGAGCCGCCGCAACCAGAGCATCCTGCCGCACATCCATGGGGGTCGTGCCTGCATGATTGGCTTGCCCTGTAATGGTAATGGCTTTGCGTTGAATGCCAACCACACCCTGCACCACGCCAATATCATGGCTCGTTTTCTCTAACACTGCCCCTTGTTCGACATGAAGTTCGACAAAGGCTGCCAAATTATTGCGGGTGCGGCGTGCCGTTGCCACCTCATCCCAACTGCCGCCAATCCGTTCCAAACAGGTCTGGATAGAATCTCCCGTTTTGGACTGGTAGCGCTCCGGATCATCCTGCAAAACTGTACCGGCGATCGCCTGACAACCAATCATCGAGCTTTCTTCGTCGGTAAAGACAATCACCTCAAACGGGTGATCTAATTTCAAGTCGTGGTCGCGCAGGGTGCGTACAACTTCAATCCCCGCCAGCACTCCCAACACGCCATCAAACCGACCACCCGAAGGCACCGTATCAATATGAGATCCGGTTGCCAGCGCCGGTGCGTGTTCGTACTGTCCGGCATATCGCCCAATCAGGTTACCCGCCGCATCGGTTCGCACCGTCATCCCCGCTTCTACCATCCACTGCTGAACGAGATACCGGGCTTGCAAATCTTCGGGTGTAAAGGCAAGGCGACAGATGCTCCCAGAAGGTTGCTTGCCCACCTTGGCTAAGCGATTGATGTTGTCATTCAGGCGATCGCCATTCACTGTGAGCAGAGAAAGAACCGTCATAGTCGTTATCGCACCTTTTTGCATACTGTATACATCCTATTATCCTAACCTTGCCCAATTTGTATCTGGTACTGCAAAAAACGCGGGGTGACCGTCTTTGTTAAGAGGTTCGTCAAACTCCACGTCACCTTTAGACCTCTTGCAAATTAAGTTTTTGGGATTCGTTGGGGCGAGGGCGACGCCTCCGCCCTAACTAATCTGCAAATAGATCTATTGACTAAAAGGTTAAGCCTAAATTAACTTAAGGTTAATTATCAGTAGTTACTGAGTTAAAAATGTGTTGTCGTACCCAAGCGATCGCCACAGTAATCCTGCTTTAAGACATCCGCATTCTTTCGACTAACATTCTTTATCGGTCATGACGCTCAATCAAAAAACCTATGAGCTGATTCAACAGAATCGAGCATTCAAAAAGCTTTTTTGGCATAATTTTTTACGCTTTCGCAAATTAACTGCACCCCTACGCATGGCACCTGATTTTATAATTGTCGGTGCCCCCCGCTGTGGAACAAGTTCGTTATTTTTTAATTTACTGAAACACCCTAATATCCTTTCTCCTTTGCATCAAGAAATTCATTTCTTTGATAAAAATTTTGATGCTGGATATTTGAGTTATCAATCAAACTTTCCTCTGCGCACAACGCAAGTTCTCAACTCCATAATTGGCAGACGAATGATAACGGGTGAAGGGACTTCCAGTTATTTGTCCAACCCGGATATTCCACGCCGAATTTTTCAGTTTAAGCCAGATATGAAAATCATTATGCTGTTAAGAGACCCGGTGGAACGGGCGTATTTACAGCATCATCGTTGCGTTTCGCAGGGTAAAGAACACTTACCGTTTGAAGTGGCGATCGCTCAAGAACAAGCCAAAATCCAAACCGAATTCACCCAAACACCATGCCATCCTCCGGATGTTGCTCAGCTCGATCATCATCAGGCTTATCTATATCGAGGGCTATATGCTCATCATCTCAAGCCCTGGTTAAATACTTTTCCTCAGCATCAAATTCATATTATTAAAAGCGAGGACTTTTTTGATGATCCATCGCTCTACTATCGAGCGGTTTTGAATTTCCTTGAATTACCAGATTGGGAACCCAAACATTATCGATTTTTTGGACCGTTTACTCCCATTTCCATGTCTGCGACTACCCGAGATCAACTCACTGATTATTTTCAACCTCACAACCAAGCCTTAAGCCGATTACTCAACCAAGATTTTAGTTGGACAAAAGCATCATCGTTCGCCTGACGTTACAAATCCCTTCAAAACAGCCTAAGGATATATTTACTAGATGCCTATCTTTGCAACTTTTTATACCTATCAAACGGATGGGTTGCAGGACGGATGAGATAGCGCTTCGTATTTAGGATAGATTACGGTCGTGGTGTAAGAGCCGTGCGAAGTACGGCTCTTATACCACCTGCCCTGAAATCCTGGCGTCAGGCTAGACCTACACACCATTGCTTCTTTGGACGGGCTTTAGATACCAGCATGACCCAATGCCAGCGCTGTCACCAGCATCCCTAAGACCAAAAAAGGCTGGGCGCTGGCTTGATATTTGACATCATTCTTTAAGGGATCGCGAAGAAAATACATATCCTGAAAGGTGATTTGAGGAATTACCAGTAATAGCAAAATTGTGGCATAGAGATTTTGTTGAATCCCCATCAAATACACAGCTACCCCTGCCTGAAACACATCAATCATCAAGACACAAATCCAGGCAGCCGTAGTGATGCCAAACATTACCGGCAGAGATTGCAACCCCAATTGGCGATCGCCCTCAACACTCTTAAAGTCATTGACCACAGCAATGCCCAAGCCTGCCAGACTATAAAACAACGTCAAGATCACAATCGTCCAGTTCAAGTCACCGAACAACGCATGACCTGCCCACCAGGGTAAAGCAATGTAACTGGCTCCCAGTGCATAATTGCCTAACCAGCCATTTTTCTTCAGCTTCAATGGTGGTGCTGAGTAAATATAAGATACAAATGAACCACCGATCGACAACGCCGTAATCGTAGGAAATTCATGCCCCGCCCAGACATCCAGCCCATAGGCAATACCAATTCCAGCGCACAACAAAACTAAAATCTGCGCTACCACTTGAGGGATAGAAATCGCCCCAGAGGGAATTGGGCGATAGGGTTCGTTGATGGCATCAATGTCGCGATCGTAAAAGTCATTTAATGTCTGGGTATAGCCCGCTAACAGTGGCCCCGACAACAACATACACGCCGCTGCAATCAACACATTTTCAAACGTCCAGGTGTAGTCGCCACCCGATGCTGCCCCACACACCACACCCCAAATCAGGGGAATCCAGGTGATGGGTTTCATCAATTGCAAGCGAATTTTCCAAATCGAAGTTTCCCCCGATTGCGCTCCCTTCATGCCCAGGAGCTGCCGGGTTTTGGCAGTGCGATCGGGCGAGGTCGCTTCGCTATTCGGCGTTTCTACAGCGGACTCTGGAATGGAGGAAGAAGAGGGTAACTCTGTCATATCGCATCATTTAACTCATTCTAGACAGTCGAAAAGGATTGAAGTTGGTGTTGACATCGTAATAGTCTTCTTGCTCTTGCTGCTTCAACCAACCCGTCATCCAATAGGTGAAGGGGGTAAACAAGATTTCAACGCCGCACTTAAATAGATAGTTAGAAATAATCAACGTCCACAACAGGTCATTAGGCACCACTCCAGTGAACGCGATCAAAACAAATAGAGCAGTATCTACAACTTGCCCTGCCAACGTTGAACTAATGGTACGAACCCAGAGCCATTTACCCTGAGTGAGGATTTTGAGCTTCGCCAAAATGAACGAATTAGAAAACTCACCAGAAAAATAAGCAATGAGGCTGGCAACGACGATTCTGGGCGTTAGTCCCAAAATTTTGTCGTAGGCGTCTTGATTCGTCCAGTCAGCCGCCGGGGGTAGTGCCCCCACCACCATAAAGGTAATAGACATCAGCAGGGCAGCAAAGAAGCCCAGCCAGATGACTTTGCGCGATCGCCCATATCCATATACTTCTGTCAAAATATCACCAAAGATATAGCTGAGCGGAAACAGGATAGTGCCGCCATCAAACGTAAACAGCCCCAAATTTAAAATCTTGGTAGACGTTACGTTAGAAATCAGCAGAACGGTGACAAATAAAACAGTAATGGTATCTAGATGCTTAAAGGATTTAGCCAAGGCTCTGAACTTCGCGTTTAGATAGAGTGCTTAGCTATTTTACCGTTGGTTTTTAGGTTTCTTACCGGGGATCAGGAATTACGCCAGGTATTGTTGTAAGAGCATTGCTCGCTGAAGCGTTCACCGCAATACCCGGATTGCAAGCGATCGCAAGTTGCGATCGTTGAACCCGGTTCATCTGCGCTTGAGCATCCTTTAGGTAACGTGCGTTATCCAACCAGCCCTCAACCCCAGCATGAATTTTTTGTAATCTGAGATTAAAGAATTAAGGGCATATCGCTCATCTTGCGCTTTATTAGGGTCAGGTATGAGTTAATAAAATCAATGGGTATTCTAAAGATAGGTATCCCCCCCAAGTGGGATAAATTGATTGAAATAGTAAAGTGTTTTGTACTTTATTGTTTCGCCTTAATTTAAATTACTAATGCACGATTATGCTGGATGGCATTAGGTCTGTGTTGATTTATGACTAACATAGGCAAGGAAAAGCTAACGGTGGCTGAGTGTCCGGTTTGCCAAAATCAGTATCTTGAAGGACACGTCAACTATTGCTCTCGCTGCGGATGGTATTTAGCGCCGCATCCCATTGCTAACGATGGGCAAAATGTCAACCCATTACTACAGCACGACCGCAACCGTCTGGAATGGGCACGGCAATGGTGGTGGCGATCGCAATCTCTCAATGTAGAAATGCGAGCTAAATTAGAACAAGTTCAGATAGAACGCGACTTTTTGCAAGTCGATCTGGCTAAGTTGCAGATTGAGCGATCGCAACTGCTCAATCGTCTGTCTGAATTTTATGATCATGCGTTTGACTCAGAAACGGAACTGGAACGACGCCTGAAAATTGAGGCGCGTCAATACAGAGCCGCCAGGACGATCGCCATCGACTATACACCGTTGCAAAACTACTTAGCTCGCCAGCAATGGCAAGAGGCTGACCAGGAAACAGCGGTCTTGATGTTGAATATTTGCGATCGCCATCGCGAAGGCTGGTTACGGATCAACGATATTAGCGACTTCCCGATTTCTGAGCTGCAAAAGATTGATCAATTCTGGACAAAATATAGCAACGGACGATTTGGCTTCAGTGTCCAGCAACGACTGTGGCGGCAATTGGGCGGCACACTCGATGCCAAATATGAAACCTGGTGCAGCTTTGGCGAACAGGTAGGCTGGTATCAGCAAGGGGCATGGATTTCTTACGATCACCTCTGTTTTGATCTCGATGCAGTCCCCGGACATTTGCCTGCCGCCTACTGCGAATTGGGTCTAGGAACAGAGCGGTTGTATTATTGGTGGTGGTCAATGCCCGTCGTCCTCTTCACCCATTTTGATACCGCAAGCTAATAAATACAGCGCTTTGCATTCTGATGGATGACAGGTGTTGAGAGAGCCGCGCGAAGCGCGGCTCTCTCAACAGCCTACTGATACAATCCCTAATCAAATTTCACTTCAAAACGAAATGATCAGGTAGCCCTCTTGAAACTTGGCTCCGGTCACAGGTTTGCCACTGAGTTCGGGTGGCAGAAAAATGTTGCGGCGTTGATCCCCGGCTTCAATGGTGACTTCGGGACCATATTGGGTGAGTTTGACTTGCTTTTTATCAAATCCTGGTAGAAAAAGAGAAACTTTCCGTTCAGCAATATTAATTGCGATGGGGCGAGGCACCTGCGTCACCTGACTAAAATCGGGCAGGGCATCCATCATGGCTTGCCAGTCATGGGTCGGGGCAATGGGGATCGAACTCATCGGCAGGGGAGCAAACTCATCCGTCAGCGATCGCTCACCCCGCGTTTGATTGACGATCACGCCTCCAACGGTTAACCCGACTTGCTGGGCACCCCCCCAGAGATATTTAGCTGTGGCGATCGCCACCTCATCTTCTGTGGTCACCAGATAAGCTGCGACGCGATTGGGATCGGCGATCGCTATCTTCCCCTGATCCAAAATATTGTTGACCTGATTGGCAGCAGGTTGAGAAAATGGATCGCCCGACCAATCGACGCTCAACACGGCACTAGCAATGGGTTGAACAAACGGCGAAACCGTTTTCCACAAATCCGACTGGGTAACAACCTGACGAAACCGGCGTAAATACCAGCTAATAATTTCGGGCATGCCAAACATGCGCAGCGTCTCTTGCCCGCCATTGCCGTCATAGACAATGACATCATATTTACCGCTGGCGTCATAGTCTCGAATTGCATTTAAAGCCAGGGCGCTATCCATCCCCGGCAACACGCCCAATTCTTGACCGTAGACCGCTTTCAAGAGGGGAGTTCTCAGATATTGCGCTTCTTGCCGCTTTAGTTCTTCCCAATTCTGTTCCAGGAGTACGGTGGTTTGCAGTTGCACGGCTTGAAAGTTGGAGGCAACCTCTTGTGGCTCAGAACCCAGAGGTGAACCGAGTAATAAACCTAAGGCAGGGCTAGAATCCTGTCCGACTAACAGAACTCGTTTGCCTTGTGCGGCAAACCGTTTGGCAGTGGCGATCGCGATCGTCGAACGCCCGACACCACCTTTCCCAAAAAACGTCAAAATTAGGCTCATCCCTCGTTTCCCAATACCAAAGCTGACACTGTGATTATGGTATCGGTTCGCTCGCTGTCTGCCCAGTGTTTTGAGATATAGATTGCACCGCCATTCAATAGGTTCATGCCCAAACCCAGCAACCCCATCGGCTACGGGAAACGTCCGTACAGCAAGAAATGAACGCCAGGATTGCTCCTCCCGTTCCAGTCATGCAGATCGTCGATTTGATTAAAGCAAAGAACTATTGTGGAAACCGTAGCATTGCCGCAGTTCCCTCAATCCACACCTATAGCAACCGTCGAGACGGTTCAATCAGGAAATTGTGTGAGAACCCGCGCTCCGCGCGGGTTCTCACACAACCGTTGTCTTAATCAACCCTTCGACGGCTATAGATCTAATTGAATGGGCGATTTTTGGGATCGATTCCTGCGCCAGGAAACGCCTTACTGCACCGCTTCTAACTCGTCTTCAAAGAACCAGGTAGAAAACTTATCGTCGAATTGCACAACAACGCCGACATTGCTGCCGTCAACCATTTTGTAATCTCGGATAACACCCGTTTTTCCAAGTCTTTTAACTACTTCTTCAGAGGTACGATCTCGCAAACGCCGTAAACGAACTTTCTGACCTACTTCCATTGCAACTTAAAAAATATAAACACAGATAAACAATGCCCAGTGTACCAGTGTCTTGACGCTGTTTGAGCTATTCTTGGACTTTAGACGGAAAGACTTTGAACTCAAACCTTAAACTATGCTGGCAAAGCGAATTCTACCGTGTCTGGATGTAAAAGCTGGACGAGTGGTCAAAGGCGTCAACTTCGTGGATTTGCGGGATGCCGGAGATCCAGTCGAATTGGCGCAGGTTTACAACGAAGCTGGGGCAGATGAGTTGGTGTTTTTAGACATCACCGCAACTCATGAAGACCGCGATATTATTTTCGATGTGGTTTATCGAACTGCCGAGCAGGTGTTTATTCCCCTCACGGTTGGCGGTGGCATCCAGTCTTTAGACACCATCAAAAAGTTGTTAAGAGCAGGAGCAGACAAGGTTAGCATTAACTCCGCTGCCGTTCGTGATCCGGAATTTATTGACCGTGCCAGCGATCGCTTTGGTCGGCAATGTATTGTTGTTGCCATCGATGCTCGCCGTCGAACTGACCCTGACAATTTAGGATGGGATGTCTATGTGCGGGGTGGACGCGATAATACCGGGATCGATGCCATCGCCTGGGCTGAAGACGTCGAGCAGCGCGGTGCAGGCGAATTGCTGGTCACCAGTATGGATGCCGATGGCACCCAAGCAGGCTACGACCTGGAACTCACCCGAGCGATCGCCGAACGAGTGCAAATTCCTGTCATCGCATCGGGAGGGGCAGGCAACTGCGAACATATTTACGAAGCTTTAACGGACGGACACGCTGAAGCCGCTCTGTTAGCGTCTTTATTGCACTATGGGCAATTGACCGTATCAGAAGTGAAACATTTTCTCAGCGATCGCCAGGTGCCGGTGCGATTGACCTGACCTGTACCATTTATGAGAACGATAAGAACCGCGACGTTCTCATAAATGTGAGACGGCTAAATTGGGCATTCGCAGAATTTTTTTAGCTCAAACTGCGCCCAAAAGACTGAAGTAGCGCCCTATCTTACGCCCAGGCAATGTGAGTGGAGTACTAGATAGGGTGTCTTTGACCGCATCAATCTTGCATTAAAATCGCCTGAACCTTTGGCATAGAACGGTTTCACCATCTACACCTGATAGACCTGGCATCCTGAGTGAAAAGTTTAAGAATCTTTTCACAATGTATCGTGTGGTTACTTGTTATCGTTGAGGCACCTGAGAAAAATCGGGGCGATTGTTACGAAACTTCGCGATCGCATCTCACTCCTATGGGGTTTCCTCGCTTCATCGACAAATTCCGGAAAGTAGCTCTCTGCCTAGCATCCTCAAGGTTTTTCTGAAAGACTCTAGATAGAAAGCAGACACTTTTTTGAAGAACTGTTACAATTGTCGAATATTACAATTCATTACATATCGATATTTCGACTTTAAGAATGGTCTTTATTCTGATTGTTGTTGTCAGTCTGGTTGCTTGGGCACTGCATTTGATGCAGCAAGCCGTCCAGCGCCGCGAATTTTCTCTCATGCTGGCTGGTTTTTTGGTATCGAGTGCCGCCGCCGCCATGATGTCCGTCTATTTTTTAATGGGTCACTACGTTGGCTATATGACAGAGATGGCAAATCGCTCCTTTGCTTATCAACAGCAAGCCGCCTACTCAGATTATTCAGATTGGGCAACAAGCCCAGAAAACTGGAGTGGAGATTGGACTCAGTTTGTCGCTGAGGAAACCAACCATTCTTAAAATCCCATAACTATTCCCAATCAATTGTAAGAGGCGCGCCCTTTGGGGCGCGCCTCTTACGATCCGGGCATCTTACAACTCGGTTAGGACAATGGGGGTGTGGGGGCTGCGCCCCCAGACAGGGGTTCCACCCCTGCACCCCGTCCAACCAGCCCCTCAGCTGCTATAACACTGGTAATTCTTCATGGAGGCGCGACGGTCGCGCTGTCGCGCCCTGATAAGAATTTGGTTTTATTCAATTCACTCTCTTCGCGTCAATAGCGATATCCTTGATTCATCGTTTTAGTCTTTAATGAGGTTTTGTGATTATTTTCGGGTTTCGGGTTAGAAACACTGCAAAAGTGTCAAAACTAGAATTGTAGTGTTGACAGATTGAGCTTAGTGCCTTTCAAATTCGCAACGTTACTACGATTGCAACTTTGACATAACCCCCTGCTCGGTTTAGTTGCTGACTCGGATTTGCCCAAGGAGACAATTTTTCATGGATAGTGCTACGTCAGAACTTGATAGCATCAGTCGCCAGCTTATGAGCTTAGAACGACCCCCAAAACCCAAAATGTTGGTGGTAGACGATGAACCCGACAATTTGGATCTGCTGTATCGCACCTTTCGACGCGACTTTAATGTTTTACGGGCAGAAAGTGGTGTGGTTGCGTTAGAAATTCTTGCAGCAGAGGGTGAAGTAGCTGTCATTATTTCTGACCAACGGATGCCTGAAATGAAGGGAACGGAATTTCTGAGCAAAACTGTTCCTCAGTTTCCTAATACGATGCGCATTATCTTGACCGGGTTCACCGATGTTGAAGATCTGGTAGAAGCCATTAACTCCGGGCAAGTTTATAAATATATTACGAAGCCCTGGGATCCCAACGAACTCAAGGTGGTTGTACAACGGGCTGCCGAAACTTACGAATTATTGAAACAAAAAACTGAAGAGTTACATCGGGCACAGGCACAAACTAAATTACTCAGTACAATCGTTCAGTCAACCAGTGAAACCAGCGATTTACAGAAAGTTTTAGAAGTGTTGGCAGTTGCCTTTGGTGAAACCTTTCATGCGGATGGTGCGATTTTGCAGATGGTGTCTGGCTCCGCATTAAATGCACATCAGGGAGTTTATAGTCGGGCAGCCACATTAAAAAATTGGCTGGCTCAAGATCCAATGGTAGAACAGGCGATCGCCAGCAAAAAAATTCAGGTCGCGGTCAATGTGCCCTCCGACAATGCCTTATCTCAAGTGCCTCATTATGCCGAGGAAGGCGTTCAAGCCCATTTGCTGATCCCCGTGATCTACCGAGATCAGGTCATGGCAGTTCTGTCATTGCAATGGAAAAAACCGGCGGTCTTACGAGAAGACGAGTTATTCTTACTGCATCTATCTGCCCAACAAACGGCATTGGCACTCACCTGTGTCAGCCAAAATTCATCTTCTGTATAAAAGAAGTTCCCCAAGAAAGGTATTACGAATTTAGGGTATAACTTTGCCTGTGAAGCCGAAGGTTTCACAGGCAAAGTTATATCTGTAGAGGTGTACAAGTTCGTTCATACCAGTTTAGCTAGCGATCGCACCAGATACCGTAGGGGCGCATTGCGATGCGCCCTTACACTAGATCGATGTGCCGTGGAGTCTTTTTAAAGCAGTATCAGTACAGAAACGGTGTTGTGGGGCGCAGAGCGCCCCACAACACCGTACTGCATCAACCTGCACAGCGCTATATAGCAACCGTCGAGATGGTTAAATCAGGAGGTTGTGTGAGAATCCGTGCTCCGTACGGGTTCTCACATAATCCTTGTCCTATATCAACCCTCGATGGCTATACACCCGAAGGTCCTGATATTAATGAAGTTGCCATTCTCATCAGGTGCCAACAAAACCGATCGACAAAATCAGTGACCCCGCAAATCCTATAGACTAGAAGGAAGCGATCGCAAGGAAAGGAGACGTGAGTTCAACTTATTCAGCGCCCCAAGTCCAAGCTCTGTTTGATCGGATTGCGCCAGTCTATGACCAACTGAATGATTGGTTAAGTCTAGGGCAACATCGGATTTGGAAGCAAATGACCGTTAAGTGGTGTGAGCCTCCGGTTGCCGGTACTTGCCTCGATGTTTGTTGCGGAAGCGGCGATCTCACCCGATTGTTAGCAAAACAGGTTGGGAACAACGGGCAGGTCTTTGGTTTAGATTTTTCTACAGCTCAACTGGCGATCGCTCGTCAACATAGCGATCGCACTACCCCCAAATTACCGATCACCTGGGTTGAAGGCGATGCGCTTAACCTTCCCTTTGCCGACCAACAGTTTGATGCGGTGACGATGGGATATGGGCTACGCAATGTCATCGATATTCCGGGTAGCCTTAAAGAACTCTACCGCGTCCTCAAACCTGGCGCTAAAGTCGCTATTTTAGATTTGCATCGCCCTGATGATCCGCAGGCACGCGCCTTTCAACAGTGGTATTTAAAAACAATTGTTGTCCCGATCGCCCAACATTTAGGGTTACGCGACGAATACGCTTACATTAACCCCAGTCTAGAAAAATTTCCCACGGGTGCCGAACAAGTCCGCCTTGCCCAAGACGTTGGCTTTCAACACGCAACCCATTATGCGATCGCGGGTGGTGTGATGGGTGTGCTTGTGGCACAAAAGGGAGCTTAGATAGGTTTATGGTTTCTGTTCTGCATTAATGCCTGTGACGCAAACCGTAAAATTCGTCGCCCTTCTACGGCGATCGCGTCACCTCCCCCGATTGATCTCGTCACTTTTTCACGCTGTTCGTTTTTGCTAAAAATCCCTTGGATTTCTCCTCTGTTTGGTTATTGATTGCTCCTCCTGTCGCTGGTGGAATTATTGGATATTTCACCAACGATATTGCGATCAAAATGTTATTTCGTCCTTATAAAGCAATCTACGTGGGCAGTTGGAAGCTACCCTTTACGCCCGGTTTGATTCCCAGTAATCAAGATCGCCTGGCTCAGCGGATTGCCAATACGATCATGGGATCGTTGCTGACACCCGACGAATTACAAAATCTGGCACGCCGATTATTACAAACAGAACGAACGCAGTCCGCCATCCTATGGCTGCTGAACCTGGCACTGGATCAAATTCAAGAAGATAAAGAACAAAAGACCGCCAAAATTCTTGCTGGCATTCTCAAAGACATGCTGGGGCAATCGATTCCCCGGCTAATTACGGTATGGGCAAGGCGTGAAGACTTTTTAGAAGAACAACTGAATCAGATTTTTGATGAAGTCTTGCTAGAGCTGCAATTGACCGATGCCCAAGCCGATCAACTGGCAGATTGGGTGTTAAATGCCGTGCTACCGCCCGATGTGTTGCGCCAGGGGATTGTTGACTTTCTCACCGATCGCAACATTCAGGTGATTGATGAAAGTTTTCGTGAAAAAACCAGTGGCACCTACTGGGTTGTGGCAAATTTGTTGGGGGTACGCAATGCTTTAACTCGGTTGCGCAGTTATTGTTTAGACGAACCCGACAAAGCCAATGCTCAATTGGCAGAGCTCGTCCGCTCTCTGAGCATTAAGATCCGCCTGCGAGAAGTATTGCAAAATCTATCGTTGCAAAATCTACCTATGTCTACGGTGCGCCAGTTGCGCCGCACCATGCGCGATACCGTGCGCCATTATCTTCAAACCAGCGGTTCTGAATTACTGCAAGGGTTAAGCGCATCGGTCAATTGGGAAAATTTTGCCAGTTTGTTATTAAATCGGTTGCGTGCTTCTGAGGTGATTTCGGCATCACTGGCAGAGGTGAGCCAGGAGTTAGCACTCATTTTAGAACGCTATTTAGAACGTGATTTAGAACTATTAGTCGAGCAAATCATTCCAATTTTAGATATCGATCAGGTAATTATTAGCCGAGTCCAGGCAACTTCACCCAAAGACTTAGAAATGGGAATTCAGGGAATTGTCAAAAGTGAATTGCAGGGAATTGTCAATCTCGGCGGTGTTTTAGGCGTTTTGGTCGGGCTTATCCAAACTGTGATTATGCTATTGCGGTAGAGACTAAGGAATTCTAACAGGTTCATCACATCTAGTTTTGGTGTGGCGCGGCTCTGCCGCGCCACACCATTATTTCAAAACTAATGGGATGATGCCGAGTGCTAAATAAATGGCGATCGCCCACACACCCGACACCAGTTCAAACCGTTTTGCCCACTCTGTACTGGGTTTGGTCATAAATCGCCATGCCACAAATACAGCCCCGGTCAGCAGTAGTAATTGCAGCAAAAAGATTTGAATCGCAAAGTGAATGTAGGAGGCTGACAACAGGGTTCCTAAAAAAGTGAGCCAAGTCATGCCCAACCATGCCATGACAGCTTTTTGTCGTCCCCAAAGAGCCGTGTAAGTTTTGTCTCCGGGTCTTTCATCTTTGGGAGCACGAATCTTTCGCCCAATTTCAATCGTCATGCCTGCCAAAAAACTGACGAGCAGGAACCAAAACAATCCATTGGGCATGGCAACGTTTGCCGCCAGCCAATCGCAGCCTGTGCCATAGAGCGCCATTAATGGCATCACAACAATGCTAATAGCTCGATATAGCAAGGGGTTCAGCTTAAAAGTCGAAGGCAGAAAAAAGTTTTGGCTGAGTAGCCCCAAATATCCCCAGACCAGACAGAGCAAAACAACCAGCGGCAGACTCAAGGCAACCGTTAGCCCCAACTGAATGCAGCCAACGGCGATCGCCACAATTCCTAACTCGTTCAGAGTGATCAATCCCCGTTGGATCGGGTAACTGGCATGGTAGCGGTTATTCTCCTGGTAATCTCGAAATTCTCCGACCACCCGTAACTGAACGGCAAACAAAAATAAGACAATAAAGGCGATCGCCCCGGAACCAAACGCCTGAATTAGAGAAATCTTGATTTCTTCAGCATCAGGATTGATCCAAATACTCCGCAACAACAGGGAATGGCTAACCGCAGCAGAACTGAAGATTGCCATTGATAACCCATTCTTAACGAGCGGGAAGCGCTCTTGTTGATAAATCCACCACTTATGAGTTACCCATTGAGATTTGGACATTGGAGCCGCTTTTCAGTTGTTATATAGATGATATGGCAATTGAATAGTTAATTAGGACGGGGTGCAGGGGTGAAACCCCTGTCCGGGGGCACAGCCCCCGCGCCTCTCTACTAATCAGCCCTTCGGCTGATACATAAAGCATTTTGAGCTGTATCGATAGTACGGCTGCATGATGAAGTGCGATTACGCCCTCCCTACTCACAACATCGTGTAGATTGCTACCGCTAAAAATAGGTCACACGCAAAACTGACTACAAATTATAGATAACCGTTCCCATTGTCTCAAATAAAACCTGTAGAGTCTTTTATTCTTGGATCTATCGAAAATACGGTAATTCTATCGAAATACCGTATTATAGAACTGTGATTATTAGCGCTATACTTGCACAGCTCCATGACGTATCCCGCTGATCAAGGCACCCTGACTGAACCAAGTTCAATCGCACAACCCAGGATGGCACGTCAGTCAAAGCGTGACTTTGTTACTGCCAGCAAGATCTTGTTATCGTTGTTGTTTCTCGTCCTGGTATCCAGTTTCTTCGTGATAATTGGTGCCGGAGAACGGGGTGTATTGATGCAGTTTGGTGCCGTGCAAGATCAGGTTTTAGACGAAGGATTACACGTCATCATTCCCCTGGTCAATACAGTAAAAAAACTGAGCGTGCGGGTGCAAAATCAGGAAATTTCAGCCGAAGCCTCCTCTAAAGATTTACAAGAAGTCTATACGGATGTCGCACTCAATTGGCATATTGTCCCCGCGGAAACCCATCTTATTTTTCAGCAGATTGGCGATAAAGTAGCTGTGATTGAGCGCATCATTAATCCGGCGGTCGAAGAAGTCTTGAAAGCCGTGATGGCAAAATACACGGCTGAAGAAATTATTACTCGGCGTGGTGAAGTGAAATCAGGTGTAGATCAATTGCTGACGAACCGACTCTTGGCTTATCACATCGCTGTAGATGATATTTCACTTGTTCATGTACATTTTTCTAATCGCTTTAGTGACGCGGTCGAAGCCAAACAAATTGCCGAACAAGAGGCTAAACGGGCTGAGTTTGTTGCGTTGAAGGCGATTAAAGAAGCAGAAGCAAGGGTCAATTTAGCCAAGGGTGAAGCAGAAGCACACCAATTGTTGAAAGCTACTTTGACAACTGAGTTGCTACAAAAACAAGCCATCGAAAAATGGAACGGTAGTTTGCCACTGGTGGTGGGCAATGACAACACTAAAGTTCTGGATCTGAATCGCTTAATGCAAGATAGTACGGCTCTCCAGCCTCAGCCTTCAAACCGCTAAAAGTTGTTCAAAGGCGATCGCCATTTGGGTTTGAAAGCGTTGACGATGCTTGAGTTTCAAAACGGGTTGCACAATATCTAGCGTTTTGCGCGATCGCTTTTGCTCAACCACTTGAATCGGATGTAAAGTGCCTAGCTTTAATTCTTTCTGCACCATCAGTGCAGGTAAGGCTGCTGCCCCGACGCCACTTTCAACCACAGCTTTGACCATTTCACTGGTACTCAATACCAAAATAACATCCAGTTGAGTAGAATCAATCCCCCAATGCTTCAATACTTGCTCAAACGAATGTTGTGCCCCAGAGCCTGTCTCTCGCATGACCCACCCCGTTGCAGGTAAATCTTCGATCGCAATTTTACTGCGCCCAAACCAGGGATGAGATTGACCGACTACGATCTGTAGGCGATCGCACCCGACAATTTCTTGTTCTAAGACACTCTGCACTGAAGCCTTAATATCACCTGTAATCAAACCCAGATCAAATAAACCAATTGCCGTTCCTTCACAGATTTCTTCAGCATTGCTCAAAATACAGTTGACTTGAATACCTGGATACTTGCGTTTAAATCGGCTAATCTTCTCAGGCAACCAATAGTTTCCAATCGTTAGACTTGCTCCTAATTTCAATTCTCCTCGTTGCAAGCTATTGAGTTCTCGCAAGCCTCTTTCCGTTAGGGCTACTTGATCTAAAATCCTTTGCGCTTCAACCTGCAACAGCTTACCAGCATCTGTAATTTCAATGCGTCGAGCAATACGGTGAAACAGCTTGACGGCATATTCCTGTTCTAAATTTTGAATAGCAGCACTAACGGCAGGTTGAGTAATATCTAGTGCGTTTGCGGCTTGTGTAAAGTGCAAATGTTCTGCAACTGCTAGAAAAATTCGTAATTGTTCTAAAGTCATCTTTTAAATTTGTTCAGAGTTGCTACTAATTAGGAAGATATTTATGAACCTAAAAACCAGAATTTGTGGTTCATAAACATCCCTAAAACTGATCATGTTAGTGATGTCAAAAAATCCTATGTCATGACTTTACAACATTTAATAAACGGTTAATTTCAGGATTATAAGTACTCGCTAAACCCTACTTCCAGACTGGGGTTTAGCGAAAACATAGATACTGATTGAACTCAATGGGATTGTAGATTTCCCTAGTCTATGACTAGAGAAATCTACATAATCTAAATTTATCGTATCAACAAAAAAGAGTATTTGATTTTATTAATTACACTCCATACAGTGAAGCCATGACCTGTTTACATAGCTATTTGAGTTGATGGCATGAATTAACAAAGATGCTAGTTCAGCACCTAATCTCTAGAACTGGTTTCTCCCGTTTGAGGAATTTTCAATAATGACAAGTGAACTACGGCTTGAGCAAAGTGCTCATGGCTTGAAGCCAAACTGCCTTTCTTTTACAGAAGTATTAGCGCAATCTTTTGCGGTGATTGCACCGACAACCATTCCTGCCTCTAATATTGGCTTAGTTGTGGCATTAGCAGGCAACGGTACCTGGCTCAGTTATTTAATTGGTTTGATCGGTCTGGTCTTTGTCAGCATCAACATTAACCAGTTCGCCAGTCGCTCAGCCTCCCCTGGTTCTCTCTATTCATACATTGTTAAAGGGTTAGGACCAACAGCAGGGGTGATTTGTGGTTGGAGTTTGGTGCTGGCATATCTTTTTACTGGCATGTCAGTGTTATGCGGCTTTGCTAACTTTAGTAGCATTTTGTTAGGGCATTTAGGAATTTATCCATCTGCCTTCACTCTGCTGGCAATCGGCGCTGGCATTGCCTGGTATGCTGCCTACCGAGATATTCAGATCTCGGCGATCGTCATGTTGTGGATGGAAGGTGTCACCGTTGCCCTAATTGCAGTCTTGGGACTTTTAATCTGGGCACATCATGAGTTTGTGCTAGATTTTTCCCAACTAACCCTCCAAGGGGCAACCCCTAGCGGCGTTGCGATGGGGTTGGTATTGGTTATGTTTAGCTTTTCTGGATTTGAGAGTGCTACCTCTCTAGGCGATGAAGCCAAGCGTCCCCTTAAAACAATTCCCAGAGCTGTGATGGGCAGCGTCATGCTGGCAGGATTGTTTTTCATCGGTACGACCTATGTAGAAGTATTGGGGTTTAGTAGTGCAGGCGAATCGATCGCGAATAATGAAGCACCCCTGACCTATCTGTCTCAACAAATTGGATTAGGGTTGGTGGGAGATTGGATTGCGATCGGGACATTGTTTAGCTTCTTTGCCTGTGTGTTAGGCAGTATCAATCCAGCCGCACGAGTGTTTTTCACCATGGCTCGGCATGGTTTGTTTCATGCCTCCGTGGGTGTGACACACTCAGCCAACCGAACGCCCCATATTGCAGTTACCTGGTGTAGTTTCATTATGTTTTTGGTACCCGCAGTAATGTCTCTGTTTCACATCAAACTGTTCGAAAGTATGGGCTACTTAGGCGCGATTTGTAGTTATGGATTTTTGACGGTCTATATTTTGATTTCTATTGCCGCACCCGTTTATCTATTTCGCATTCACCGGCTACAGCCGATTCATATTCTATGCTCTGGTATTGCTGTAGCGTTCATGAGCATTCCTGTTTTGGGTAGTGTCGGTATTCCAGGAAGCACCCTATTTCCGATTCCAGAAGCCCCCTACAATGTCTTGCCCTATTTATTTTTACTGTACTTGATGGTGACATGTGGATGGTTTACGGTGCAACGAGTTCGCTACCCTGGAATCGCCCGAGCGATGCAACACAGTATTGATGAAATTCATGCCAAGTTTGTCACAAAAAGTGTAATAGCACTGGTGACAGAAGAGGTTCAATCGACCCGACGAGTTTGCAGTTCTACAGAGGAATCATAAGATATGAACAACATCATGACTGCTATTTCTGCGGGTTTTACTGCCTTTACCGCAACTAATCTAGACGACATTGTGATTCTGTTACTGTTGTTTTCTCAAGTGAATACATTTTTCCGACGACGACACATTGTCACTGGACAATATCTTGGATTTGCAGCATTGGTAATGGTCAGTTTACCCGGCTTTTTTGGAAGTTTGTTACTACCCCGTCCTTGGATTGGTTTACTTGGCATTGTGCCCATTGCCATCGGCATCAGCCGCTTGCTAACCCTTGAAGACGATGAGACACCAGATTCAACTCAACCCGGAGAACTGCAAAGTACCTGGTTTTCAAGCTTGCTATCGCCTCAAACCTATGGGGTTGCGGCTGTAACCTTTGCAAATGGGGGAGACAATGTTGGCATCTATGTACCGCTGTTTGCCAGTGTGACCTGGAATAGTTTGTTGATTATTTTGACGCTCTTTTTCTCACTAGTGGGGGTTTGGTGTTTGGTTGCCTATCGATTAACGCAAGTACCTGCGATCGC
The DNA here is from genome assembly GCF_055793305.1 of Calyptranema fuscum S582. NCBI lineage: Bacteria > Bacillati > Cyanobacteriota > Cyanophyceae > Oculatellales > Oculatellaceae > Calyptranema > Calyptranema fuscum. Next base: position 128,410 of record NZ_JBSLYH010000014.1, read on the forward strand.
CCATACCCTAACTCGCTATGGTAACAACCTGGTTCCTTTTGTGTTGCTGGGGTTGGGGGTCTTGATTTTAGTCGATAGCCACACGCTTGAGAATAGAGGATTAACAGCGATCGCACTGGTCGTGATTGGGTTATTTGTTATCCATTTGTTGAGAAATCTGGGACGAACAATAACGATCATTCCAGATGCTGAGCGAAGCTAAAACCTCGGTTCTAGAGTTGGATTGAAGAAGTTTTACAAAACGGGCGCTCAACACGGTCTTTCAGTGAATTGAAGTAAGGAGATCAACCATGAAATTCCTCAAAATTGCATTGCTTGTCGTAGTATTATTAGTAAATTGGGTCGTGATGCCTTCGGCATGGGCAAATCCAATTGCAGAGAAAAGTCCTGAATATGCTGAAATTACTCAATCTCTGACTGATTTACTTCAGGCTCAGACCCATCCAGAAGAATCCGGCTTTACAGAAGCAGAACTTCAACAAAAAATTGCGACCCTGCAATTTCAGAAATACATTATGGAAACCTCTGAAGATTGGGGTGTCTGCCGCAATGAAACAGGGGCAAATTTGGGCATATACGCTCATCAACCCAAACACGCAGTTGCCGGTCAACCCAGCACACTGTTTTATCTAGCTGATGGTGAAACAACAGATGATAATTGGGATTGCGATGGTATCTATTTGCCCAAAGACACAAATCTAGCGGGAACCACACTGCAAGAACCCGTTGCCCTCAAAATTGTTGATGGCATGCAATTGCTGGTAACAACCAATCCAGAAACCCATGCGATCGAATTGAATCTGCCCCTGACGACCTCGTTTAAAGCGGGTGAAACAAATTGGGAGATTCCTGACTTGATCCAGGCTGATATCGACGCTCAAGCGGCTAACGCCCCGACAGATTGACACTAGAAATCTAAGGATCACACCTGAAATAAAATCTGGACATTTATTTTGGGATGTGCGGCGTTGCCGCACATCCCAAAATAAATCCTCTTTTTATTCAATTCCCGTTTCAAAGTTGACAATGTGAGGACAAATTAGTGTTGACACGGTTATTGAAGTCTATGAACCCCGAGGAAGAAGCAGCAAAACCAAAACGATTGAACCTAAATCGGGTACGAGACCATCTAGCGAATGAGCGCACTTACTTAGCATGGATGCGCAGTGCGATCGCTCTGATGGGATTTGGGGTGCTGATTGTGCGACTGAGACTTTTACGTCCGCCTCTCGCGCCACAGCCACCGGGTAGTGGTTGGCGATTAGGGTTAGCGTTTAGCCTGGTCGGGTTGTTGATGGTGCTACTTTCAACCCAACATTACTTCATCGTCCGGGATGATATTGAAGAAGATACGTATGAACCACCCGATCGCTGGGTGATCTTATCAACTATCTCGATTCTATTATTAGGTGTAGGTGTCATCTATTATGTCTTCACCATTCCCCTGGAGACAGCTAACGCTTATATCTTAGAGTAAAGAGCTATAAAATTTGGTGTGGGTGCCGCGCAAAGCGCGGCACCCACACCAAATTTTATAGCTCAAATCAATAACGCCATATCCCTTACGTTTGAGATCCTTCCTGTTGCCTTGTCAGCCAGTGCTGCGGCTTTAACAACAAGCTAACACTGATTGTCCAGGCGATCGCAATCATCCACCCTGCCACAATATCACTGGGAAAGTGAACTCCCAGATAAAGGCGAGTCCAACCAATCAGCAAAACATAGCCACTCCCCACGAGCAAGACTCGCCAAAACCAGACCGTTCCCCACGTCATCAACAACAACGTCATTACGAGCGTCATACTGGACATGACATGACCACTGGGAAAGCTAAAATCAGGCTCCGGCATGAGTTGCTCCCATAGATGAGGGCGAGTACGATGGAAGGCTAGTTTTGCCAGTCGATTGATCATGGCATTCCCTAACAAGGCTACGATCGGAAACATGGACAGAAGCAGTCGATGTTGCTGTGGCGATCGCCATCTTTGCCATTTCCAAAGCCCTGCTAACATCAGAGTCAGGAGAAATAAGATACCCCAAAATCCTCCCAGTTGAGTCACCAAGATAGCCAATCGATCGAGCCAGGGATGAGCCGTTGCATGAATAGCCTTTAATCCCCATTCGTCGAAGAAAAAATTGCCTGACGTTTGCATTAAGGCGATCGCTAATACTGTAAATGCCAACAAGGGCGAGTAAATACCAATTAATAAAAGTATCATCACGTTAGACAGAATGCGCCAATTTCCAACTCACCATGACTAACAACATGTAGATGGCGAACCGTAAAAACCGTTGGGGAGCCAATTGACAAAGCTTTGCTCCCAACAACACACCTGGAACAGAACCCAACCAAATAGGAATGACCAAGCTCCAATCGACCGTACCCAGACTGAGATGCCCTAGTGAAGTAAAGCTTAGTAAAATAGCAGCCTGAGCCAAGTCAGTGCCCACCAGCTTGTGGGCATCTAATTGAAAGCAAGCAATCAATACCAGAGCAAACAATGAGCCAGACGAGACACTGGTCAACCCCACTATGCAACCCAAAATTGCTCCGATCGCAACCGTTAAACCTTTGCCTCGGCGAGTCTTCAGATCAAGTTTGGGGAAACGGGGTAAAGCAAATTGAGGAGCGATCGTCAATATCAATAACTGCATCAAAGCAATGATTGAAATCAGCAGAATCGCAATTCCCAACAGTCGCAATAAGATAAAATCTAAATCCAGAGTTTCAGTGTGCTGAACGAAATGAAGGGTAGCCACACCCGTCAGTGAACCAGGTACACTGCCCAAAGCTAACCATTGCATCACTTGCACATCAATCGTTTGTTGCTTCCAGTGCTTGATGCCCCCCACAACTTTCATCAACGTCGCGGCAACTACATCCGAACTAATCGCAACAGATACAGGAACTTGAAAAATAAAAATCAACATGGGAGTAATCAGAGAAGCACCCCCAATGCCAGTCAAACCGACAACAATGCCCACTAAAAAACTGAGCGATGTTAATAAAGCATGATTCATATACGTAGTTCCGGATAATAGTTGAATCGGTCATCCTACGTAGACTCCTATTACAAGCAAATTGTGTAACAGGCAAATTTATACCCATTCTTAAATTTGGATGATGAAAGCGATCAAATATTTTTGATGCAATGTTGAGGCTAGTTAGAGATTGCTGTCAACCATCCTGAGCAGCCAGCTAATTTTATTTAGAGGCACAAGTGATCGTATCTCTACGGCTGTCCGTCACTGATGGATAGAGATTAACCCAGACATATTCGGTTAAATTCGTTTTGAACACTGGGATATTTTTTCGCCGAGAAACTGCCTGGGCAACCGGAACAAAACCCCGCAGACCCAATGAAACGTTTAAGAATTTGCACCACCCCATAAGTTAAGCAAGACGCTGAAATCCACAACCCCGTCTTCAAACAAAAAGGCTGGCAGTTCGAGCACCTTGAATTGCACGAGCAAAACAATCAGCAACGTATATGCCGTCGAAGTGGCAACCCCTGTTAATAATTCTTTTTGAAAATTTCGCTCTTTGGGTTGCCCTTGAAAAACATCAATCACCCCTGCTTGCATTAATAAAATGCCTAAAACATTAGATAGCCAGTACCCTGCGATCGCACTGGGTAAAAACCAGTCTGCTGAAAACCGACTGCAAAGATAACCAAATCCATAAGCAACGGGCAGATTGAAGAATAAATCATTCCACCAGGAAAGGGGCGACAACAAATAGCCAATGATAAAAAAGCATCCACCTCGGAGTTTCTTAAACACTAGAAATTTTGACTCTGTCACAGATAAAGTTTGCTCTTCGTTAGACCCTCTGGAGCCTAGCATATCGAAATCTTCACTTATTGGCTCAAGTTGATTCATAAATCCGGTACTCCTTTCGCTTTACCGATAATAACAATCCTGGCGACTAATGTACAGTATCTTGATAGATTTACCGTAGATTTTTTTTGCACAACCTCAGACCATATGGTTCTGAGGATGGTGGAGTTGATAAACCCAATTCTTTCTAAGGATCGTGGATTAAATAAGATCGAATATTGAATCGTTTGGAGGGGCGAACAGCCGTTCGCCCGTACAACAAATCATCGGAGTTATTAAATTCCCATTCCTAAGAAAGCAATAGCTTCGCTGTCACTCTCTCAAAAAAATATAAATTAATTAATCTTTGAGCCTGAGCCATCTTCCTCTAAGCCATCTTTGTCATACCAACCGAAAGCCAAATAGAACAGATAAATTGGTATAAGACATTCGCATAGGATTCGGAGCGATCGCAGATCATAGCTAGTAGACGTAATCCAAAGTTTTACAACGGGGTGCAGGAGTGGAACTTCTGAGTGGGGGCGGTGCCCCCACTCAGAATGTTGTAAAACTTAGTCTTTGCAATACTCATCGAACCGATCTTACGTCCCTCAAAGATAGAGATTGCTGCGGAGATGAACAGTCATCCTAAAAAATGAGGAGGGATTAGAGGATCTCGTTCGGGAAAACGTCAGTTCCTATTTATTTCTATTTAAATGAGTAATGTGACCCGCGTTGGGATGTTCTGCTGCCTGCCAAAGAATTGTATTGTTAAAGTTAGTGACAAATCTGAGTGCGAAAGGGATGGATGACTGATATGGGTCGAATAGGGGTTTTACTACTCAACTTGGGCGGACCAGATAAATTAGAAGATGTTCGTCCTTTCCTATATAACTTGTTTGCGGATCCGGAAATTATCCGGTTGCCTTCTCCTTTATTACAAGCGCCGCTTGCCTGGTTGATTTCGACGTTACGCGCCAAAAAGTCTCAAGAAAACTATCAAAAAATTGGTGGTGGGTCGCCGCTGCGTCGAATTACAGAAGCACAAGCGCAAGCATTACAGCAGCAATTGCAGCAAGATGGACATACGGTCAACGTCTATATTGGGATGCGCTACTGGCACCCCTTTACGGAAGCGGCGATCGCCCAAATTAAACGGGACAACATTGAAGAATTAGTGATTTTGCCCCTGTATCCCCAATTTTCCATTAGCACCAGTGGTTCCAGTTTCCGATTGCTCGAACGTCTCTGGAAGGCGGATCCGGTGCTGCAAAAAATTAAATATACAGTGATACCATCCTGGTACAAGCATCCAGGCTACCTAAAAACTCTGGCTACCCTGATTGGGCACACCATCGACCAGGTGCCACATCCCCAGGACGCCCATGTCTTTTTCAGTGCCCACGGCGTGCCGGTCAGTTATGTAGAAGAAGCCGGTGACCCCTATCAGCAAGAAATCGAGGATTGTGTTGCCTTGATTATGAAACAGCTGAATCGAACGAATGCTTACACGCTTGCCTATCAAAGCCGCGTAGGTCCAGTGGAATGGTTGCAACCCTATACAGATGAAGCGATCGAGACACTTGCCCATAAGGGGGTAAAAGAGTTGGTCGTCGTGCCCATTAGCTTTGTTTCAGAGCATATCGAAACCTTAGAAGAAATCGATATGGAATATCGAGAGATTGCTGAAGCCGCAGGCATCGAAACCTTTGCCCGCGTTCCGGCACCCGATGCCCATCCTACGTTCATTCAGGCATTGGCAGATTTGGTCGTCAAAGCGCTCGATGAACCGCCGATTCTGTTCTCCGATACCATTCGCCCAGAACCCAATCTGAAGCACTACCCACCTGGTCCCTGGGCATGGGGATTGACGCCGTCAGCCGAAGTATGGAATGGGCGTTTAGCCATGATTGGTGTTCTGGCAGTCTTGTTGGAATTATGTTTCAGACAAGGTCCCTTACACGCGATCGGGATGCTATAAACGCTTACTCAAGATCATGGGTGATAAAACCCAATTCTTGCTTGCGAGAGCGACGGCAGAGCCGTCGCTCTCTTAAGAAAAAATACAGGCTAATTCATCTGGAAGCTTCACACAACACATGCATCGTCTACACAAACCTTGTACACCCAATTAAACAGGGAGACGCTAGACCTGGGAGGTTTTGAAAACCTCCCAGGTCTGAAGGGTGAGATCAGATTGAACCCCTGCATTAAAGTCCTCATTAAAATCTTCACTAAAATCTATGGAAGAGTCGTTAAGAAATCAGCAGCATTCCTTGATTCGCCAATTAGCAAATTGCATTGAGGACGTGTGGCAGCAACATTTGGATCTATCGCCGTATCAAGTGCCCGAAGATTTAGGGTACATCGAGGGCAATCTGGAAGGCGAAAAATTGACGATCGAAAATCATTGTTATCAAACCTCTCAATTCCGCAAGCTGCATCTGGAATTGGCGCAGGTAGGCAATGGCTTAGATATTCTCCACTGTGTCATGTTCCCCAATCCTGACTATGCTCTGCCCATTTTTGGCACTGACCTGGTCGGCAGTCAGAAAGGAGGAATTAGTGCCGCGATCGCCGATCTGTCACCCATCAACCGCGATCGCAGTTTGCCTCCTCGTCATCAGCTAGCCCTATCAGCCTTGCCTGCCATCGAGTTTTCCCAACCCCGTGCCTTGCCAGAATGGGGCGATATTTTTTCAGATTTTTGTCTATTTATTCGTCCGGTTGGCGATGCCGAAGAAGCACAGTTTCTCCAGCGAGTTCGAGACTTTCTGACGATTCATTGTCAAATTGCCAGCAGCGAAGTGCCGCTAACGTCGCACAATGACATTACCCATGTTCTGGCAGGGCAACAACACTACTGCACCAAGCAACAACAAAACGATAAAACTCGCCGTGTTTTAGAAAAATCGTTTGGATCGGAATGGACTGAGCGATATATGAACACCATGTTGTTTGACTATGTAACAGTTTGACACCATTGATTACAAACAAACATGAGCTACGTTTAATATTCTTAATTTTGTCCCTTAACCCAGTCGTAGCGATCGCATGAATGGATAGCGATCGCGGAGCTGATTCGACGTCTATCCTTGCAGACATTACAATGAGAATGCTCATTCATCCCTGTTTCACACATCAAGGATTTTTACCTTGAGTCATCATCCCGTTTCTTGATCACAAACCAATGCCAGCAAGGTTGCAAATTAAAGCAGAAGACTGTTCCCCATTAGGACAATCCATTCTTCAATATTTAGAAGAACAGGGGATGAGTATGAACCATCTAGCAGAAATGTCTGGGGTTCCTCAACCACGACTGCGAGGCGCTTGTTTTAAGGGCACCTGTCCCACGCCTGAAACCTTGAGTAAGCTGGCTAGAGTTATGGGAAAGCATCACCTGGAACTATATACCCTGGCATATGAAGGCAGAATCGAAAATCTTCCAGAAGATGCGGATGATACGTCTTTAGATCTGTTGATGCGAGAACTATTTGAAACAGCCCGAGAACTGGGCTTCACAGTTCCCAAAACCCGCCCCAGCAAAGCCAAAATCCGTAAAGCTCTTTTAGAATTGGGGTTTCGTCCTGAAAAAGAACCCCCGATTGAAAATCAATTAGAAGCGGGCTAAAGATCACAAAACACAGCAGCCAAAAGGCTGGTTAAAGCGGGGAAGCGGGGGCTGTGCCCCCGGACGGGAATTCCACCCCTACACCCCGTCTCAATTACCTGCACCCCGTCCTGAACCCATTCGATTGCGATATTAAGCTGCTCCAAAAAAGAGCGAGTGCAACACCTTAAATTAAGATGTTGCACTCGCTCTTTTTATTTGAGAATGCACTTACTTGCGATAAGGAACTGACTTCTCAATATCAATGTTTAGAGCGGAGATGCGCTGAGGTGTGTTACCCCGTGGGTTAATTCCCCGTGCCATCTCAAGGAACAGAGATGGATTGCCGGCAGTAGCCTTCTTGTCTTGAGGCACAAAAGTACGAACTGATGTTTGCCAAATAGACTGAGGAAAGCCAAGCTGAGCGCGATAGTAAGCGTCGTAGCGAGGAGATTTGATGTTGAAAGGGAGTTCACCACGTTCACGGCTGGGCAATACCCGACGCCGCTGATAGGGAACTGTATTTTCGCCAAAGTTTTCGATGTATTCGTCGCTGTTCAGCAAATCATCGACAAAGCCTTTAACGCCTTTGCTCATGACCACTGCTGACCAAGCAATCTTCTCACGTTCGCTATAAACGCGACGGCCTAGAACCTTCTCAACACAGTGCTCAACAAAGCGATAATTACTGTTTTTATTGTAGAAGCTGTCGATAAAGGTCTTAGATAACAACAATCCACGCACAAAATCCCGTACGGTGATTTGACCGTTACGAAGCTGGGACTCTAGAGCCGGTTCCCGATCGTAGGAAAATGCATGGAAAAAGATCTGACGGTAAGCAGCTTCAATCAGATCACCTAGAGCAGAACGAGAGAGTAAGTTATCGGTCGTAAAGACTCTGGGTTGCTCATCGCCTGGTGCTACTTCAAAATCAGCCACACGCTGATTATTGCTGGTAGGAGCATACTGTAACAGAGGAATAGCCACGTTAATTAAAGCCTCCTTTTTTTACACAACTTCATAAGTGTATTCATTATCATAAGGGAGACGGAAGCGATCATTCGCTATAGTCTGATAAAAGTTACATAACTTGATTTGACTTCTAAGCAAGCTGAAACGCTTTCCCTGAACGGCAATTCGTCGAAAAAGATGGGCTACGAATGGTAGGGTATGAGTCATGACTGATGCATCTATCTCAAATGGTTGCCCCAATGATTGCCCGAAGCCTTGATGGATGATGCCGTCATCACAGAGGATTTATGTTTGGAAGCGCGGCTCCGCCGCGCTTCCAAACATAGACGTCCGGGTTTTAATTAATTTGTGATCCTTATGATCGTGGATTTAATAAAACCCAATTCTTTTTGAGAGAACGACAGCGGAGCCGTCGCTCTCTCAAAAAAATTACAGGTTATTTAATTTGTGCTTCTTAGCAAAATGGGGATTCGGGCAGTGCTCTTAGATGGGGTTCCACCCTTGTGCCTTATTGCAAAAGTTTGCTTGAGTCTATTGGAAGCGCGTTGCTAAAAGCTTCGCTCAGCAATGCTTCCAATCAGCGAGCCAATCAGCAAACGATCTATAAACCTATCTGAAACCCTTATCTGAGAAGTGATTATATCAACTTCGGTTCTTCGATAGCCTTAAAAAGTCATGATTTTTTGTAGTGTGGGCGTCGCCTTTAGCTGAATTACCGGATGGGTGCAGATTTTCTCCCAAATCCCTGCTGTCATCCGCATAGAGTTTGGGACAATGGTAACTGGATTCATGTGATCTATAGCAATTGTCAACACAGCACTCATGTCAGATTCCCAATCCATCAGCGCCGCCGTCGCCAAGCTTTACAATACCTATCCATTTCCACCAGAGCCATTGCTAGATGAGCCACCTCCTGGCTATAACTGGCGGTGGAATTGGCTTGCTGCTTATAACTTTTGTACAGGACGAAAACCTCAATCGACCAAGGCTCGGATTCTGGATGCAGGCTGTGGTACAGGCGTGGGCACAGAATATTTGGTGCATCTCAATCCAGAGGCAACGGTGGTGGGCATTGATCTGAGTTCCGGCGCGTTGGCAGTGGCGCAAGAGCGCTGTCAAAAATCTGGGGCAACGGGGGTGGAGTTTCACCACTTGAGTTTGTTTGATGTGGAGCAATTGCCGGGTGAGTTTGATTTGATCAACTGTGTGGGCGTGCTACACCATACGCCTGACCCAATTCGTGGCATTCAAGCATTGGCAAAAAAGTTAGCTCCCGGAGGACTATTTCATATCTTTGTTTATGGGGAGTTGGGGCGTTGGGAAATTAAATTAATGCAAGAAGCGATCGCTTTATTGCAAGGCGATCGCCGGGGCGATTATACCGATGGGGTAGCCGTTGGACGACAGCTATTTGCAGCCCTGCCTGAAGATAACCGTCTACGCAAACGCGAACAGGAACGCTGGTCGCTCGAAAATCAACGAGATGCCTACTTTGCAGATATGTATGTGCATCCGCAGGAAATTGATTACAACATCAATACTGTATTTGAACTCATTGATGCATCAGGCTTAGAGTTCCTGGGGTTCTCTAACCCTCAACTATGGGATTTAGAACGCTTAGTCGGTAAAGCCCCAGAGTTGATAGAACGGGCGAAACAATTAAGCGATCGCCAGCGGTATCGATTGATTGAACTGCTGGATCCGCAAAGCATCACCCACTATGAATTTTTCTTAGGCCGTAGCCCCATTGTTAAAGCAGATTGGGGGTCGGATGCAGCCTTGCAATCGGCGATTCCTGAACCCAGTCCTTGCATTCATGGCTGGCGAGATAGCCAACAGTTTTTTAATTTTGACTACCAGATTGCTCAGTTGACCGATATGGAGTGGAAGGTTCTGCTGGCGTGTGCCAATAATACAACCGAGCAAAAAACAGTCGAGCACCTCGTAGCAGACGTTGGGGCAAGTTTGGCAGACGTGCGATCGCTGCAACATCAGCAAATCATCCTGCTCACGCCATCACCTGAGCATTGATACAAAGTAATCAGAGACTTGAAAACCTCGCGGAGCGAGGTTTTCAAGTCTCTGAAATTTTGGTTGAGAGAGCGACGGCGAAGCCGTCGCTCTCTCAACTGGAATCGGATTTTATTAAATCCACGAGTCTAAGGATTCCCAGCTTTTTCAAAAATCTCAACGGCTAAGTCCCGATATCGACGCGGATCACCTTCTGCAAACACAAGCCGTTCTTCGCCCTTGCGTTCGTATAGTTTATCTAAAATCATCTGCCAATCGGTTGCTGACAGCGGGGAAGGCTGCTCCACATCAGCAGACAGCGGCATCGTCACCTCGACTTGAATCTGCTGCTGTGCCATCCAGACCCGAGCACGAACTGCCCAACTGCTATCGGTGTTGGCAATCTGCTCAAATACTGTCTGAATTTGCGATCGCCATTCCGGATAGGTTCCTGCAATTTCAGTCGCCAGCGATTGCAACCCAACCACAGCTGAGTAGCGCACGACCCATTCTTCATCTTGCTGTGCTACAAACAGCAAGGCTTCTAGAGCTTCTTCCTGGGCAATTTCCAGAAGATGTTCAGGAAACCAATGCCACTTCATGGCACCCAAGCCTCTGGCGGCTGCCCGACGCACACTGAGGGAAAAATCAGCCGTTGCTGCCCCCAATAGCGTAATCAACCCTCTAGGATCACCAATGCCCGCTAACGCCCGGATTGCCCAAGATCGAGCCGTGTAGTTATGACTATCCAGCTGTTCTAACAACGACGCCACAGCAGGTTCGCCAATACTTACTAAGCCATCCACTGCGGCAACAGCAGCTCCCGGATTATTGTAGCCTAGCGCTGAAATCAGGGTAGGAATGGCTCCTTTGAGACGCGTTGCAGCTAAGTCTCGCACGGCATCAATCATTTGCCCAGATGATTCTGCCTGTTCTACAGCACGAATGAGAGAGAATAGGGTATCAGACATGGGTGAGAAGAATGAGAAACGGCTTTAAGATTGAAGATTAAAGATTACTCTCTATCTACATTCTCGACTATCGCGCATAGGTAGTGGTACCCATCAGGTGACTTTTTATTGCACAAATAAAACGTACACAATAAAAAGCTATCAGAAAAATCATTTTTGTCAGCGAGGCGATGCCTCGCTGACAAAAAATTATCGAGTTTATTTAATTCACAATCCTAATGATGACAAATTAATGGAGCTGCGAGCTTGTTTGAGAGAGCGACTCTGCCGCCACTCTATTAAACAAAAATTGGGATTTATTCAATCCTCGATCTTTACAATAGCTCATCCATCAATCGCATCACCTGAATTGCATCGACAGATAGAGAGGGAGGAACCGTTTGATGTACTTGTTTTTCTAGCAAGCCTTTGAGAGAAATCAGCTTGAGGCTGTTTTCGGCAAGGGTTTGGGCGATCGCATCCGCAGCAGGCAAATAGCCGATGGCTCCTAAATCGGCTAGCACAGCGCGACGTAGGGTCAGCTTTTCACCCGACAATGCTTTGACCAACATCTCACCATAGACTGGCTGCTTTGTCAGCTCATACATGGCGCGTGCTGCTGAATATTGAATCAGTTCAACAGGATGGTCTAAAAACGGTTCGACTAGCGGAATCGCCACGATTGCCTGAAGGGCACCCAAAGCTTCCAAAATGGCATCGTAGGGCTGAGCCATGCGGATCTTGCCCGGAATCGGTTGAGCCGCCTTTAAGCCCCCGTCTAGCAGCGTCATCAACGCCGGAACGCTAGCCGGATCGCCTAACAGACCTAGCGACTGAACAGCCGCCTCTCGCACATAGAAATCATCGCACTTCAAGCAATGAATCAAGGCAGGAACAGCCTGTCGATCGCCTAATTTGCCTAACGCTCGCGCCGAATTGCGCCGCAAGGGATATCCCCCCTCTGCGGTTCGATCCGACTCATCTAACAAACTTTCAATTAAAGCCGCGATCGCATCCGGAGAATTGATACGAAACCGCCCCAGCCACCAGGCTGCGTAGTATCGAAGCCCCGCATCAGACCCACGTAAATTAGCGATCGCTTGTTCAACCGTCAAAGACGGTGCATCACCAGCAGACGAATCTACCGGTGACTCATAATCAGTCTCCGCAAAATCAGATTGCATGGAGGCTTTACTCCTGAGTGGCTCCAGACGGAGTGATATTCACAATCTGACCACCCATGCGAGTAATCCGCTGCATTTCTTCATTCATGCGGCTATACGGCACGGTAATGAAGACACTGCTGCTAGAGCGAATGGGATGATTCATCCGATCCGTCTCATCGTTTTGACGTAGACCGACAACTTCGTAGCAAAAATACCGACTACCCAACATATCGCGTTTCTTAGCTCCAAATGTTGTTGAACAAAAGGGTTGTTAAGATCAAATCCCAGAACCAAACTAAAACAATTTAGTTCTGGGTTCATCACCGAATCTAGAGTGGAGTCACGCTGGCAATCTTGCCACCTTGACGCTGAACCCGTTGCATGTGGTTCGTTAGCTCTTCATAAGGAATAATCACAGCCTTATTAGAACGACGAACGTTGGGGTAACCTGGACCGGCGATCGCTGCTACTTCAACTCGGAACATACGACCCGAACCAAACGCAGTAGAACCACCAAAGGCACTGTTAACAGCCACACCCTGCAACGACGGGCGAGTATAGCTGGTACCCGGAGCAACAATCGTTGAAGCTGTACCCCGAGCCACATCAGTAACCAGAGCAGGATAGTTTCCTTGCAAGCTGGAGCTGCTGCTGGTGGCATACCCACGATACAGAGAGAACAACCGAGCAAAGCCAACCGTCCGTTGACCGACACCCGTTGTTACCAACTCGTGGTAGTAAGGAACGATGTTTTCGCCAAACTTAGAGTCATACTCTGCGGAGTCGATATACGAATCAACGTCTGCATCGTAGCCCTTGGTCTCATAAAGATCCATGTGATACCGGATCTCTGCTTGATCATAGGGTGCGCGACCCAACAAGTGCTTGCAATTCAGCTCTGTAAAACGGCTGTGGAAGGTATCTTGAAAGAACCTTGCCTTGTACAAATCTGATTTGACAACTTGACGGACAAACTCTTTGACGGTAATCTTGCCGTCCCGCAACAGCGACTCTGGAATCACCAGACGCTCAGATGCCATCAAATGAGCATTTCCCAATAATTGCCGATAAGCCGCACGAATAACGGCTGTAACGCTATCCTGAGATGAATTTGGACGCAGTTCAACCGGAGCAGCATCACTAAACGCCGAGGTTCCCAAACGGGATGCTTGCGCTGTAATAGGCACCGAAATATTCTCCTTTAGCTTGAGTCAGTGTATTTGAAATGAAGTGAGAAGAACCGAGATCGACCCCAGAAATCATGTCCCGATGGCATCTTCGATCACGGCATCTTCATTCTCTGCTTACACAGGCTGGATACTTACGACCTTACTACCTGCTCGGTTCAGTTGCTGCAATTTATTTGACAACTGATCGTAAGACACGAGAAGTTCCGTTGAGCTCCGACGAACCACTGCTGCACGTGGAGAAGCTGCTTGTACAACCCGTACCCGGTAAACATCCCCACGAGCACCGCCCACAGAACCACTCAAGGCACCTGTGCTGGGAGGTGAAATCGGAGATGCTAAGTTTCTAGCAAGATCCCACGTCAATCGTGGCTTTGTTTGAGACTGAGCCCGACTGCTGTTGGCATAGCCCCGATACAGTTGGAACATGCGGGTAAAACCAAGAGTTTTCTGTCCGACTCCGGTTGTAACCAAATCTCGGTAGTAAGGAACTACGTTTTCACCAAAGCTTTGTTGATATTCTGGTGAATCAATGTAAGAATTGATTTCTGCTTCGTAGCCTTTGCTCTCATACAAATCTAGATGAGAACTAATCTCCAGTTGATCGTAAGGAGCACGACCCAACAGATGCTTATAACTAAGCTCAATGAAGCGTACTTGAAAATTTGGGTAGAAAAATTTATTTCGATACAATTCGGACTGAGCTAATGCCCGCACAAAGTCACGAACTGTAATTTTACCTTGACGCAAGAGCGACTCTGAACTGGTCAGACGCTCACTCTGCATGATGTGCTCGTTACCCAGAACTTGCCGATAGGCAGCTCGAATAACAGCATCTACATCTTCGGCGATCCAATTTGGGCGTAATTCAACCGGCTCCGTCTCACTAAATGCGCTGATTCCGAGCCGCCCAGCTTCCTTTACACCAGCCATCTTTGCTTTCCCCTACATCAATTTGTTAATGGACTGCTTTATTGGCCAATCTTGTTTTTATTGGTGTCAATTAATAAAATTGCCCGGCAAGGTAATCAACTACTCTCCAATCAAGGGGCATAGCCGATCACCTTCCCGGGCCAAGACACGCTCTAGCTCAGGGCGTTGATAGCGTAGTCGATGTAGGAATTAGCTTCCAATGCAGGGTCGCCGCTCAGACCGTGGTTAGCCTTGATGTACTTCAGGGCTTCAACATACCAGCTGGGAGACAGTTCAAACGTGCTGTTGATTTCAGCCAAGCCAGCAATCAGGTACTCATCCATAGGACCGGTACCACCAGCAATCAGACAGTACTGAACCATGCGGAGGTAGTAACCGATGTCACGAACGCACTTGTCTTTGCCGCGTTGGTCAGAAGCGTAGTTGTTTCCAGACATAGAAGTGGTGTAAGGAAACTTCTGATACACAGCGCTTGCTGCGCCTTCAGCCAACTGCTTGGAGCGAGAAGCCAAAGCCTTAGCTGCATCTAGGTCAGCGCTAGCTAGACGGAGACGACCGAAAGCAACTTGGATTTCAGCGTTGCTCAGGAAACGACCTTGGGAATCAGCAGCTGCTACTGCTTCAGTTAATTGCGTTTTCATCAGTTTGATATCTCCCTATCAATTATTTTGCAAAGATTTTCGTTGAGATTAAAGGCTTCATCAGTCATTTGTTGCGTGTTGAAACCGATGACTCATGAATCCTGAAATAATTTAGCCGACAGCAGCAGCAGCGCGATCGAAGTAGCTTGCAACTTCAGCAATCAGAGCACTGCAATCACCTTGGGTGATACCAGCGCGATCGTTAGCGATCGCAATAGCAGCATCTTTCATTTTGGCAACGCCAGCTGCTACAGAACCACCAGGAACGCCCAGTGCCAAGTAGGTTTCGCGTAGACCATTGAGGCAACGATCTTCCAGAACGCTAGCATCGCCAGTGAACACAGCGTAGGTCACGTAACGCAAGATGATTTCCATGTCGCGCAGGCAAGCAGCCATACGACGGTTGGTGTAAGCATTACCACCAGGAGCGATCAACTGGGGTTGTTCAGCAAACAGGCTACGAGCAGCATTAGCAACGATAGCAGATGCATTACCGGTGATCCGGTTAACAACATCGGTGCGCTTCATTCCATCTCTGACCATTGCACTCAGAGCATCGATTTGAGCATCACCGACAAACTCTCCACGGGCATCAGCCTGGGAAACAACCCTGGTATACGCGTCTAGCATTGATTTGATCTCCTAAATCGTGTTTATAAAGTGGAAGATTGACTCCATGACCGAACAAGTTCAGAAATTCAGGCATGGGCAACTTAAACCCACAAGAGCGGAACTAGGAAGTACGCACAAAGACAGATAAATCATCAACCTTTGCGAGTCTCTAGAGCATCATCCGCTAAGTATTTCAGTAACTTAGCGAACACTCATATTCTCCGGAGAATGCTTTCATAAGATTATGAGAGCGCTCTGGGAAAAAATGAGAATCAGATGAATATCCAGAGAACAAAGCTGATTCATCTGACATCTGCTGTCTATACTTCTCTGAGCCCCTTTTATACTAAAACGAATAGAATCCTATTCGGTTCAAGTTTTCACAAGTTTTTATTTCTTCATGTTTCGCAACAATTTTGACGGCTTATTCGGCGGATTGCGCGGGCTTTAAACCGCTGAAACCCTTTCAGCGCAAGGGAAGTTAGGGCGATCGCCTGGTCTCAGGATCGGACGGCTAGATAAGGGCGATCGCCCTTCTTGGCCTCTGATGCATATAGAAACGCCGTTATCGCGTACATATAACTCCCCATTTGCCGCACTCAGAAACCTCTCATCTGATTAGGCAGATAGCGTTTTTACGGAGGAAAACTACTCGCTGCCCTATTACCTGGGTATATATAAGCTTGTCACCCAGGAGGATGGAATTGTGTTCAGGGCTGCGCGGAGTGAGTATTGGATGTGAACCCAAGGGTTCACATCCAATACTCATCCCTAAAATCAGCAGCTGGGGTAGTCATTATCTGAAACGCTCACGCTGTGAGCGTTTCAGATAATGCCCTCTCACCTAAAATCCCCGATGTTCAGGAAAACATCGGGGATTTGTTCAATGAACAGGCATGGTTTTTAGATTCGCGTTTCCAGATATTGCCCAATCATTTGCTCTTCACCGGCACGAGAAATAATGGTCTGACGGGTGCGGTATTGGCTGCCAATCAGCTTGACTTCTTCTTCAAACACATTGCCACTGTATTCGGTTCGTAAACTCATCGTCCGTTCGTCTGGCATGGAAAATTGGGCAATGATGGGTTTATTCGTGGAAAACCCGCGATCGCGGTAAAGGCTGTTTCCGTTCGCACCAAATAGTGTTGAGCCTTTGACCTGTCGGGGACTGGGGCTGATATAGTTGCTTTCCCAGGTGGTCAAAACACCGCAAGTTAGCATCGTTTCGTCGGTCAATTCGTGTAACCGAGCAAGCTGGCGCAGATCGTCACTGCCTTGTTCTAAAAACTGAATCGTCAACACGCTCTCAACTTCCTGCGTTTCGCCATCGTTGAGGGTGTAATAGCGACGTTGCGATCGCCAGGTTCCTTGTGATTGCTGAAAATAGGTTCGTACCAAAGCCGTAAGCGAAAGCTGAAGCGATTGAGGTGAAAGGGTCATAAGAGATTATCAGGTTAGATGTGATCGCGTTAGGAGGCCTGGAGAAAAGGGCTGCAAACAAAAGGAATACCAAATTGTCTACAACTTTTAACATTTCTTAATGCTAACCCGAGCAAGCCGAGCCTGAGGTTGTCTTGGATACATTGAGATAACAGTTTTCAAATGCTGCATCTCAAAAAAACGAATGAAGACCGAGTTCCAGCCGTATCCACAACTGATGTTTCTAGTACACCAACTTAAAAGTTTGAGAGGGGGTGGAGGGGGTTTTACCTCCTCTTGGGGGCGCAGCCCCCAAACCCCCATGTTGCAAAATTTCGTGTTTGCAACACTAGTCTTGTAGTCGCCCTAAGGATCACAGTATTGATTAACCTGTAATTTTTTTTGAGAGAGCGGCGGCAAAGCCGTCGTTTTCTCAAAAAAAATCGGGTTTTAAATCCACGCTCCTAAATCAGGTGTAAGAGACGCGGGTTGCGAGGGGCGTGTCTCACAACCCATTTGAGATTGCCCTGTCTCCAGGGTTTGTTTTGAAAGTTGTTTTTTCGGGCGCGAAGCGCCCGAAAAAACGACGCTATTAGTGAGTTTTAAAGCACGCTCTAGGATTTAGTTGCTGTCCAATTTTTCTTCAACAGTGCCAGAAAGGTCGCAATGCCTTTCGAAAATCCGTCAGGATCAGGAAGGCAATATTGAGGAAATTCTTCGTAAGAACGCCACGGCTCTAAATCATTGTGTCGCAAGAATAAGACCCGTTCTTCTCCTTCCAATTTCCAGAGCATTTGACCGCCAATGGGTATATCAGACATAACATTCTCCTAGTGTGTATCTGGAAACATGGGGCAAGCCATTGCCCTTGTTGATTTTGCCAGGTCAACTATTGAGTTCTGTAAAAGTTACAGCTTCAATCATGGACAATCGCGCCAATCTGCTATACCAGATGCTTCCACTATATCGGTCTCTCAATCAGGAAACTATGCCCTAAAGAATGACTTTTCTGGGGGTTAGCCGCCATCCAATTTCTTTCGAAAGTCGCAATTCTCTCAAAACTTAAGACTCAAACATCAAAACACTGCCTAAAGTTAGGGATGAGAGAGGAGAGCTAACACAATGAGTGATCTCGCAGAACGGGTGCAATGGTTACGACAAAATACCTCACTGGAAATTCTTTCCGATGAAGTATTAGAGGCGATCGCCCAACAGATTCAAATCGAAACGGTGCAAGCCAATCGACGACTGGTGTTAGAAGATACATCACCGTCTGCGCTTTATATTCTTCGGTCGGGACGACTTGAGAGTTATCGCACCAGTCCTAATAGCTTGGCAAGGGCAATCAGCCGATTGCCAGGGTCGGTGTTATACGTCAAGGAAATGTTGTTGGATCAGCCTGCCGAGCAAACCACCATTACCTTATCCGATTGTGTGTTGTGGACGATTCCACGTGTAACCTTTACCGAGTTAGTCGAACGGTATCCCGAAATTAACCGGGCGTTTTCTCGTCAATTAGCAGCGGCACTGGAAGAAGTCACGTCAAAACTGGCATTTGAGCAAGAACGACAAACAGCATTGCGACCGTATATCGTACCCAAGGTTAAGCAGGGCGTTGTCGGAGCCAGCCGTTATGCCGTGCGCTTGCGACAGGATATTAAAAAAGCAACGAGCGATCGCCAGTCGGTGCTGATTTTTGGTGAACCGGGGCTGGGCAAAGATAATATTGCAGCCCTGATTCATTTTGGCTCGGAGCTGCGCAAACAACCCCTGATCAAACTCAACTGCGATACGTTACAACCCAGTGGGGCTGACTTGTTTGGGCGCGTCGGCGGCAAAGTTGGTTTATTAGATTGGCTGGGTGAAGGCACACTGATGCTCAACAATGTCCAGGACTTGCCGGACAACCTCAAAACCCAATTGCTTCGATTGCTTGAAACAGGTGAATATGTCCCGGTCAGCCGTGAAGGAGAACCTGCTCCTGACGCCAAGCATTCTGAAGCCCGCATCATCATGACATCAGAGCGCACCTTGCCGGATATTGAGCGCAAGGGATTGGTGAAGCATTTAATCAAAGTGCCTCCTCTGCGGGTGATCAAAGCAGACATTCAAGCCCAGGTGAAGTATTACATTAGCCTTTACTGTCGCGCCAGAGGCTTAGCTCAACCCATGGTTTCACCTGAAGCCATTCGTCGGTTGCAAGGATATGACTTTCCGGGCAATTTATCAGAGTTAGAAAATCTGGTACAACGGGCGATCGCTCAATCCAATGGCGCACCTGTGCTGACTGAAGAAGTCTTTTGGGCAGCCAATAGTAAAGGGCGACGATTTCGCTTCAATTTACTCAATGCTTATCCTCGATTGCGTCAATTTCTTCGCAGCCCGTGGTATCCCGATCGGATCAACTATGGCTTTACGTTGGGTGTGTTTGCCGTGGTCGTCGCTATTTTATTAATGGGACCTCAAACCCGCGATACCAATTTTGCCCTCAATCTATTTTGGGCATGGTGGTGGCCGCTGATTTTAATTAGCTTCCCCTTTGTCGGTCGGCTCTGGTGTGCCTTTTGCCCCTTTATGATTTATGGCGAACTGGCACAAAAACTATCCCTTACCATCTTTCCACGCAAACTGCTTCCCTGGCCCCGACAAGCTGCCGATCGCATTGGCGGGTGGTTTTTGTTTGGCATGTTTGTTTTGATTTTGCTATGGGAAGAATTGTGGAATTTAGAAAATACTGCCTATTTATCCGGCTGTTTGCTGCTGTTAATTACAGCGGGAGCAGTGATCTTTTCACTCTTGTTTGAACGGCGATTTTGGTGTCGCTACCTCTGCCCCATTGGTGGCATGAATGGGATGTTTGCCAAATTATCGATGATTGAACTGCGGGCACAGCAAGGAATTTGTTCGGCAACCTGCACTACCTATCAATGCTATAAAGGCGGACCGCAAAAGGGAGAAGGCATGGAAACAGGAGGATGTCCGGTTTATTCCCATCCGGCACAATTAGAAGACAATCGTGATTGTGTGCTGTGTATGACCTGTTTGAAGGCGTGCCCCCATCGCTCGGTAGAGTTGAATTTACGTCCACCCGGAATTGAATTATGGACAACCCATAAAGCGACCTATTATGAAGTCTGTTTGTTATTTCTTTTATTTGGAGCCGTGTTTTTGCACCGCTTGCCAGAAATTTCAATCCTGTTAGGGCAGGAGTTGGGGCTGGGGCTAGGAGCCGATTTTCTTTCTCAAGGATTTGGCATTCATGCTGCCGTATCGGTGCTGGCATTGTTGATTCCAGGGGCGATCGCACTGATGGCACATCAAGTGATTCGCTGGATCAATCCCGCCATCAAATCCTGCTCGTTTGTTGAATTGGCGTATGGTTATTTGCCGCTGGTTTTAGGAGCAAATCTGGCACATTACTTGCGATTAAGTTTGAATGAAGCAGGACGGATTATTCCCGTGACCGTTGCTACCTTTGGCTATAGCGGCATTGGACTACCATTGGCGATCGCCCATCCGGCAGTGATTGCATTTCTCCAGGCAATGACATTGATTGTTTCTTTCTGGATTAGCGTTTTTCTTACTCAAAAAATTGCCCGCCAACCCTTTTGGAGTCTGTTGCCCCAACACCTGGCAGCATTCGCCATCGGCACCCTGGTCTGGAAGATTGTGGTGGGCTATTAAGGATCGCAACTTAATTAAAACCCGGACGTTTATGTTTGGAAGCGCGGCGGAGCCGCGCTTCCAAACATAAATCTTCGGTTTTATTCAATCCACGATCCTTAGCGCGGCGAAGCCGCGCCATCCTAAACCTGGAACGGGTTTCAAACAATAGTAGGGGCGTACAGCCGTACGCCCCTACGAGGATTGGTAAACCGAATTTAGAGAATTAGTATTAGCCCAACGCTAAACTGGTTGAACGCATTTTTTCTAACAATCCCATGGTTTGTTGATAGGGCAACAGCAAGCCCTGAGATTGGAAAGACGCGGCAGCCTGTTGGAGTTCTGCGATCGCGGTTACAGGGTCGCCCAATACTTGATGAATCAGTCCAGCATTGAGATAGGCTTCGGCATACTGGGCATCCAGTACCGTAACCTGGGTGAAGTCATCCAGCGCCGCCATCAAGTTGCCCTGGTGATGATAGGCACAGCCGCGATTAAACAAAGCGCGAACATCCTGGGGATTGGCTTGAATAGCCTGGGTAAAATCGGCGATCGCCGCCTGGGGTTGGTCTAGCAATCCATGCACAATTCCCCGATCATTATGAATCAGGGCAATGGCAGCTTGATCTAAGGGTGAAACTTGCCGCAGGGCTTCTCCATAATCCACCAGGGCTTCTCGGTATGCCGCTTGCTCAACCCGTGCCAACCCGCGATTGTAATAGGCTCGTGGATCATGGGGCTTGATTTGTAAAAGAGCGCTATAGTCTGCGATCGCCGCCTCATACTGACCGTCTCGGTATAGTGCCAACCCACGATTTAGGTACGCTTCAGCATAATTGGGTTTCAACTCTAACGCCGTGCCACAGTCTGCGATCGCCTGTTGATAGTGTGCTAATTCAAGATAGGTCAGACAGCGATCGCCATAGGCAGCACTGGAATTGGGATCGAGTTGAATCGCGACGGAAAATTGTTCAATCGCATCAGCATAGTCTGCGGTTTGAAATGCCGTGACCCCTGCCCGAAAATAATTCACAGGATTCTCTGCATCGGGTTGTATCTCTGCGGCTTGGGCAGGCAATTGCAGCCAACAAAACACACAAACGAGTAATGCCACTACTAAATTTTGCACCCTGGGAGGTTGGGGGCTGTGCCCCCAACCTTCTGCAAAACGTTTAAGTTGGTGGACTGAAACCGAAAGTGCCCCAACACAACAGCTAAACATCAGGTTATAGAAACGGCGCATAACTTAATTAGGGGATGACGGGGGATGGGCTGGAGCAACGGCAACGCAACAGAGGAATAATCTCTGCCTTCACCGTAAACAGAACTTTTGATCCCGTCAACAGACAAGTTGTCAAACACTCGCACCATATCTCTCGCGCCATATCTATAGCCGTCGGGGGGTTGATCAGGACAAAGGTTGTGTGAGAGCCGCGCAGAGCGCGGCTCTCACACAACACCGTTATGTATCTAGCGCAAAGCGCTCACGTATCCCGCATCAGCACAAGCCGTTGGTGATTGGGGGATGATTTACGCTAGCGTAGGGATTGGAATTGGTGTTGGGGTAGGAAGTGGTCGTGTCGTTGAAACGTTTTTTGCTTTTAAAGAGCTGTGTCGTGGTTGGGCTGCTGTCGTTGAGCAGTTGTGCCAATAGTCCGTTGGGAAATGCGGTTCAGCGATCGCTTGCCCCGGATCCCACTCTGGCAGAGAGTCCGCTGGTATTTGGTCGGCAAACCGATAGCAGCACGTCTACGTCAGAACTGCCTGCTGATTTTCCCAGCGAAATCCCTCTCTATCCCAATGCCCAACTGGTTTCAGTTAGCACGGCTGCGCCATCACCTGAGGCAACGGCATCCCCCAGCAGTCCCTCCCCCAGCAGTTCTTCCTCCCCCGCCAGCACCCCGTCACCCAGCCGGACTCCCTCACCCCCGGATGGGAATCCATCCCCGACAGCCGCCAGTGAGCAGACCGTATGGACGACCAGCGATAGCGCTACTCAGGTGACTCAGTTTTACCAACGTCAGCTTCAGCAAAATGGGTGGCAACTTCAGCGATCGCCCACTTCAACCGATTCTCCTACCGCTACCCAACCCATCCTGGCAGACCGCAATGGCTTACAACTGGCGGTTGAAATTCCTGCCACTTCAACCACGGATTCAGCTCCAACGAGTGGGGGGACAGAGTTTAGCCTGAGTTATCGCCGCACCGTTGAGGGAACGGCTGCTAATCCCGCGCCCAGTCCGTCTGCCTCACCGCTGGTCGATTGGTGGGCACAGGCTCCTGGGGCAACCCAGTCGTCTCCTTCTCCCTCGCCCACTCCTTCAGCTGAAACGGCTCAACAGTTTAGCGATATCAATCAAGCTCCAGATGAGTTGCAGACCTACATTAACGATTTAGCAAAATTGGGGGTACTCAGCCTCAACGCTACGGCGAATAGCACGACAACTTCTGCCGATCTATTCAAGCCCAATCAATCTATTACCCGACGCGACTATGCCCGCTGGCTGGTGGCAACTAATAATCGTCTCTATAGCGATCGCCCTGCGAACAAAATACGGCTAGGGGTTTCCAGTGATCAATCGGCATTTCAGGATGTCCCTCGCACAGACCCCGACTTTGGTGCCATCCAGGGGTTAGCCGAAGCGGGGTTGATTCCCAGCCCCCTCTCTGGAGCATCGACCACTGTCAATTTTCGCCCGGATGCACCCCTGACAAGAGAAGACTTGATCCGTTGGAAAACGCCGCTGGATGTGCGTCAGACCTTGCCCACTGCCACAGTTCAAGCGGTTCAGGAAACCTGGGGTTTTCAGGATGCCAGCCGCATTGACCCCAGTGCCCTGCGTCCCATCCTGGCAGATTACCAGAACGGCGATCTTGCCAATATCCGTCGTGCCTTTGGGTTTACCACTCTGTTCCAGCCGAAAAAAGAAGTCACCCGTGCTGAAGCTGCGGCAACGCTCTGGTACTTTGGCTATCAAGGCGAAGGCATTTCGGCAGAACAGGTGTTGAAAGACACCCCTACTAGCCCCTAATCGTTTGGCAGTGCCAAAAATCTATCCAGGCGCAAAGCGCTATGATTTCCAACTATGACTGATTTATCTCAAGCACCTGACCAATTTCTTACTCCCGAAGAATCGGCTGAAGTCGATGCCGCGATGTTGACCGCTCGCGATCGCTTTTCGACACGGGTAGCAATTTATGCATTGCGATCGCTGAAGCAAATTTCAGCCCAAAATGGTGTGGCGATCGCCGCTTTAACTCCGGAACAAATTAGCCAGTGGATTGGACAAGACCCCACTTTGAAGCCCGAAGCAGGGTTTGATCAGGGGTTTAAAGGCTTTTTCAGTCAGTTGGTGATCTCATCGTTGAAACCATTGGCACAGATGGCACAGACCAACGGTATCGCGATCGAAGACTTAAATCTGACACAGGTGATTACCTGGTTTGAGCAGCAAGCCAAACATCGCATTGAACAGGCAAATCAACTCAATTAACAGAACTATGGTGAGCAATTTTGCGTCGCGCGTGCGCGACGCAAAATTGCTCTATCCCTAGAGTGCTGCGCAGCCAGAAGCGTGCCTCGCAACCATCATCT
>NZ_JBSLYH010000015.1:0-151113 GCF_055793305.1 Calyptranema fuscum S582
TATAGCGGTGTGCAAGTAGGTTAAGTACGGAAACGGTGTTTTGGGGCGCTCCGCGCCCCAAAACACCGTACTGGCTCAACCTGTACAGCGCTGTAAGAGTTAAGGAATGCCGGGAAACGATTCGACGAATTGTATTTTTATATCGGGAAACGATTCAACAAATTGAATTTTGAAATCGGGAAAGGAGTCAGTATAGTGCCACAGTCCACAACTATCTGGAAAGGACGAAACGACCTTTACCTTGAGATCTGGAAAGGACGAAACAATCTGTACCTTTAAATCAGGAAAGCTATCCACGATCTGCACATCCCCATACAGCGGAATGCCGTTGTATGCACAGGTTTCTGGATCAATGGCTGCATCTGCCCAGGTTGCCGTGGCGCTTAGAATAATCAGGGCGAAGCTAAGAATAAACCAGACCCAACGACGAACCCATACCATAACCAGATTCCTTTGCTGCGATCGCATTTTTTCAGGTAGCGCTACGGATTGTTCAGGCACATCCAGGCATCGAGAAACCCCCAAGTTTGCTTTTGAAAATACGTCAATGCCGTACTTTCAAAAACAAACTTCGGGTATAGTATCCGCAACTCTAATTCTTTCTACAGCGTTTGTGTTTCCAATTCCGCTAACAATTGCTGCTGACAATCAGTGCTATCGCAATCTCAAATAGCTTGTGAGAGTTGAACTCCGAAGGTGCTTATGTCATTCTATCCATGCAAACTTTGGCTGGTCTGTGGTGTGGGTGGGTTGATTGGTATCGTTGCGATCGCCTGCTCACCTCTGATTCACAGCCCTTCGTCTACCTCTGCAATCTCCGACTCGACAGCCGTCACACTGGCACCAATTGATCCCCAAACCCTGAACCAGCGTTGGGTTGTGAGTGCCGATGAGGCAACCCAACTAGTGCGACAAGGTGCAACCCTACTGGATGCTAGAGGTCGGGGCAATTCCACCCTGGCTGGAGCAGTACGAGTCACCTGGCAACAGTTTTCTCAATCCCAGTCGCCCCATCGGGGACAGTTGCTCAGTGACGATGCTCTCCTGACCCAAAAACTGCAAGCTGTAGGAATCTCGACCCATCGACCCGTGGTGGTTGTGGGTGATACAGCGGGGGGGTGGGGTGAAGATGGGCGGATTGTCTGGATGTTGCGATCGCTGGGGCATCGGCAGGCTGTGTTGGTCGATGGAGGATATGCGGCGTTAGCAGCAGTGGGTGTTCCTGCACCCCAACAGGACGTTGATATGGCAACGGTTCCCGGTGATTTTGTGGTCAACCGCATGGATACCTGGGCGATCGAACGGGATGAGCTGCGATCGCTCCTCACCCGTCCCAATGTGGTGATCATTGATGCCCGTGAAACCCGCGAGTTTGAGGGCGCGACGCCGTATGGTGAAACTCGTGGCGGTCATATTCCCGGTGCGATTCATTTTTACTACCGAGATTTATTAGATGCCAACGGCAACATTTTGCCTCGGGATCAAATCCTCGCCAAACTCGAAGCCGCAGGTATAAACCCCGATGCCGAGATCATCGCCTATTGCACAGGTGGCATTCGCTCTGCCTGGTTAACGGCTGTGCTGAGTGATGTCGGATTGCATGCGAGAAATTATGCAGGGTCGATGTGGGAATGGTCAGCGGCTCCAGCCCAGACGTATCTGTTGCGAAAGGGTAAAAACTGAGAGTGCGATTGCTTTGGATTTGATCTGTATTTGATTTGCGAAGTAGTACTAGTGGTCTACAAAAAAAAGAATGACGAGTTGATTCTGTGCCAATAAATTGTCAATCATAAGCTTTAGCCTTATCTTACCCGTCACTAAATAAGTGACTAAATACTAGATTTAGGTAAGAACACAAGATTCTTCTAGACAAAAACTTCAGCTTATGGTTTTTGCAGGAATAAAAATGTTAATTTTTGACAAACTGTAGGTTAGTAATATTTTTCTCAGAAAATCGACGAATCATTTTTGACATCCTTTATAAGCTTTTAGCCAATTTGAGCACCGTTTAACACCCAGGCTTTTCTGCATTTCCTCGATCGATTCAAAGGGACGCTTATTTCTTATTAGTTTGCTGTATCCATCTTTGATTCCAGGTATCGACGTAAGGGAAGATTTCTCATCATTCAAAAATTTTCGGAATTCCTCTAAATCTTTAGATTCAATCAAGCGTTCATTAAGACTTGACTGCAATTGAACTTCTTCAATAATCTTTTTTGCCTCTGACTGTTTACTTGCAACAAGAAACACCCAAAGCTTTTTAAGACCAGCTTCCTTAGCCGCTTCATATAGAGGTAAACCAGTCAGTAAATAGTATTTCTCTTCTTCATCTGTAAGGCAAACAACTGGTAAAGCGAAATTAAACCCCCAATCATTGAAGTTGTCAACAAGTCTTTTAATTGTGTTCTTTGGAGTATTAGATTTTTCCTGTGGAACCTTGATTTGGCTTAAGAAGAGAAGACCGTGTCCGCTTTCAATTTTACTTGTCATTTGTCGAACCTTTCACATTTACATTTACATTTTCTTCTTGGTCTATTATTGAAATTAATTTATCAGTTAAAGTTGACAATTGCATCGCTGCTGGACCACCTTCTTTAGGCTTTTTTTCTGCAAACGCTGAAATTGGAAGACGATCCTTAACAGCCGTAGCAAAGTACGTAGTTCGTTTGATTTCTGGCAAAATTTCGATTTCAGGTGGCAGCATTTGCTGCAATAACTGTTTAGACAATTTACTTACTTTGCTTGAGTCAGTCATCGTAGGTACAACACCTAAGATTTTTCCTCGCCTACCATCTGTATCGACATGGACTGTTTTCTTAATACTTGTAACAACTGAAGTAACACCAAATACTGAAAAGTATTCCATCTGAGAAGGAATAATCAGATAACGAGCAGCATATAAACCATTAGTTCCAACCATTGTTCGATTCGGAGGTGTATCGATAATTACATAGTCATATGTATTAACAATTTCAGGTTTTTGTAAAACTCTATTGAGCCGACTTTCACGAATACCACCACCACCTGCTGCTTGCGTCAGTTGCTCATCTTTTTTCGTTCTATAGCTACCTGGTAAAACATCAATCTTTCCAGTAGAACCAGAACGGCGAATAAATTCATTGAATGGAGAATCTTCTTTTATATATTGTTTGTAATTAAAGTCTGGCGAATCAAAATCATCTTGTAAAAAATCTATAATTTCTTTCCGCTGATTAAAAGAATGCAAAATTTGATTGACCTCATCCAAGCTTTTAGCTCTATCAAATTCATCGGCTTTGTTTACTCCCAGATACAAACTACTATTAGCTTGATCATCCAGATCGATAACTAGAATTTTATAACCTCTCTTAGCTAACTCATAAGAAATATTTACAGTTAGAGTAGTTTTACCTACTCCTCCTTTAGATGTGTGAATTGCAATTGTTCTCATCAGTAATAAAGTCCAAGAAACTTCTAAGAAAAATTGATATTGGCTCGATCTTGTTTGGATCTTCTATGATGAATTTATTTTTCAAGGTAAATCTTTCATGTTTCCATTCATAGATTTCAATTAAGTAAGGATCGATAAGCAAGCCAAATTTTATGCCTGAGTACTGAAGATATGTCTTTAATTGAAATCGTGCTATATCGTTGATTTGATTGTTGGCTGACTTCACCTCAATTAAAAAACTTATATTTCTACCAAGATCTTCAATTAAAAAATCTACTGGTTTTATAATTTCCTTCGAAGCAACTTTGCTGTTAAAGTTTGGTGCTTTTATTTTGAATTGTGGATACCAGTGAGAATATAAGCTTTTACTTGGAAGATCTAATTTTTCCAAAATCTTCTGAACTAGATGAAGTGATACATAAGCTTCATTATCCCAGTTGAAAGATAATGTTGTTTTACAACTAGACCTTGTTTTGAGATTAGGAGTTAGGTATTCAGAAATTCCCTCCAAAGCAATGGCATTACAACCAAATGCGTAAGCATCCTCAATATTACGTCCGGCTCCTAAAGCATCATAAAAACCTACTGAAAATTCGATTGCAGCCTTGTCTCCAATTGCTTGTTTCATTCCAATTACATAGTCAATATATTGATTAATTGCTTCGGCTTGAGTCTCAGAGTAACAAGCATTTAGAATCACACATTTTACATGAGAAGAACATAATTTGAATAGTCCAGCTAAAGCTTCAGGCTCTACAAGTCGTGATTGTCCTGCATCGTTTTCAAAGAATAATCCACCAGCATCTGAACCATGTCCACAAAAATGGATAAATTGTGGCTCAACTTCTAAAAGAGCTTGACGTAGATCTCTAGTTCTCACAGCCCAACGCTGTTCTAACTCAAATAGATCCCGCTTTTTGGCTCGTCGTAATCCATCACTAATTTCACGAACTTCCTGATCTAAACGTAAGCGTAGAGTATCTTTTGGATTTGCAGCTAGGATCAAAACTTTTTGGTATTCTTGCATTTGCAATGTTGTGCTCTACCTCTAGTTGTAAAACATCACTATCTGTGATGACAACATGAAATTAAGTGATACAAATCACAGGATGCGTATCGTTTTGTTCTCTTTATATCAATGTAATTAATTTTCGGAGAATGTAATTGTCTTTTACTAAATAGCTTTGGAATAAAGTATGCCTCTTTAAGTTACAGAAGAAACT
Organism: Calyptranema fuscum S582; assembly: GCF_055793305.1. Taxonomy (NCBI): domain Bacteria; kingdom Bacillati; phylum Cyanobacteriota; class Cyanophyceae; order Oculatellales; family Oculatellaceae; genus Calyptranema; species Calyptranema fuscum. The sequence continues at coordinate 4,654 of NZ_JBSLYH010000015.1, forward strand.
TATTTTATGTATTGATAGGGTAGATGTAATTCTAGTGTTGAGATGAAATTTCAAAATATCAGTTGATGGGGACGATCAGCCTAAAAGCTGATCGTCTCTGATCATCGGTTTATCGTCCGGTTGACAGGACACCGCAGCCAATGCGAGCGCCTGCATTGCCCGTGGGTTGGCTGAAGTCATCGCGATCGGCATGGATGATCAGAGCATGGTCTTCGAGATTATATTGACCTTCGTTGACGCTCAATCCTCGGATGGTAGCGCGATAAGACCCTGAGCCATTGTTATAGATGACAATGTTGCCCAGATCTCCGGCATGGGCTTGTTCAAAGCCTTCGTTGATCAAAGAACCGTGTTTCACTCCAGCGGGATTGTAGTGTCCGCCTGCTGCGTTGCCGTTGTCATCACAACTACCCATCTCGTGAACATGGATGCCGTGGTAGCCCGGAGGCGCACCTGTGACCGATACATTGATTCTGAGTCCATTTTCGGTTTCGGTCAGCGTTGCCTGACCACTCAAACTAGACGCGCCTGATAGATCGCTCAAGGTGGCTTGACTGGTGTCAGCTTGGGCGATCGCCATTCCTTGTAGATTAACCAATGCGACGATCAGAGCGGTCAAAGCAACGGTAAGGAAGAGTTTGCGGATGAATCTGACAATCATTTCCATGACATCCCTCGCGGTAGGAGTAGAACAACCTTGAAAGAATCTTAGGTGACTGGCATGGAATTGAACAAAAAAATGAACAGATCTTCAGCTTTATTGGGATGATATTGCCGAGAAAACCTGCGGTTTTCTCGGCAATATCATCCCGATCATGAACAGCGCTTAACCCCGGTGCCATTCGGTGATGCCGCCCGGTTTATCGATCAACACGATGCCCTGGGCTTTCAGTTGATCTCGAATGCGATCGCCTTCTGCAAAATTTTTGGCGGCGCGGGCATCCAAGCGTTGTTGAATCAATACTTCGATTTCAGCGTCACTTGGAGACACCTGCATTTCTCCATGACCTTCTACAGGATCAAGCTCATATCGTAATGTTGAAGTTATGGGTTTAGATATTTCTAAGCCCAGTATTTGTGCTAAGCAAACCAAAGTTTGCCATTTTGATCGGAGCGTCTGGGCATCAGATATCGTTTTACCCTCATGCACCAGACGGTTGCCTTCTTTTTGCAGATCTTTTGCCAGTTCAAATAAAACGGCTAAGCCTCCAGGGGTGTTGAAGTCGTCATCCATTGCCACCTGAAACCGTTGCACAGCATCACTATCATCCGGAATGCGCATAGAGTCGGGCTTGCCAAAGGAACTGTCGTCCACATCGGTATAACCCAGTGGTTTGCCATGCTTATAACCAAATAGCAGTCCCTCTTTCAACGTCTCCCAGGCATTGCTGGCAGAGGCGATCGCCTCATCGGTAAAGTCCATCGGTTTGCGATAGTGGGCTTGCAAGACAAACAACCGCAACACCATCGGCAACAAGCCGCCATCGTCCAGCAACTGCCGAATCGTGGTGAAGTTGCCCAACGACTTCGACATTTTCTCGCCGCCCACATTCACCATGCCGTTGTGCATCCAGTAGCGAGCCAACGGTTTCCCCGTGGCGGCTTCAGACTGAGCGATCTCATTCTCATGATGGGGAAAGACCAGATCGCCCCCCCCAACATGAATATCGATGGTCTCTGCCAAGCGCCCATCTGGAGCCTTAAACGATTCCTGCACCATTGCCGAGCATTCGATATGCCAACCCGGACGACCGGCACCCCAGGGCGATTCCCAGGAAGGTTCTTCGGGTTTGGCAGCTTTCCAGAGAGCAAAGTCAAACGGATCTTTTTTCTTGGGGGCGTCGGGATCGCCGTCCACCCGACCGCTGGCACCGGCTTGCAAATCGTCTAACTTGCGCCCCGACAATTTGCCATAGTCAGCAAAATTGCGCACGGTGTAATAGACGTCGCCATCGGCAGGGTACGCATAGCCCTTTTGCTCAAGCTCATGGATCAACCGCTTGATCCCATCCAATGTGTGGGTGGCACGGGGATAGTCATCGGCTTCTAGAATATTGAGCCGTGCCATATCTTCAAAATAGGTTTGGGTAAAGCGTTCTGCGATCGCCTGCATGGTAGACCCTTCTTTCCGTGCCCGATTCAGAATTTTGTCGTCAATATCGGTGAAATTCTGCACATAGCGCACGTCATAGCCCAGCCAGCGCAGATATCGCCGCACTACATCCCAAACGATATAAGAACGCGCATGACCTAAATGGCAATAGTCATAGACCGTGACCCCGCAGCAATACATCTTCACCTTGCCCGGTTCCAACGGTTCAAAGGGTTCCTTGCGGCGGGTGAGGGTGTTGTAAACAGTGAGGGTCATTTTAGAAATTAGGGGTGAAAGGATGAGACGTTGCTGGTTTTAGGTATGAAATTGTTAAGTGTGAACCCGTCGGGTTCATATGCACATTCAGATTAGGATGCAGCTGTGCCGAGGATTGGACGGTAGAGAGCAAAAAACTCTCAACAACAAGCCAGATTAAATACGTAATAATAGAGGGTGATCACAAAGGGATGGGCAACGATTCCAGACCCAAAATCTGAGATACGGCAACCTCCCCCTTATGAATTCTATATTCTGACGTTTTCTATATCTCACTATGCAGTCAGCAGTTACTCCCCAACCGCAATCCATGGACGACCCCAAGCGAGGTCTGCCCGTTACCATCATTACAGGCTTCTTGGGCAGTGGGAAGACCACATTGCTAAATCATATTTTGACCAACCAGGAGGGACTGAAAACCGCTGTTTTGGTCAACGAGTTTGGCGAAATCGGGATTGACAACGAGTTAATCGTCTCGATGGATGACAGCGAAAATAATATGGTGGAGCTCAGTAACGGCTGCATCTGCTGCACGATTAATAATGATCTGGTAGAAGCGGTCTACCGGGTGCTGGAGCGTCAGGACAAGATTGATTATCTGGTGGTCGAAACGACCGGACTGGCGGATCCATTACCCGTCGCCCTGACCTTTTTGGGAACCGAGCTAAGAGATATGACTCGGCTCGACTCCATTGTGACTGTCGTGGACGCCGAAAACTATAGCTTGGACTTGTTCAACAGTCAGGCAGCCCATAATCAAATTGCCTATGGCGACATCATTTTGCTAAATAAGGCAGATCTGGTGGATGAAGCCGATCTCGATTTATTGGAAGTCAAGATTCGTGATGTTAAGGAAGGGGCACGAATTCTGCGGACGTCCCATTCCAAAGCTCCTTTACCTTTGATTCTCAGTGTGGGGTTGTTTGATTCTGACCAGTACTTTGAACCAGAGAATAAAGTTCATCATCACGATGATCACGATCATGAGCATCACGATCATGAGCATCACGACCACGAGCATCCTGGTCACGATGTTGACGCGCATCATGACCATGCTCACCACGACCATGATCACGATGATCATTCTGCGTGCGATCATGACCACGGGCATTGCACCCACGAAGGGCACGACCATGACCACCATCACCATTCCAATCATTTAGAAGTAGATGGGTTCACATCGGTTTCCTTTCAGAGCGATCGCCCCTTTGCCATCAAGAAATTTCAACACTTCCTCGACAATCAATTACCTGCCAGTGTTTTCCGAGCAAAAGGAATTCTCTGGTTTGATGAAAGCCGTAATGATGATGGCACCCCCCGTCGCCACATTTTCCACCTCAGCGGTAAACGGTTTACCCTCGACGATGATGATTGGAAAACCACACCCAAAAATCAGATTGTTTTGATTGGGCAAAACCTTGACCATGACACATTGCTTCAGCAACTACAAACCTGTGTCACCAAATCGACCGGAACCCGTGGTAAAGGATTTGGTAAATAGAAGCTTACAACTCATTTACAGCGATTTTTAATTGCTTAAAACCGGTTATTGTTGTGAGAGCTGCACGGAGCGCGGCTCTCACAACAATAACTATGGCTTACTCAAGCGCAAAGCGCTGTAGGACTGCTATGGCAGGTGCTAAATTTCTAGATAGTTGCAGGTTAGACTAGGGTCAGATCAGCTGCATCTTCACCTATGCCTACGGTTCTTCAAGTTGAGTCTTACAGCTTCATCTTTTTCAGTTCTGATAGAGGTGAACCTGTACACATTCATGTTAGGCGCGATCGACAAATAGCTAAGTTTTGGTTGAATCCTGTTTCTTTGGCAAAGAATAGAGGGTTCAAAGAGCACGAAATAAACAAGCTATTACAGCTTGTGGAGGAACACAAACAAACACTGTTGGAGGCTTGGCATGACTACTTTGACGCTTGAGATAGAACCCCTTGCCGCTCAAATTACAGTCATTGATCAGAAGCTACTGATAGATTTAGTCGATGGACGAAGTTTAATCGTTCCTTTAGCCTGGTATCCACGCTTATTGCATGCTTCAACAGAAGAACTGCAAAATTGGCAACTTTTAGGAGACGGGTATGCCATCGAGTGGGTTGATTTAGATGAACATATCGGCATTGAAGGGTTGCTAGCAGGTAGACATAGTGGTGAAAGCAATCATTCTTTTGAGCGTTGGTTGGCAACACGAGGTTCTTCTTCTCATGGCGTAGCCTGAGAACCCTGGATTGAAAAATCCAATTCTTATTGAGAGTGCGATGGCTCTGCCATCGCACTCTCAATAAGAATTACACGTTAATTAATTGGTGATTTTGATTTGGCTGATTGCTACTTGATTTAAATATGCATTTGAAATGGTGTCATTGTTGGTGTTATCGATGCTGCGCTTGAGCGACTGCCTGTTTCCAGGCATCCCGCAAGTGCGATCGCTGATCAGAACTCAGAGTCGGTTCAAACCGTCGATCCATTTGCCAGAGTTGAACGATTTCTGCTTCACTGTCCCAATAGCCGACTGCCAGACCTGCCAGATAGGCAGCTCCGAGTGCCGTTGTTTCTGTGACTTTGGGACGCACCACCGGAACACCCAAAATATCGGCTTGAAACTGCATCAGTAAGTCATTGCGCGACGCACCACCATCAACCCGCAATTCTGAAAGCGAGAGATGAGAATCTTGATGCATGGCATCAATTACATCGGCGGTTTGATAGGCAATACTTTCCAGCGCCGCACGGGCAATATGGGCAGCTGTGGAACCGCGGGATAGTCCGACAATGGTGCCGCGAGCGTAGCTATCCCAGTAGGGCGCACCCAAGCCGACAAAGGCAGGCACAAAGTAGACTCCCCCATTATCGGGCACACGATTTGCCAGGGCTTCTACCTCTTCGCTGCGTTGAATGATACCCAGTCCATCGCGCAACCATTGCACCACAGCACCGGCGACAAATACACTTCCTTCTAACGCATAGTCTGTCCGATCCTGAAGCTGCCAGGCAACGGTTGTCAGCAGTTTGTGGTGGGAGGTGATTGGTGTTTGCCCCGTATTCAGCAACAGGAAACAGCCTGTGCCATATGTATTCTTTGCCATTCCGGTTTGCAGTGAGGCTTGCCCAAAGGTGGCAGCTTGCTGGTCTCCGGCAATTCCTGCGATCGCCACTTGTGCTCCCAATACCCCAGCTGCGGTCTGTCCATAAACTTCAGACGATTTGCGGACTTGCGGCAACAGACAGCGAGGAATGTCTAGCAGTGCCAGCAACTCATCATCCCAGTCGCCCGTGTGGATATTGTAAAGCAGGGTGCGGCTGGCATTGCTGGCATCCGTAATATGAAGTGCCCCTTGCGTTAACTTCCAGATCAGCCAACTATCGACCGTACCAAAGGCGAGTTCACCTCGCTCTGCTTGCGCTCTTGCCTGGGGAACATGATCCAACAACCATTTGATTTTAGTGCCGCTGAAGTAGGCATCAATCACCAATCCAGTTTTACGTTGAAACAGTACTTCATGACCGGCTGCTTTCAATTCATCAGCAACACCTGCGGTGCGACGATCTTGCCAGACGATCGCATGATGAATCGGGCGACCTGTCATGCGATTCCACACAATCGTTGTTTCTCGCTGATTGGTGATGCCGATCGCTGCAATATCACGGGCAGCAATGCCAATTCGGGCTAGGGCTTCATTGGCAACCCCAATCTGCGACGACCAGATTTCATCGGCATCATGCTCAACCCAACCCGATTGTGGGAAGATTTGCTGAAATTCTTTCTGCGCCAGCGACAAAATGTTGCCCTGGCGATCAAATACGATCGCCCGCGAACTGGTAGTACCTTGATCGAATGCAAGTATATATTGGCTCATGGTCTAGCTATGAATCCGGGGTTCTGGATACAACGTTGCCAAAAGCTGGCTTTCAACAACGGCTAATTCTTCTAATCGCTGTGTCACACTATCGCGATCGCAATACGTTGTGGCTAACGTCCAATAAATGCCATAGTGACGCGCTTCTGATGCCATGAGGCTGCGATAAAATTTCGCCAATTCTACGTCCGTAATATAGCTTCCGAGTAAGCCTAAGCGCTCATGACTGCGGGCTTCAATCAAGCAGGACACGAGTAATGAATCTAACAATCGCTGGGGTTCTTTCGTTCGGATCTGGGCTTTCAATCCAGCCGCATAGGGCGGTGCATTCAACGGCGCTAAGGGAATGCCACGCCGATCAAGCCATTGATTAACCAGCTCAAAATGCTCTAATTCTTCCTGGGCGATCGCCGTTAACGCGCGTACCATTTTGGCATTAGACGGATAGCGAAACATCAGATTCAACGCCGCACTAGCTGCTTTACGTTCGCAATGGGAATGATCGAGCAAGATCATATCGAGATGGGCGATCGCCTGCTCTACCCATGCGTCTTGCGTTGGTGATTGCAAAAATTTGATGGTGGATGGAGGAGTCGCAGTCACAGTTATGCACAATGAAGGGTTCTTTAAAGATCATAAATTAAATAAATCCCGGACGTTTATTTTGGCAAGCGCGGCGTCGCCGCGCTTGCCAAAATAAACGGCGATTTTATCGAGTCCACGATCCTAAGACAGCGTAGCAGGTCGAGTGGCTGCTTTTAAGGAAGATTTCTTATTACAGCGTTTGAATCCGACTGATAATCTTACCTACCGCAGATCTGAGGATAGGAGTCGATGTTATGGACGTGAAAGCGGCGATCGCTTTAGAACCGGGTCAACCCTTGAGTATTGCAACGGTTCAGCTCGAAGGCCCCAAAGAAGGCGAAGTCTTAATCGAAATCAAAGCAACGGGCATCTGTCATACCGATGCCTACACCCTGTCGGGCAGAGACCCGGAAGGGCTATTCCCAGCCATCTTGGGGCACGAAGGAGCCGGTGTGGTTGTCGAAGTTGGAGCAGGGGTGAAAAGCCTCAAACCGGGCGATCATGTGATTCCGCTATACACACCTGAATGCCGCAATTGTGACTATTGCCTCAGCGGTAAAACCAATCTCTGTCAGGCAATCCGCACGACGCAGGGCAAAGGCTTGATGCCCGATGGTACCAGCCGCTTCTCCCTAGATGGCAAACTGCTGCATCACTATATGGGCACCTCCACCTTTGCCAATTACACTGTTCTCCCAGAAATTGCCGTTGCTAAAATTCGTGAAGATGCCCCATTCGATAAGGTTTGTTATATCGGCTGTGGGGTGACTACGGGCATTGGTGCCGTGATCAATACTGCCAAAGTGGAGGCAGGTGCCAATGTGGTGGTGTTTGGCTTGGGAGGCATTGGGCTCAATGTGATTCAAGGCTGTCGCATGGTCGGAGCCGATATGATTGTTGGCGTCGATATTAATCCCTCCAGGCGATCGCTCGCCGAGAAATTGGGCATGACCCACTTTGTCAACCCCAAAGACGTAGAGGGTGATTTAGTCGGGCACCTGGTAGACCTGACCAAAGGCGGTGCAGACTATAGCTTTGAATGCATTGGCAATGTCAATGTCATGCGGCAAGCGCTGGAATGTTGCCATAAAGGGTGGGGTGTCAGCGTCATTATTGGCGTTGCCGGAGCCGGAGAAGAAATCAGTACCCGTCCATTTCAACTCGTAACCGGACGTGTCTGGAAAGGCTCAGCCTTTGGGGGAGCCAAAGGACGTACCCAAGTTCCCAAAATTGTGGATTGGTATATGGATGGTAAAATCAATATCAATGATTTGATTACCCATGTTTTACCGTTTGAACAAATCAATGACGCCTTTGATTTGATGCACAAGGGTGAATCAATCCGTAGTGTCGTAACGTTTTAAGATATGGCTTGGATCGTCCTAAAACCGTCGTGATTGTTTGTGGCGCGGGCGTCGCCCGCGCCACAAACAATCATGGCATAAATAAGCTTGAAGTAGCGATCGCTATTTGATTTTAAGGATGAAGGTTAGATTTGTATCCGTTTAGGAACGTTATCGCTTACTAATATTGAGGATAGTCAGTCCTACAATTTCATTGTCATCATCATAACGAATGACAATATCGTTGTCGGTTAGTTCGCTGTCACTAGCAGATTTCGGTGGACTGTAGAAATCAACATAAAGTACATCAGCGTCCGGGTCATAAAGAAGCAGAAATGGACGCTTCGGTAAATCTTGTAAAATAGGCAAGAACTTAAGATAATCCTGTGCTTCTTGAAAATTAGCTACGGCCATAGTTGTTGCCTCCTACTAAGAGCGTTGATTCTGCGAGTTGGAAATGCAGTGATCACAAAACCATCTTCATTGTCTTCTCGATAAACGATAACTAGCCACCGATCAAGTTCTAATTCCCGAATAGCCATTAGAGCACCTTCATTGCCAGCAATGATGCGATCGGGGTTGGAGATGGTTTCAAGAACAAATTGCTGCTTGTCCGCCAAAATATTGTGTCGTTCAACAATATGCTGCCAACGTTCATCAGGTAGTCGAATAGAAATACCATTACGGGAAACAGCCATCATATCGCGTCTCCTGGTGCGATCGCCTTGGTATTGTCAGCGATCGCACATACCTCTCCAGTTTAAAGCAGCGATCGCCTTGCTGCTGCCTGTGATTGTTAGATTAGAAAGCGACCCGCTACAGGTAAGGCAAAGCCCGAGGATCGGCGTAGAATCGAGTTATGGACATCACGTATCGACTAGAGGGATTTGAATTTGAATGGGATAGAATCAAAGCCCAGATTAATTTTGAGAAACATGGCGTGACTTTTGAAGAAGCTACAGAGGTTTTTCTTGATCCCTTTCATGTGGTTGGTGATGCCTCAGCAAATCACGAAGAGCGAGAATTTGCATTAGGATATTCATTGACTGAACGACTGCTACTTGTGGTTCACATTGAACGAGGCAAAAGGATTAGAATGATCTCAGCCCGTGTTGCCACTCGTACTGAGCGGAGGTTATATGAGCAATCTTGATGAATCTTTTGAGTTGGCAGAAAATTTGGAGTTAAAAGTTCATCCACGAGAGTCTGAAATGGTTTCAATTCAGATTCCAAAAGATACACTGGAATCGCTCAAGAAGATGGCAAAGCAACGAGATATGCCATTGGATGCGTTACTCAAGTTCTATATCGGCAAATGTCTACGTCAGGATTTAAGCCAACTGTTTGCAACTCAGGTACTGGATTCAACCGCAAAGGTTTTGGCACGGCATCATCATTCGGAAGATGAGGTCGCCCAAATCTTGCAGGAGATTCGCCTCGAAGCCCAGTAATTCTTATATTTTTGATCGCCTCGGTGCTGCCTGTCATTTTCGGATTGTGGCGAATAGGGGACGTTTGCATAGCCGATCTGAAAGAGTAGCGCATCGTAGAGTGGATTCTTGGACAGGAGTACTAAAGAGTAACGGCACTGGCAATTGAAAAGTCATCACTAACTAGTATGGATTGGAGTTTCTGAAGAAATGTTGTTTAATACAGCAGACAAGAAAAACTTCACATATTCTGAAAGACAATTGCTGGTTGCTGAGTCACGAGAGCAAGCCGATGGGCATTCAAGAAACGACCTTTGAAGGGATTGTAAAAAATGTGACACCGAAAGGTGCCAGCATTGCTCATTGGGGTTGTTATATCTTCTATTTTTGGCTGATACAACCGGATAAGCAAAGTACTGGCACTAATCAGTTATTAGTGATTCTAAAGTCAAAAAGTAATGCCATCTCAGATATTCTATCTAATGGTGATGAAGTAAAAATTTTAGGTGCATTGGATAGCAGTGATGTATTAAGAGTCAGAAAATTATTTAATGTTACCCAGCAATGCTCGGTTCCAGGAATTATAGAAGATATTTCAAATACTAGAAAAGAAGTATTAATAACAAGTAGAAGTAACAACAGAAAACCCTTGATAATCGAGACAGGTGTTGCCAGAAATGTAAATTGGGCAATGGGTAATCCTTCAAGTACAGATTCATCATCTGGATATGTAACTCTATCTTTTACGACTGAGCAAACGGATCAACAAGGTAATATCACTCGATATATTCCAGTTTTTGCGAAAGCTCCGGAGCTTCCGTCAAGCAATCTTTCAGGTGTTTTGGTTGATGGGGACGAAGTAAAAGTTGCTGGGTGGTTTGATTCACACAATAATTTGATTCCCCTAGAAATATATAATTTCAGAACCAATGGATATATTGGCGGAATTGGTATTCCATCTGAAATTCATATAATTGATCGTGGGGCTGTTGAACCATTTGACTTAGTTATACTTTTAATAATAACTTCTCCAATAATTTTACTAGGAGGATGGATTGCAATTGTTCTACTTTCGGAAGTCCTGGCTGCAACGGCTGTAGGAGGTGCCATTCTTCTTCTGGTCGTACTTTCGGTTATTTACCTGATATGCAGAAAATATCTTGAATCTCAATAGAGGAACTAGCACAATGGAGGGTAGATTTGGAAATCAGTGTCCTGTTTGTGAGCAACTCTTTAGAGGAGGAACTTGCCAAAATTGTGGCTACTCAAATAATAACGAAAACTTCCAAAATAAACTTACATCTCGTATTGAGTCTTCTATTGAACGATTGGGAGATACTATCAGATCTCATGGCGATCGATTAGAGCATAATAGAGTTACTCCTCGTCTAAGTCTAGATTCTGAAGAAGCTTTCATGACAAGCAGAAGTACCTCTTACAGAGGAAAGGAATCTGCTTTTCAAGGAATTGTTAGAAATCTTGAGTGGAAAGAGAAGAATTATGGAGTCCGCTCTTCAGGTTCTAGCCGTACTTCCAATTTTTCTATTACTGAAAAGAGTGAAACTTCTGAAATAAGAATTGATCGCTACGATCGCTATGAGATTCTAACTTTTAGAATCGAACAGATAGATAACAATGGAAACATTAGCTATGTGCCTATATATCTAAAAGCTCGTGAAATTGAGGGGGTTATTTCTGATGGCGACGAGGTGAAAGTCACAGGCAGAGTGGATGAAACAAAAACTGTAATTCCAAGCAGCATTCTCATTATAAATACTGGTGGCCACATAAAAATTACACATAAAAACGAAGCAGATTACCCCCTTGAACATCTTGAAAATAATTCAGGTTGTTTAAGCATTTTTATTGTAGTTATTCCTATTCCTTTTATTTTGATTTCAATATTTGCATAGAAAAATTTGAGCTGAATTGGAGTGTTTATGGGCAAGCAAAAAAGTTTGAAATGGATAGAAGGTGTCGCCAGAAATGTGAGATGGGATAGAATTCCTCAAGGAAAAGACATCTTATCTTTTAGAATCGAAAAAATAGACAATGAGGCAATTCTGTTGATTATATTCCAGTTTATTTGACGGCCCCTGAAATAGCGGGAGTTCTTGTTGATGGAGATCATGTGAAAGTCACTGGATTTATTGATAAGAACGGTACATTAAAGCCAAAAAAAGTATCAGTGACTAAAGGTGACACCGAAACCCATCTTGGTTTCTACACTGGTGAACTTAGTTGTGTTCTTGTCATTTTTGGATTATTCTCGTTGTCTCTTTTTATTCTTTTTATTCTTTATATTCTTTTTGTTTTGCCACAAAACCAAAGAGCTGAAAGACATAATCAGCTTTACCGTGAGCGACTGCTGTGTGAGAAAAATGCTTCTAGCGACGATGCACGATCTGAATGTTGGGACGACTATTTAAAAAAACTGGATGTACTTTACCCAAAGTAGTATTTAACAAGTTGATATTTCTTTAGGTAGAGCGATCTCAACTTAATGTCTTGGGTTAACATACTGATTGAGAAAACTAAAATGAGCTTTTCTACAGAGCATATTAACTACATTGAGCGAGTTTTTCTTGAGAAAATCTCATCCCTTAACTCAAGCAGTATTAAATGGCTACAGCCTGGAAATGGTGCTTCCTTTTACCTGTCCCAAATTATCAGCGTACCTCGATTTGCATCTGCTGATAATCTGGAACGCTCTCAAGATAACAGGGCGTTTTACATGAGCGATTTACTGGCTGGTATTCATGGTGTAAAGCATTCCCTTGTGTTTGCAGTTGTGGGTTTACAGGCAGAAGTTCATTTGTTTGTTGGCACATCTAATCCTTCAAAATCTGATGGAGCAGTTTTGCCTTCACTGCTACATAGCACCTACCCAGGAATTGAACTTCAAGCCATTGATCTTAACTCCTGGGCAAGTTTATTCAATAAGCTACCCTATGGTGCATTAATTACGGGAACCCCTAGCAATAAATCAAAAGTTAATCAGGTTGGAGACCAGCAGATCGATCGCCTAATCCGAGGATTATATGGAACGAACTGGGCTTATGTCACTGCCGCCGAACCACTGGAGTTATCAAGCCTTCAACAACTATCTGTTAACACTCTTAGTGAGTTGAAGAAGGTTTCTGACTTTGAGGAGTCCAGCAGCAACAAGTTTGGCAATCCAATTGCAGAGAAATACAAGCAGTTGCTAAACCGTTTCGGGGTAAAGATTCAGTCGGGTAAATCTCAGGGCATGTGGCACACCATCAGTTATCTACTGGCAGACACCCCACAAACTCTTGACCGGGCTAAAGCAATTTCTACTGCTGTTTTCGGTGGTGCAGCATCTCTGCCTGATCCAATCAGGACTCTGAATTTAGGTGGTCTCAGTCAGCAAGTCGCATCAATGGCTTTACCGTCGTCACCACCAGAACCACCCATCAAAGATTCAAGGTTTCAATATCTATCCTATTATTTAAGCCTTCTGAGTTCCCCAGAGTTAGCCGCAATGATCCACTTGCCTACTCAGGAGGTTAAGGGGTTCTTTGTGTGCCCTCAAGCTAAATTTGATGTTACTCCCCATAATGAAAAGGCAGAGCATGAAATCGAACTTGGGGAGATTGTCAATCGAGGTCAGCCTACTGGCGTGAGTTATACCGTCAGCCCAAATGCGTTAACGCGGCACACGATGGTTGTCGGTACTACGGGTAGTGGCAAAACAAACACTGTTTTTCACCTCTTGAGACAACTTGCAGTCCGTGACATCCCATTCCTGGTGATCGAACCCGCCAAGACTGAATACCGTGCCCTTCTCGAAAGCGATGAACTGAAGGGCAAGTTACGCATTTTTACATTGGGGAAGGAAACCGTTTCCCCATTCCGACTCAATCCATTCCAGATTTTGCCTGGGGTGGCAGTGCAGACTCATATCGATCACCTAAAATCCGTTTTTAATGCCAGTTTTGTCATGTATGCTCCTATGCCCCACGTCCTGGAGCAGTGCATCCATGAGATTTACGAGGATAAGGGTTGGGATCTGATAACAAACGATAATTGGCGTGGAGATAGTAGCAATGCTTACCCAACACTTACTGACTTATACAGCAAGGTTGATGAAGTGGTTGACAAGCTTGGTTACGAGGCAAAGATTACAATGGATATTAAAGCAGCCCTCAAAACCCGGATCAATAGCCTGCGGATTGGCGGTAAGGGGATGATGTTGGACACCCACACTTCGTTGCCAATTGATATTCTGCTCCAGACTCCCACGGTTCTTGAGCTTGATTCGGTTGGGGATGACGATGAGAAAGCTTTTTTGATCGGTCTGATCCTGATGTCAGTTTACGAGCATTATCGCTCCAGCGGGCATACGGAAAACGGGAACCTGAAGCACGTTACTGTCGTCGAGGAAGCCCATCGGCTGTTAAAGAAAACTCCCCAGGTCACTGACTTGGAGACAGCGAACATGGCAGGTAAGGCGGTGGAATCCTTCTCTAACATCCTCGCTGAGATTCGGGCATACGGCGAGGGAATTGTTGTGGCAGAGCAGATTCCATCTAAGCTAACCCCCGATATTCTGAAGAATACCAACCTTAAAATCGTTCACCGGACGATCGCCGAAGAAGATCGCCAATTGATCGGCGGTGCAATGAACCTAGAGTTAGACCAAATGCGCTGGTTGGGATCATGCTCCATTGGAGAAGCCGCTATATTTGGGGAAAGTGATGATAGCCCAATCCGAATAAAACTTCCTTATCAAAAAGTTGAAGGCACAGTGACTGGTCGAAATAGCGATTCCAAGGTTTATGAGGCAATGGCTGTGTTTAAAGCTCAAAACACAGCACTGTTTCGTCTCTTCCCTTGGGCTTCCGTCGCCGCTGACCTTCTACAAAAGAACTATAACCAGGCTCATCGAATTATCAGTCATCGGGAGTTTCAAGAGGTTTTTGCACGATACGTCATCTCTGGAATAGTAGCCCCACAAGCACTGCACGACGAGTTTCCTGGTTTAGTTCAGGTTATCCGTAGATATGCCTCAAAACCCAATATTTCAGGACTATTAGAGACTACCCTGGTTTACGGTATTGAGTGGTTGTTTGAAATCAGAGGCAGCCAATTTGGTTCAACCTACACTGACATTGAACGGCTTAAACAACTTTTTGCCGAAATCATGTTCAACGATGTATTACCCCTTTCGCTAAAAGCTAAGTCAGATTCTGGTCAAACGTTAGACCATACAGCAACCCTTCAAGCTGAATTTAATCGGGTGTTTCAGTGTGCAACTTATCCCTTTAAGGGATGTGATAAAGTTTGCTCCGGTCAAGGATGCAGATATCGTTATCATGTTGAATTTTTAGTTCGAGATGAACGGTTTTATCGAGAATGTAAAGACTCCTTAATGCGCTCTTCAGAAAAAGATGTGGGACAAATCGCTGCCAAGCTATCGAATATTGCGAGGAGCCGAGTTTTATCTAATCTTGCCTCTGCTGAAGAGAAGCGAAAAGCTTCATTATGCTTTGCAGTTCAAGCTAGTGGTGTGTTTCCTAATTTTCCTGTTTTAGTGTAGATGAACTAAAACTCTTTGAATGAAACTGAAACTGTTTAAATTTAATTGGAGGTAAATTATGGGTGAACCAAACAAAGTTACAGATGAGATAGTGAGAGTAGCAGAAAGAATTTCTGTCTCTATGCCGGTTAAGGCTGTAGTTGTTGAGATTGCAGAACAACTTGGTGCAAGTAAAGCAATTGCACAATTAGTTGGAGGCGCAGTTGGAGGCGTAGTTGCAAACTTTGTTTTTCCTAACCCTATAGGTGAAAGTAATGCCTCTATAGATGCAGTACAGCAACTAAGCGCTGATTACTCCGATCGCTGTGATGGTCATGATGCAAACAACGATGGAATAGCTGACAGTTGCTATCCTAGCGATTTTGCCTTACCTGATGGTGAAAGTCTTGATTCTGTCAATGCGTCTGACTTTCAAACTGGAGGCGATATGGGTTCTCAGTCCGCAGGTGAAGTTACTGAGTCCTACACCTCGGCTGATGCCAATATGACCGATGCGGAGGGCAACGCCGTTCATGCTGATGCACCTGAGTCAGATGTTCAAACTGAAGGTGAAGTCACTGAGTCCTATACTCCTTCTGATGCCAACATGACCGATGCAGAGGGCAACGCCGTTCATGTTGATGCGCCCGAGTCAGATGTTCAAGCTGAAGGTGAAGTCACTGAGTCCTATACTCCTTCTGATGCCAATATGACCGATGCGGAGGGCAACGCCGTTCATGCTGATGCACCTGAGTCAGATGTTCAAACTGAAGGTGAAGTCACTGAGTCCTATACTCCTTCTGATGCCAACATGACCGATGCAGAGGGCAATGCCGTTCATGCTGATGCACCTGAGTCAGATGTTCAAACTGAAGGTGAAGTCACTGAGTCCTATACTCCTTCTGATGCCAATATGACCGATGCGGAAGGCAACGCCGTTCATGCTGATGCACCTGAGTCAGATGTTCAAACTGAAGGTGAAGTTACTGAGTCCTATACTCCTTCTGATGCCAACATGACTGATGCAGAGGGTAATGCCGTTCATGCTGATGCGCCTGAGTCAGCCATTCAATCGGAAGGTGAAGTCACGGAGTCCTCCATTCCTCCTGATGCCAACCTGACCAATGCGGAAGGGTGTGCCGTCACAACGGAGGCAGCTTCTCCAAAAGGGGTTGAAGGAGAAATCTCAGGGGGCACATATGCGGAACATGCTCATCCGACTGTTGGAGGTCATCATGAAACAAGCGTTGATTCAGTATTAGCTTCTTGGAATAATGCTGAAATGCAAAGCTATGCAGAGCATCTGAACTCTGAAAGTCCAGATGCTGTCAATGCGGATACCGATGGAATGACCGAGAGTTGCAGTGCCAGTGATTTCACTTCCCCTAACAGCAGTGATCCTGATAGTGTCAATGCATCTGATTTTCGGAGTGAATCAAATTCGAGCTTGCAATCTGTTGATACAAATCGTTCTGATATGTCGTCTGAGAGTAAAGGAGAAAGCTTTTCGTCTCCAGATTCTGGTAGCTCTAGTCATTCAAATATGTCGAGTGATACAAACTCTAGTTCAGGAGTTAGATAAAACTGATTTACCCAATTTTAAGCTCCGTTAAAACTCGGCTAGAAGAAGGCGTAAAGCAATATACTTCGTTATTCAAATTCTGTGTAAATATAGTGCGGGAATTCCTTACTCCCTAACCTCTCAAAATGAATCAAAGATTCACTCTATTTGTTTGGCTCTAATAGCTGATCGCACAAACTTTATCCCATATGAGTCACCGTCTTCCCGCCACTCTACACCTCGTGCAATGTGACAATGATGATGTGCCTCCCGCTATCTTTACAGCATTTTCCCGATCGCTAACTTGCTAGTGGAAAGTATATCTCGCGTTCAATCATTGCTTTCATGTCCTATGCCTACCCATGCAGAATTTGCCAAATTATGGAACCCTGGTCTATCTGGCATTGAGTTGTTTAGCGCTCAATTGATTCGTCATCACTTTGGCAAGCACTTTCATGAAGAATATACGATCGGGATGAATGATGCGGGTCTGGGGTGCTTTTTGCATGGCGGAGAAACCCACTGTGCTTATCCTGGTCGTTTCAATTTGATTAATCCGGGTGCCGTGCATACGGGACAAGCTAAATCTACTGAGGGTTGGACGTTTCGTAATCTTTATGTGAGTGTATCCAGGGTGGAATGCATCCTGGCTCAACTGGAGTGGGATGGTAACAGTTTGCCTTACTTTCATCAGCCTGTGGTGTCGGATCAAGTGTTGCAATGTTCTTTCCATCGCTTGTTTCGAGGGTTGAGTGGACCGACGTCATTGCTGGAACAACAATCTTATTTGCTCCAGTTTTTTGCCCATTTGTTTTTGAACTATACGGAGTCGAGTCGCGGGTTGCGATCGCATCACTCGTTATCTCATACTTCATGGCGATCTGAGACGAAAGCAGTGGCAATGATTCGAGATTATTTGGAAGCACACTATACTGAAGCCATTTCTATCAATGTGCTGGCACAAGTTGCCGGACTCAGCCCCTATTATTTGATTCGTACGTTTCATCAACAAGTTGGCTTGCCGCCCCACAGCTATCAACGGCACTGGCAATTATTGCAAGTAAAGCGATCGCTTCATACTGCCAAACCACTTGCAGATCTGGCTATGGAACATGGGTTCTATGACCAAAGTCATCTCAATCGCTGTTTCAAGCGGACGTTTGGTATGACACCGGGGCAATATCGTCAGGGCAATTTCGTCCAATACGGCTAGGTGGGTGTGCGATAGGATGCGGACATGCTCTGCGTTCTACACATTACCGATGACGTTACTTAAAGATTTCTCTGTGTCTGCGGCGATCGCAGGCTTTGTGACCGTTTTAGTGGGGTTTACCAGTTCAGCGGTGATTGTCTTTCAGGCAGCGCAAGCACTGGATGCTTCACCGGCTGAAATTGCTTCGTGGATGTTTGCCCTTGGGATCGGCATGGGTCTGACCTGCATTGTCTTGTCCCTGCGCTATCGGGTTCCGGTGGTCACGGCCTGGTCTACACCGGGTGCCGCCATGCTGATTACAACGGCGGCAGGGGTGCCGATGCAGGAGGCGATCGGGGCATTTTTGATCTCTGCTGCATTGATCACGGTTTGCGGGTTTAGTGGCTGGTTTGAACGAGCAATCAATCAAATTCCAATGTCGATTGCGTCGGGGATGTTAGCCGGTGTGCTGTTGCGGTTTGGGTTAGATGTTTTTACATCAATGCAAACGCAATTTGGCATGGTCTTTGCTATGTTTTGTACTTATCTGATCATGCGTCGGGTTTTGCCGCGCTATGCGGTGGTGGCTGCTTTAGTGCTTGGTATTGTGATTGCGGCGATTCAAGGACTGCTGCAACTTGACACGATTCATTTACAACTGGCAAAACCGCTGTGGACGATGCCGCAGTTTTCTTTGAGTGCATTGATTGGGGTAGCGTTACCCCTGTTTGTGGTGACTATGGCGTCACAAAATGTGCCGGGGGTAGCCGTGATTCGGGCATCTGGATACTCTGTACCAATTTCGCCGTTAATTGGTTGGACGGGTGCCGCAACGTTGCTGCTGGCTCCCTTGGGTGCCTTTGCGCTGAATCTGGCGGCGATTACGGCGGCTATCTGCATGGGACGAGAAGCCCACGAAGATCCGTCAAGGCGTTATGTGGCAGCGATCGCCGCTGGATGTTTCTATATTTTGATTGGTTTATTTGGTGCAACGGTGGCGGCAGTGTTTGCGGCGTTTCCCAAGGAATTAGTGTTGGCGATCGCTGGATTAGCTTTATTGGGCACGATTGGTAATGGCTTAGTAACTGCATTAGCACAGGAAACTGAACGAGAACCGGCACTGATCACCTTCCTGGTGACGGCTTCGGGTGCAACACTGTTTGGCATTGGTTCGGCGTTTTGGGGCTTGGTAGCAGGTGCATTGGCTCTGATGGTGTTACAAGCTCGTCGTCGCCCGGTTGAAGTATCTCTACCCAAACCTTAATGGATCCTCATAAACTTGAATATAGTTTTGGGGAGAGTGCGGCTCCGCCGCACTCTCCCCAAAACCATTGGGAATTGTGCTCTTGCTTGAGAGAGGAATGAATGTGAACGTGAAACCGAAGGTTTCACGTTCACATTCATCCCCAAAGCCAGCAATGCTCACACTATGGCAGACTGGAATGAAAGAGATAACGTATGGTTGTGAAAACGCCACTGCTTCGTGAAACCTGTCTTGCGACCCTCCGCCAGAATCGTCAGTGGGATGTGATTGTGGTGGGTGGCGGTGCCACTGGCTTAGGAACTGCTGTTGAAGCCGCCAGTCGGGGATATCAAACATTAGTCTTGGAGAAGTATGACTTTGCTAAGGGTACATCCAGCCGATCGACTAAACTGATTCATGGTGGGGTACGTTATCTGGCTCAGGGCAATCTGCCACTGGTGCGAGAAGCCTTACATGAGCGGGGATTGCTCCGCCGTAATGCGCCCCATCTGGTGCAGGATATATCCTTGTTGGTACCGGGGTATGCCAGCTGGTCGCAGCTCTATTATGGTGCTGGGTTGAAGCTATATGATGTGCTATCGGGACGGTTGAGTTTTGGGCAAAGTCGATTCCTCAGCCAACAGGATGCGTTGGAGCAAGTGCCCACGTTGAATCCCTCTGGTTTGCGGGGTGGCATTTTGTATCATGATGGTCAATTTGATGATGCTCGTTTAGCCATCACCTTGATGCAAACTTTGATCGATCTGGGAGGTATGGCACTGAACTATGCACCCGTGATGGGCTTGATCAAGTCGGGAGAAACGCTTGTGGGGGTTCGGGTGCAGGATGCTGAAACTGGAGAGTCTCTGGATATCACAGGTGCCACCATCATGAATGCAACGGGTGTGTTTGTCGATACGGTTCGCCGCATGGATGATTCATCGGCTCCTGATCTGTTGTCTCCCAGTCAGGGGGTGCATGTGGTAGTCGATGCGAAATTTCTCCCCAATCACTGCGCCTTAATGATTCCTCGCACCGACGATGGACGGGTTTTATTTGCTTTGCCCTGGCATGGCAAGACGTTGATAGGGACGACTGATACCCCGGTGACTCAACCAGAGTATGAGCCACGTCCATTGGCAGCAGAGATTGACTTTATTTTGCGAACGGTTGCTCACTATCTCAGCCCTGCACCGACGCGATCGCACGTCTTGAGTGTATTTGTCGGACAGCGTCCTCTGGTTAACGCCAGCCGAACCACATCAACCGCAGCCCTCTCCCGCGAACATACCATCGTCTGCTCTAAATCGGGTCTGTTAACGATTACAGGGGGCAAATGGACAACTTACCGCAAAATGGGCGAAGACGGGATCAATCAAGCGATTCGCCAGGGATTTCTACCTGCGCGACCCTCTATCACCCAACACTTGCACCTGCATGGCTGGACGCAAACCCCAGACGCATTTCCTTGGGATGTTTATGGCAGTGATGCGATCGCAGTTCGGCAACTGCCTGGAGCCGATCGCTTGCTACATCCCCGCTTACCCTATACCGAAGCTGCCGTTTATTGGGCAGTCCGCTATGAAATGGCACGCACGGTCGAAGATATATTGTCTCGACGAACGCGATCGCTAGTATTGGACGCAATGGCGAGCATTGAGGCGGCTCCCAGAGTAGTAGCTATTTTGGCAAAAGAATTGGGGTTAAGCGATGATTGGCAACAATATCAGATCAACACCTATCGAACATTGGCGATGGGATATCTGCTCGATCAAGACATCGATAGCAGCCCGAAATTATGAGAGGCGCACCCCGCAGGGGTGCGCCTCTCACAAACCAGTTGGCATGGCTATACATGCAAAGAGCTGACTTCTCCTTCCCTGCGGGGATCAAAAATCAGCTCTTTCAAGAATGTAACTTGAGGGCTTAGCTGGCGATCGCTTGCTCGTGCTTTTCCTCTTCCTTTTCCGGTTCGTGCTCAATCACAAACACATTGGAATAAAGATTGGCAATGATCTGTTGCCCTTGTTGGGTCAGCGAGAGATAGCGCAACCCATCCTTAACATACGGAAAAACCCCATTCCAATAAAATTTAGGATAGTTTTTGCGCAGATCCCCAGGATGACGATAGCCCAGGTCTTTACTGACGCCAGTCTCTTCAAACTCGTAGTAAAGTGCGCCAATTTTTTTAAGATAGCGGGGATCGCTAAGCTGACCAATCAAATCCGCCGCCCGTACTAACCCCGGATAGTTCATGGTGTCTTGATGATCATCATCTCTGGGTACCGGGAAGCGGGTCAATTCGATATTTTTCTTGACCGTGTCCGAGCTAATTAGCTTATTGCTACCAAACCGCTCATCAACAAACAGCTTTGCCCGATCCACATGGTAAGGCGTCAAGCTCGCATCCGATGCACCGGGGGGTAGGTTTACACGCGTGTCTCCTTGCCCCGTTGCATACCAACCATCCCGGTCTGAGCGGCAAACCCCTTTGACATAGCCAATATCATGGCAGACCAGGGATATGACAAAATGCAGCCAGTCTTCGCAAGAGACCCCACCCTCGCGAATATGTTTGCCCCGCAAAATTTCTTGCCCGACCAGCGTGACAAGAATAGTATGTTCGACGTTGTGGTACAAAGCATCGCTGTTGGCGATGTTCTCTAGAGCCATGGCTCCAATCCAGCCGATGATGTCCTCATAGTCGGACTTTAGCCCTCCGTAGGTATGGCGATAGCCCTCCTTGAGCTTCGTAACAAAGTCCGTAATCAAGAGTTCAGTTGCGTTAAACATCCTGGGTACTCACTTGTGCCGAGAAAAACTAGAAATCATCTGGGCTTATACAGTCGAGTGAGCTGGTGAATATTAAACGCACCAGTTCACACGTCTACTGTTAACTTAGCGTAACTGAGCATCATGGAATGTGAGCTAAAGCAATTGTAAGATTTGTATTAATCGCCTCTTGCTTACGCTGGAAACGCTTAAAAATCAGCTGTTCCAATGCATTCCATCCGTTTCTGTTTATTTGAAGAAATATTTCTGGGATCAGACCTTTCCTACAAATAATTCCATAAAGCGGATTCAGTACGAGTTATTTTAATTCTACCGAATTTAGAAAGGTCTATGTGAGTTTCTACGAATTTCAAGGGAAGACGATTTTCAGGTGAGGCGATCGCCCCTGAAATGTTATCCTGGAATACGCAGAATAGTTTTTCGTGCGGGTGTAGTTCAGTGGTAGAACGTCAGCTTCCCAAGCTGAATGTCGTGGGTTCGAGTCCCATCACCCGCTTTAACGATGAAAAGACCTAAATTCAAGTGTTTCAGGGCTTTTCGTGTTTTAGTGCTTACTCGGTCAATAGTTCAAAATTTCTCAGAAACTCTTTAAGATTGGGGCTTTTTAGATGTGTTTGGGTGTAATTTGGGTGTAAGACAAACGTACTGGCAAGATTGCACCCATGTACTCAAAAACTCTGACAGGCAAGGCTTCTAAGGGTTCGGTTCAGATTCTTGTTTCTAACAATCGCTTGCAACTGCGTTTCAGGTTTGCTGGCAAGCGTCACTACGTTTCACTTGGTTTTTCCGATACTTTAGAGCATCGGAAATTAGCAGAAATGAAAGCTAGAGAGATCGAGCTAGATATTCTATCTGGGCATTTTGAGGGGATTGAGAAGTATAAACCGCAATCTGTTCTCAGCACGGCTGATCCTATTACCCCAATTTTTACCCCAAAACCAAGTGTGGATGAGCTATGGGCTAAATTTATTGAGTACAAAACTCCTCAATGCTCTCCCAACACAATGAAATATATGTATGGGGTTTATTCTGGCTATGTTGCAAAATTGCCTACGCATGACCTGGATCAGGCTGGAAAGATTCGAGACTTTGTTTTGAAAGCAATCCCTATCGATTCAGGAAAACGGTTTATCACCCGACTATCCGCGTGCTGTGATTGGGCGATGAAATCAGGCATGATTTCGGAAAATCCCTTCTCAGGTATGGCAACGGAGATCAAGCTGCCAAAATCAGCCAAGAGTGAAGGAATTAATGACATCAGCCCATTCACCCTGGAAGAGCGAGATGCCATTATTCAAGCCATTGAAACGAATTAATTTTGTCCAAAGGCATCTGGATTTAAGCACAGTCGCTATACTTCACTGATCAAATTTCTGTTCATGATGGGTTGTAGACCGTCTGAAGCGATCGCGCTTCAGTGGAAGCATATCTCCTCTGATTTCAGACAGGTAGTGTTTGAGCAGGTCATGATCAATACTGATGCTGGCAGAAAGATCAGAAGAGGTCTGAAAACTCAAGAGCGTCGAAAATTTCCCTGTAATGATTCCCTTAAAGCAATGTTGAGATCGATCAAACCTGAAAATGCTGAGCCTGAAACTTTGGTGTTCTTGTCTCCTGAGGGTAAAGCAATCGACCTTAATAACTTCAGAAATCGAACCTGGAAGACTGTTCTGAAAGGGTTAGGGATTGAATACCGAAAGGTTTATCAAACACGTCATACCTTTATTACCCATGCACTTGAGACAGGTAAATTAGATGCTAAAGATGTAGCGAGGTTAGTCGGTAATTCACCAGAGATTATCTACAAACACTATGCAGGTAATAAACGGGAATTGTTTGTTCCTGAATTTTGATTGCTCTCTACAGTGCGATCGCACTATTAAGCCATGAGCTTAAATTTGCTTGATGAATCAGATCACCGCAGGGATTTAAGCAATACGATAGCCTTAAATTTTCCCTTGAGGCAGCGTATGTCCGAAATTCGACCCGTTCTTCTGGAAACCGAACGATGGCATGACCTACACCATTTATGTTGAATCTAAGACGCCTGTAGACCTACCAACCGACCTGCCTTCACCTGCCGGAGTTGACGAGGACGAACGGGAATTGATGGGTATTACTGATGATACGGTCGCTAAACTCAAAGAAATTCATGGCACAATTCGTGCCTATGCCTGGTATGCGATCGGGGCATTTAAAAACTTTGGGGGTGCTGAAATTGAAGATGAAATGAATACAACAGGGTACAGAGGGGTTTGCCATAATATGCAAGATAGCTCCAGAGCTGTGCCTGTAATAGGGGATGATTTCTCTCATGTCTGAAATCAGTAGTAACACCCCAGATTCCTCGGTTACGGTGGTGATTTCACGTCGGGTAAAGCCGGGATGTGAAGCTGCATTTGAAACATTTTTGCTGGGAGTCACAGCCGCGTGTAGCCAGTTTTCAGGATATTTGGGCAGTAGTATTTTTCGTCCCGCCAGTCGCGATGATCCGGAATATCGGGTCATTTTTAAGTTTGATCGGCTTAGCAATCTCCGGCGTTGGGAACTGTCAGACGATCGCCAGCGATGGTTTGCTGAAGCAGAAGCATTAACGGAGTGCCCGCCCAACGTTCAAGTGTTGACGGGTTTAGAAACCTGGTTTACGTTGCCCGGAAAGGCTGCCATTGTTCCCCCACCTCGCTACAAAATGGCGGTGGTGACGTGGTTAGCTGTTTTTCCATTGATCACGGGTATCTCTCTATTGCTGCAACATCAACTGGTGCTGCTGCCGCTGGTGTTGCGTGTCATGGTGGTGACAGCGATCGCTGTTCCGACGATGACCTATTTTCTCATGCCGCAAATGACGCGACTTTTTGCAGG
Organism: Calyptranema fuscum S582; assembly: GCF_055793305.1. Lineage (NCBI taxonomy): Bacteria > Bacillati > Cyanobacteriota > Cyanophyceae > Oculatellales > Oculatellaceae > Calyptranema > Calyptranema fuscum. The sequence continues at coordinate 29,440 of NZ_JBSLYH010000015.1, forward strand.
ATGGTTGTATCCAGTCCCCGTGCAACGTTCAACCGATCTACCGGATGAACCCCGCCCGCTTGCCCTTGAACCTGGTGTAGCGCAACCGTTGGATCAGGCTCTGGCTCTTGATCAAGCATTGCCGATTGAGGTGCCGATCGCATCATCTCCGACTGATTCACTCCATTCCTTTGAGGATAATAGAGCGACGGTTGAGCAGGTGATCTGAAGTATGTCCATAACACTACTTGCGATCGCACTACAACAGGCGATCGCAGCTGGAATCTTGCCGATGAACCTGAGGTTTGGGATTAGGGTAAGGTCTCACAGGCTCGGCGATCGCCATCGCCATCGAGTCGGAATGGATCGCCTGATGTTAGTCTAATTTGGCGATCGCCGGTAAGCGGACTTGAAAACAGGTGCCTTTGCCTAATTGGCTGCCGACTGAAATGGTGCCACCACTGCTCTGAGCAATGCGTTGAGCGATCGCCAATCCTAAACCTAGACCGCCTTCTCGATGCGATCGGGCACGGTCTGCGCGCCAAAAGCGATCGAAAACAAACGGTAGATCTTCGGTGGCAATGCCAATGCCGGTATCTTCTATGCGAACAAGGGCACAGCGATCGCTACGACTTAACGTCACTCGAACGTGACCCCCTGCTGATGTATATTGAAGAGCATTTTGAATCAGATTGCTAAACAATCGTGTCAACTGGCTACTATCTCCCATGACAGAACCGACGTCGGCTAGATCGGCTTGCAAGGCAATACCTTTGAGCTGGGCTTGCAACTCGCAGTTATCGATCAACTCTTGCAATAATTCATTTACAGGGATGGCTAACCACCGCTGATGAGCACTGGGTTGGGCAGTATCAAGGCGCGTGAGTAATAATAAATCTTCTGCTAAATGGGTCATTTGCCGCGTAGCACTGGCGATCGCATCTAACTTTTTGACATCTGCTGGATGAATCCGTTCGGGATGGCTTTGCATGACGTCAACCGAGGTTTTGATCGCGGTTAACGGCGTCCGCAGTTCGTGCGAAGCATCGGCTGTAAACTGTTTCAATTGTTGAAAATTTTGCTCAATCGGTTGCAATGATTGTCGGGTTAACCACATCCCACCTGCGGCGGTTAAACCCAATGCTACTAAGCCTCCAATCCCCAAGCCCCACTGAAGGTGTTCAAGGACAACTTCGATGGGTTGAATTGATTCATTGATGCGCACATAGCCTTGAATCTGGGTTTGATGGTTTGGATAGCGATCGCCATAGACGGCAATGGTTAGAGTGCGAATATGCCCGACCGTATGGGGCATTGCCAGGCTTCTTTTTTCAACGGTACGGCTGCTGAGAAATAACCCACCTGACTTAATCAGTGGTTGCCCATGTTCATCAAACCATTCAGCTCCTTGGGGTGCCCGAAAGTTTTGCCAGGGAATATCGGTCGGTTCAGTTTGAGCGGTATTGGCAGAATCGTCTGGGTCGTCGGGTTCGTCACCCGGTTGGATGCCTAAATAGTGCTCTTGATACTCCTCTTTCACGTCTTTGATGCTCTGGGCAGCCGCTTCTGCCAGTGTCATCAAGCGATCGTCGAGTTGTTCATACAGACTCCGGGCAAATAGTTGATAGACGGCGATCGCAGAGATGCCCAAAATAGCTGCCATCACTCCCAAAAAGGACAACAGTAGCCGCCACCGCAATGATCGAAATTGAGCCTGATCAGTCGTCACTTGTTTTCAACCGATATCCCAAACCATAAACTGTTTCAATTAAATCTGCCGATGCCCCGGCGCTTCTCAATTTCTTACGCAATTCCTTTAAATGCACTTTGACGGTTTCTTCACTGGGCACATCAGCAAACGTCCACAAATGTTCGATAATGGCACCACGACTGAGCACTCGACCATTGGTGCGCAAAAATAGCTCTAACAAACTATATTCTTTTGGGGTCAAATGCACCGGATTTGCGGCATAGCTAACCTGACAGGTACTGGGGTCAAGCCGCAATAGCCCACATTCCAGCACCGGGGGTAATGCCTGATTGCCACGTCGCAACAAAGCCCGTACTCGGGCAAGTAATTCTTGTAAATCAAACGGCTTGACAACGTAATCATCTGCTCCGGCATCTAAACCGACCACCTTATCGCTGCTGGTATCTTTTGCCGTTAGCATCAAGATCGGCAGTTGTTTGCCCGATCGCCGCAGTTTTTGGCAGAGATGAATACCATTTAACTTCGGTAGCATCAGATCCAGCAATATCAGGTCATACTCATACGCCTCCGCCAGATCTAGCCCTGCTTGACCATCGCCTGCCACATCAACCGCATAGGTTTGATCGGTCAAGGCTTCTGCCAAAGCATTGGCGATGCGTTCGTCATCTTCTACCAAAAGAATTTTCATAACCCACTGCTCAACACACGCATTATCAGGGCTAAACCTGGACGAAAACTTGGCTTCCTTCTACTCTAACGGGATAGGTTTGCAACGGTGAACGGACGGGCCCTCTGACAACAGAACCGGCAGCAGAAAATTCCGCTGCATGGCAGGGGCAAACAAATTTATTTTGATCTGCTTGCCAATCGACTCTACACCCTTCGTGGGGACAGCGGCGATTGAATGCTACCAGGTTGCCAGCAGCATTACGAATCACTACCAGATGGGTATTGCCGATTCTGGATTCGATGCTGGCAGTCGCCTGATCGAGTTGACTGAGCGTTCCCACGACTCGATAGCTCGGAACCTGGGCGATCGCCGTTCCTGGGGTTGAGGGTTCGGCATCACTGGATTTAAGAAATTCTGGCGCATAAGCAGCCAAAGCCCCGACCCCCGTGATCAGAAGAAATGTGCGTCTATCCATAACCGATTCCGATTCTCAAAAAGCAAGTGAACTGTCTGGGCGATGCTGGTTTTGCGTGAGGCTAATTTGCGATCGCCATACGTGCAGCTTAGGCAGTCAAGGTAAAGAAATTGGGGTAGTGATGTCAGTGGGTAGCGTTGATTGCTCCCGCTCGGAGCAGGGGTTTCACACAACCGCCTGATTTAACCGTCTCGACGGTTGCTATATGCTCTGTCGGTCATTCGGATGAGTCCGGTCGGAGGAGGTGCGATCGCCTGACTCCGATTTAAACTGGAAACATAGCTCAATAGCATTAATGACTTAAGACTTCGTCAGCGTTAACTTTCAGGGTTTTCGGTCTCTGATCACGCTCCCTGAGACCTCGGAGGTTTCCAAAACCTCCGAGGTCTAACGTCCTACCATCACCCCCCATCTGGATATTGATAAAGCCCTAGAGGCAAAACAAGGAATCGGGAGAAATTTGGGGGTGGTCTCGTAAGCTAGAGGTTCATTTTGTTCAGTATTTATTGAACAAAATGATATGTTATGATTGTTTAAGAAACGTTACGCAAATGCAACTCCAAGTGAGTAATCAACCATCCTTTGAGCTGATTCACTTCATCGAAGAAGTTGGACTGATGTTTGAGCTGGTGGGTCTACCCCGCATGGCTGGGCGTATCTTCGGTCGGCTGTTGATCTCTGACCCACCCTGGCAATCGAGTGCTGAGCTAGTCGAGGTGCTGCAAGCCAGCAAAGGTTCGATCAGCACCATGACTCGTCTGTTAATTCAGATCAGTTTGATCGAACGGATTAGCCTACCGGGCGATCGCCGCGACTACTTCCAGATCAAGCCCAATGCCTGGATGCAAATGACCGAACAACGGTTGGCTCAAGTTGCAGCGTTTCGTCAATTGGCTGAGCGAGGGTTAACACTCATGGAAAACACCGCGCCCCATTTGCGGGGACGGTTGCAAGAAATGCACGACGTCCACGTTTTTTGGGAACGAGAACTCCCTCTGCTAAGTCAGCGATGGCAAGATGAGCGCGAACGTGAAGCAAAGTCCAGAAGTTAAGGATCGTGGGTTAAATCAAATCGACGGTTGAATCGTTTTCAGGAGCGAATGACCGTTCGTACAACCAATCATCGACATTATTTAATTCTCATTCCTAAGTAGCTCACTATGAGAATGCCAGGTCAGCATCCGTTCAGTCTTTAAGCCGTCTTCAACCCTTTTTCGTCAGTCTGAAACGCCGCCTATCCACTGCTCCGCCTTCAATACCCCCTTGATCGGATTGAGCCTCAGCAACGCACCCTTAACCCCCGGATCGTATCTCCATCTCAAACCCCTCCCCTAGCAAAAATGTCTAGTTTTATGCAACTTCCTATGATTGGTAAAGTTCGTCAACCTGCTCCCTGGCTGTTGGGGGTGGTTGCTGCGGGTGTGATTGGAGCTGGCGGAATTGCCGTCGTCATGATTCGCCAGAATGCCACACCTGTCGATATTAGCCAGATGACGGTGCCCGTTGAGGCGGAAAAATTGACCGTGCGGATTACGGCAAGCGGAACTGTGCAACCCGTGCAGACGGTTAACTTGAGTCCTAAGACCACGGGAATTCTGGAAAAACTGTATGTGGAACAGGGCGATCGCGTTACCCAGGGTCAGGTGATTGCCCGCATGGAAAGTAGCACGATCGCCGCAGAACTGGCGCAGGCAAATGCCAGAGTTGTGCAGGCAGACGCCCGACTGGCAAGGCTTAGAGCCGGAAATCGTCCTCAGGAAATTGCCCAAAACCAGGCAGCCGTAGAGCAAGCCCAGGCGAGAGTCAATGAAGCGGCAGCTCGCCTGGAACTCGCCAATGCCAGAGTCGATCGCAATCGCACCCTGGCAAGTGAAGGAGCCATCTCTCAAGATGATCTCGATGCTGTCTTAAATGAGGCGCAAACGGCGAGAGCCAGTTTCGAACAAAATCGGGCGAGTTTACGCGAAGCGCAACAACTTCTATCCTTAACCCAGAGTGGTAGCCGTCAAGAAGATGTTGCAGAAGCGATCGCCCAATTAGCAGAAGCCAGAGCCAGCTTGCAGGAAGTCCAGGTGCGTCAGGAAGATACGGTGATTCGCGCACCGTTTAACGGCATCATTACGCAAAAGTATGCGACCGAAGGTGCCTTTGTGACACCGACAACATCGGCGTCGGAGGCAACGTCAGCCACGTCTACGGCGATCGTTGCCCTGGCAGAAGGGTTAGAGATTTTGGCAGAGGTGCCTGAGGTTGATATTCAACAGCTTCGAGTCGGGCAACGGGTCGAAATTGTAGCGGATGCTTATCCCGATCAGGTGTTTCAGGGTGAAGTCAAGCTGATTGCACCGGAAGCGGTGGTCAAACAAAATGTTACGTCTTTTCAGGTGCGGATCTCGTTGGTGACCGGGGAAGACAAATTGCTGTCGGGTATGAATGTAGATGTCACGTTTATTGGGGATGATATGCCCAATGCCATCGTGGTGCCGACGGTGGCGATTGTGACGAAAGATGGAGAAACGGGTGTGCTGGTGCCCGATCGCAGTAACCAACCTGAGTTTCGTCCGGTGGTACTTGGTACGGCGGTGGGCGATCAAACCCAAGTTCTAGAAGGGCTTCAGCCCGGAGAGCAGGTGTTTGTAGATATCCCGGAAGATTCGGAATGGAATCAGCAAAATAATCAACAAAGCCAGTAAGGTGATGCCGCATGGATCTGTTAGAAAGTGTCAAGATGGCGGTAAAAACGCTGACTGCCAACAAGCTGCGCAGTAGCCTGACGATGCTGGGGATTATTATTGGCAATGCCTCGGTCATTACGATGGTGGGGGTGGGGCAGGGGGCGCAACGCTATGCGTCTGAGCAGTTTGAGTCGTTGGGTCCCAACGTGTTATTCATCATTCCGGGAAGTAGTGAGGCGCGAGAAAATACGTTTGAATTGCCGCGTAATTTGACGTTAGAAGATGCCAATGCGATCGCCTCTCAGGTGCCTTCGGTCAACGCTGTTGCCGCCCAACTGCAAAGCCAGCAACCCGTGATTTATCGCAATCGTACTGCCAGTACGTTAATCGTAGGTACCACCCCAGATTTTACGATCGTCCGTGATTTTGACGTGGCACAGGGGCGCTTTTTTACCGATCTGGATGTGCAACGGAATAATCGCGTCGCTGCTATTGGTTCCGAAGTTGCAGAAAAGTTTTTTGGCAATGCGAATCCGATTGGTCAACAGATTCGGGTCAAAAACATTAGCTTCCAAGTGATTGGGGTGATGGAGTCGAAGGGAGCGTTTTTGGGCAGTAATCAGGATGATGTTGTGATCATTCCTGTGACCACCATGACCAGTCGAATTACGGGAAATACATCTCCCTATGGCACTGAAGTCACGTTTATTTCGATCATGGCGAGAGATGAAAATTCCATTGGAGCTGCCGACTTCCAGATCACTAACTTGCTGCGATTGCGCCACAAAGTCGTCAATGAAAATGACTTTACCGTGCGAACTCAGAAAGATGCGCTGACGATTGTCGGCAATGTCACCGGAGCGCTGACCTTGATGCTGGCGGCGATCGCCGGAATTTCCCTATTCGTCGGCGGCATCGGCATTATGAATATCATGCTGGTTTCTGTCCGCGAACGCACTCAAGAAATTGGACTCCGCAAGGCGATCGGCGCATCTCAAGACGATATTTTGGTGCAGTTTATGATTGAAGCCGTGATTCTTGCTGCCCTCGGCGGTGCGGTAGGTACGGTGATTGGTGTCGGTGGCATTAGCCTGATTTCCGCAATCACGCCACTTAAAGCTGGAGTTTCTTCTGTCGCCGTGATCATGGCTGTTGGTGTATCGGGTGCGATCGGGTTATTTTTTGGTGTCTTTCCGGCGCGCCAGGCTGCCAAACTCGACCCCATCGTGGCACTGCGCAGTGCTTAAGGTCATGATGTAATCAAACCTGATTCTTTTGAAGCGAGCCACAGCTCTGCGTCTCCTCTCTAAAAGAATCACACGTTAATGAAGTTTCCCGTTTGTCACCCACTATGTCTCAACCGATTATTCGCCTCGAAGCTATCTATAAGATCTATGGTGCTGGTGAAACTGAAGTCAGCGCTTTATCTAACATCAATCTGATTGTCGAACCCGGAGAATATTGTGCCATTATGGGACCCTCCGGTTCGGGTAAATCGACAGCAATGAATGTGATTGGGTGTCTCGATCGCCCAACCTCAGGGTCTTATTATCTCGATGGGGTTGATGTGGCAGGGTTATCGGATACCGAGTTAGCCCACATCCGCAATCGCAAGATTGGCTTTGTCTTCCAGCAATTTCATTTATTGCCCCAGTTGACCGCGTTAGAAAATGTCATGTTGCCTATGGTCTATGCGGGTGTTTCGCCCCAAGAACGCAAAGAGCGAGCATCGGCTGCATTAACCCGTGTGGGTTTGGCAAATCGTTTGAACAATCGACCCAATCAACTATCGGGGGGGCAACAACAACGGGTGGCGATCGCCCGTGCCATCGTTAACCAACCTGTATTGATTCTTGCGGATGAACCCACCGGGGCATTGGACTCGCATACGACCCAGGAAGTCATGGGGATTTTTTCAGAATTAAATAATAGCGGCATCACCGTCGTTATGGTGACTCACGAACCCGAAGTTGCCCGACTGACCCGGCGTATTGTCTGGTTCCGGGATGGTCAAATTTTGCACAATAACCTGGCTCCTTCTGACCTGGCAGAAGCCACCGTTGGCGCATAAAGGCGATATATAGCGCTGTGCAGGTTGATTCAGTACGGTGTTGTGGGGCGCGGAGCGCCCCACAACACCGTTTCTGTACTTAACGAACTTGCATACTGCTATATAAATCAAGAGGTCATGTGAGAACCCGCGCGGAACGCGGGTTCTCACATAAACTTTGTGCCAAAACGATCATCGTAAGGGACCTGAAATGCCGCTACGGTTAGACCAGATGGCTTTGTGTAGATTTACTTCATCTAAATTGGCATGTTGCAAATTGGCTTCAGACAAATCGGTTTGATAAACTTCGGCATTTTTGAGATTGGCATCTCGCAGATTGGCATGACGCAGATTGGTGCCGCTCAAATACGCTTCTGTCAAATTTGCCCCACTTAAGTCTGAACCTGTCAAATTCGCATTACTCAAATCAGCGCCACACAGATTGACACCCCGCAAACTTGCCCTCGAAAGGTTAGCGTTACTGAGGTCAGCCAGGCTTAAATTTGCGCCATTTAACTTTGTTTCGCTCAGATTTGCATTTCGTAGATCCGCACTGCGAAAATCTGTCTGGTTTAAGTCTGCCTGGGTGAGGTTAGCATTTTGCAAATCTGCCCAGCGCAAATCTAGCGATCTGCCGATGATCAGGCTGAGGTTTGCTCCCGTCAGTTTTGCCTTATGAAAATCGCTGTCTTGCAGATCGGCATAGAGCAAGTCTGCGCCTTGCAAGTTGGCATAACTGAGGTTGGCATTGCGTAATTCTGTACGGCTTAAGTCCGCGCCACTTAAGTTACTTTTGCGCAGGTTTGCCTGGTTAAGAATCGCTCTGGGTAAATGAATGCCGCTAAGATCCGTGTCTCGCAGCATTAATCCCGTAAAGTCGGGTTTGATGCCCAATTTCACCAGATGGGTTTGTCGCCATTCATTCCAGCTATCTACCCCTTTGAGCAAAATTTCGAGTAAATCCAGATCTTGGCTAGTCATACAGCGATCGCCTCTAAGATACACCACTGGGTAAAACCGTGCCTTGCAGATTGGCACCTTCAAAATTCACATCTTGTAAGTTTGTGTCTAATAAAATGGCGTCACTCAAATTTGCCCCACTAAAATTAGCGGCGTTGAGGGTTGCTCCTGTCAGGTTGGCACCCACTAAGATGCTGCTACTCAAGTCGGCACCTGTGAGATTAGCCTGGCTGAGGTTAGAGCGACTCAGATCTGCCAAACTTAAATTTGCTTGAGAAAAGTTAGCGTGAAGTAAATTCGTTTCGATCAAAATGGCACCGATTAACGTTGCTTCGGTTAAATCGGCACCTGCCAGATTGGCTTCTGTGAGAACTGCTCGGATCAGATCGACTAAATGAAGGTTCGCCTTCGACAAATTTGCCTTTCTCAAATGCGCTTTTCTCAAATTGGCTTCGATGAGAATAGCGTCACCCAAATTTGCCTCGTGTAACACCGCATCCGAAAAGTTAGTTCCGATTAAATAGGCTTCGGACAAATCACTTTTTTGCAGAATTGTTTTACTAAAGTTGGCGTTAATTAAAATCGAACGGCTGAAGTTGGCTTCTGTAAAATTGGCGTCGCTTAAGTTGGCATCACTCAGGTTGGTCTCGCTGAGGTTGACTCGTTTCAGCGTCGCACCCTTTAACTCAGACAGACTCAGATCGGGTTGCACCTGAACAACTTGTCGCCAACTGTTCCAAATTTCTACGCCTTTGTTGAGTAGCTCAAACTGTTCTTGATCTGCCATGGGATAAATTGTCAAGTGCAATCTCTTCAATTATTCCCAGGCGGCTCTCACCTATCCGGAAAGTTGCCAGGGGGCGATCGCACCCCAAAATTGCAAATCGATTTAAAACAAGTGATGTGTTGAAAAGCGGTGCTTCGCGCCGCTTTTCAACACATCATCCGCTGGAGTCTGATCGCCTAGCGCTATGGGGGACTAAAAACCCCAGTTCCGCTTGGGACCGACATCCAGGTGCAAAATATGTTTTCTATTGCCGGGATAAATGCCAAGACCACCGGGCCACCAGGGCAATGCCAGTTTGCCCAAATCTCGCCCCATGTACCCAGCCACGACAATGTCTACCCCTTTGCCTGCCAGATGCTGGCTGCGTTTTGCCCCACCTGCACGGCTATTAAAGGGTTCAGGACGATACCAGGACGTAATACGGAAGGGTTTTCCGATTTGCTTCCTAAACTTTTCTAGCTGAGTTGCAGCAGCAATGATGTTGTCTGCGTGTTCCGGTGTTTGCGGAATGCGAGAGCCTCCATGGGTGGCTTCACCCCACGTAAACACCCCCCCTGCAACAATCGGTTGGTCGGTATATACCGTGCCTTTACCTCCGGGTAGGGTTAGCTTTTGCCCTTTATATGACCCTGGTGTCGGTGCCGGTGCCGGTGCCGGTGTAGAGGCAGGTGCTGCGGTCGGTGTAGCTTCTTTGGGCAAAGGATAGACGACATTACCGTCATATTCCACTTGAGCATGCAGCTCATATACATACCAGGTACTCAAGCCCTTGATGTATTGTTCCTGGTTGTTGATGGCAAATTTGATGTGGTCGTTAAACTCTCCTTTGGCATCCGCATAGGCGTAGGAATGCAAATCAAAAGTCATGTCCTTGGGCACTTTATACATCTCATCGGCTGCCAGCTCAGATGACTGCACAGGGCGACGCTTGAGTACTGTATCTTGTGTAATTTTGAGAACTTGAGCTGCCGTTTGCTCTTCCCAGGGATAGACAATTTGCCCATCAAACTCTACTTCTGCAAAGCGATTGAACACAAACCAGGTGTTGAATCCTTTAACGCTGGTACCTTGCAACGTAAATTTGATATGTTCATCAAAATCTCCAAACGAGTCCGCATAGGCATACGACTCGATGGCATATTCTGTTCCATCTGCGACCGGGAATTTTTCTGCGTCAGTCAGCTCGCCAGCATAGACTGGACGCCGTTTTAAAACAGCTCTGGGGTCAGTTATTCTTAAAATGCGTTTAGTTGCCATTCGTCAATCCTCTTAAACGATGCATTAGTTGAATTGCGCTGCTCACGAACGACCATCTCGAACCGATGGGGGGTGGCTAAACATTGAAGGATAAATTTGCAGAACGTTGCGATCGCAACGCCATTAAAAACATCCAGACATGTGAGGTACAACTCAACGGGCAATTGGTAATGCTTGATGGTAAAGAATTGATGAGTTTCCTAAATAGCTGTAAACATACTGTTGAGTGCCGAGGAAAGGATTTAGGTTCTCTGCAAAACTTTGCCAACAGTTTGACCTTACGATGTCTAATGAATCTTAGAACATACCTTATAAGTAGATGAAGCCAAATAATTACTCATCTAATTTTTAGAAAGTGCGAACCACGGCTCACACGTTTATTTCGGTACTGTTCTTAATTCCTTAAGCCTGAGCTACCGATGGAGATTGAGTGTTTGGTCATGATGGGGTATGGAGGCTGTGCCCCCTGCCTGGGAGCCGTGCCCCCTGCATCCCCAATTCCAATCTCTATGGGTAACGAGTGCTGCTGGATGAAGTTGAGATGGGTGTGTGCAGAAGCAAAGCCCCTGGTACACTAGTGTGCCCATCGGTATTCATCCATAAACCAGTTTGATGATTGAATTTTGGGGGTGTGACGTGCCTCTAGAAAAGCCAAATCCATACCGGCTTGAGGATGGCTATAGTCATTTGCAGGGTTTGGATTATAAGCTATGGACGAAGGTTACTACCGACGACAAAATCGATTGCAACCATCTCACAAGACCGTAAGATGAAACATTGCTGAATAATCTGTGCCCACTTAAATTTAAGCCCAACCTATCAATGAGTACGGCGTCTTTATAGAAAAATTACAGATCATAAAATGCTTGATTTTGGGGTGGTTTTGTGAATATCGATCAGCGTTCTGAAGTTCGTAAGGTTTTGATCATCACGCTAGTACTGAATCTATTTGTGATGCTCTTGAAGGTAATCATTGGTTTGGGGACAGGCTCTTTGAGCATCCTGGCAGATGCCCTGCACAGTGTCACCGATAGTGCCAATAATGTTCTTGGGTTAGTCGCCAGTCGATTTTCGTTACCCGAACCCGATCGAGAGCATCCCTACGGGCACCAAAAGTTTGAAGCCGTAGGTGCCTTGGGGATCGCTGCATTTTTAGGGATTGCTTGTTTTGAGATTTTGCGGGGAACGTCGGAGCGCATTCTCACGGGTGGAGAGCCTGTCAGTATCTCGCCGACAGAGTTGTGGCTTTTGCTCATCGTGCTGGGCGTGAACATTTTTGTCGCGTTTTATGAACGCGCGGTGGGAAATCGGGTGGGCAGCCCCATCTTAATTGCGGATGCTTACCATACGATGAGTGATATTTGGGTAACGATCAGTGTGCTGGCAGGGTTGGTCGGCATCTGGGTGTTTGATTTCCAGTGGCTTGATATTGTGTTGGCATTTCCTGTTGCGTTATTAGTATTTTGGAGTGGCTGGAATGTGCTGCGGGAAAATTTGCCCTGGTTAGTCGATGAAATGGCGATCGCCCCGGAAGCGATTCATGATTTGGTGATGCAAGTGCCGGGAGTGATTAACTGTCACAGCATCGCGTCTAGAGGCGTTTTGGGGCGTCAGGTATTTATCGAAATGCACCTGATTGTGGATGCGTCGGATGTTGAGACCGCTCATAACATTACTGAGCTGGTTGAGCAGAGGTTAGAAGAACGCTATGGTTCCGTCAGAATCAGTATTCATGTTGAACCTCCTACCTACCATTCCACCCAAATTAGTTACGAATCGCATTGATTTTGAAGACGTTTTGCCATGTCCCATCTAACAACAGGTGATCCGGCTCCCTGGTTTACAGTTGCTGCAACATCAGGCGCAAATTACAACTTTGATACGGTAGGGGGCTATCGGGTCATTTTGAGTTTCCTGGGAAGTTGTAAGTTTGGTAGCAGCCAGCAGATCTTAAACGACTTTCTGGCATTGCAATCTGAATTGACAGATGCCCAGATTCCCTTTTTTGGGGTCACGATCGATCCGGATGATCGGGTATTTAAAGACCAGATCAGCCACCCTACGTTCTTTAAATTGCTGTGGGATTTTGAACGACAGGTCAGCACGTTGTATGGTGTGTGCCAACTTGCTGAAGCGAAGCATCAGGGCGGTAGCTATACACCAACGACCTTTGTGTTAGACGAAAATTTGCATATTGTTCGGACTTTTACGATTGACGAGCCCGCCCACCATGCAAGGCAAGTCCTTGAGTTTGCTAAGCGTTTGCCTGTATTTGAGCCACCGACTCTGGCAAATCGGCAAGCACCTGTGCTGTTTATTCCTCAAGTGTTTGAGCCAGAGTTTTGCCAGCATTTGATTCAGCTGTATGAAGCTAATGGGGGCAGAGATTCTGGGTTTATGCGGCAGGTCGAGGGCAAAACCGTTGAGATTCTCGACTATGGGTTCAAAAAACGGCGTGACTTTCCGATTATGGAGGCGTCTCTATTACAGACGATTAATGAATTAGTGTTACGTCGAGTCAAGCCAGAGATTGAAAAAGTATTTCAATTTACGATTACCCGGTTTGAGCGGCATTTGGTGGCGTGCTATGAAGCATCGGATCAAGGGTTTTTTCATCGTCATCGAGACAATACAACGAAGGGCACTGCCCATCGACGCTTTGCCATGAGCCTCAATCTGAATACGGGTGACTATGAGGGGGGATGTTTGCGCTTCCCAGAATATGATTCGCGGCTATATCGCCCTGCAACAGGAGAGGCTGTGATTTTTTCCTGTTCGTTATTGCATGAGGCAACGCCAGTAACCCAGGGGCGTCGGTTTGCTTTGCTCTCTTTCTTTTATAACGATGATGATGCGCGGGTGCGAGAGCAGAATGCTAAGTATGTGGTGTTGAAGTCGGGAAAAGCGGCTCAATCCGCTAGTGACGTATCGAGTGATAACGATTCAAAAGCTGGCGATCGCAAAAATAACGATTCAAAAGCTGGCAATTCAAAAGCTGGCGATCGCCCTGCAACGGTTAAACCCAGCCATGGGTTTCAACCCAAATCAAAAAAGAAACGGCGATAAAGGGTTTGATGTCTCATAACGTCCCGGTTGGGGTGTGGGGCAGGTCAGATTTGGCTCAGGGATCATCGCCCACCCAGCGCAGTTGCACATAGACCAGAAGCATTGCCCCGATTAATAAAGCCGTTGCGGCGGCGGCGGCATAGCCAAAATCGAACTGGCCGAAGGCTTCGGTATAGATATAGAACACCAGCAAATTGGTCGAGTTGAGTGGACCCCCTCCGGTGATGATATAGGGTTGCTCGAAACTGCGCAGGGTAAAAATTGCCGTTGTGATAGTGGCAAACATCAGGGTGGGGCGCAATCCCGGCAATGTGATATACCAAAACTGTTGCCAGCCATTGGCTCCGTCTAGCTCTGCTGCTTCATAGCGATTTTGCGGGATGGTTTGTAAGCCTGCCAAAAACACAACCAGATTGAAGCCCAATTGTGTCCAGATGCTCAGGACAATCATGACGGGCATTGCCCAGGTGGTGCTACTCAGCCAGGAGATTGGTGCGATGCCGACCTGACCCAGGATGTGATTAATTGGACCGTCGGGTTGAAACAGCCAGCGAAACCCCAGTCCTACCGCAACCAATGATGTAATCGAGGGGATGAAGTAAGCCGTCCGCAAAATTCCCCGTAAAGCAACAGTGCGATCGAGGAGGACGGCTAAGCTGAGAGGAATGGCTAGGCTGGGAAGCAGAGTGGCGATCGCAAAGTAGACCGTATTCCCCAAGACCTGCCAAAAATCGGGATTTATCAACAATCGCCCATAGTTGTTTAAGCCAATCCACTGCACCCCGGCACGGGTAAAGCTGCCTGAGGTGAAACTTAGATAGCAGAGGTAGCCAATTGGATAAAAAACAAAGATACCTAAGAGAAGCAGCGCCGGTGACAGAAATAACCAGGCTGTCAGGGTTTCTCGATCCGTTTGTCTAATCGGCAGGGGCGATCGCTCCATGGGGAATAAACGCTCAAGACTGGTGAGAGCCGCACGCCGTGCGGCTCTCACCAGTATCCTCCATTTCAAGCTAGGGAAAAGGGCGATCGCTCAAGCAAATTTGATTCTGAGATAGTCTCCTTCCATTTTTGCGCCAGCGGGTTGTAACGCTGCCAGGGCTTGCGGTAAGACCAAATTACGCCGATGGTTGCCAATCCGCACATTGAGTTCATCTGACGATTTACTCAGTTCGATTTTTTCTTTAGGAATGCCAGGGAGATAGAGTTCCAGACTGTATTGATTTTGCTCTTGCAACACCCGCATCGTGGTTTCTTTGTAGTAAACCTGGGCGGGGTCTTCATCGCCATACAGGGTTTCTTTCAACCGTTCTAAAGCTGCCAGACCACACATCTCTTCTGAGTAGAGAGGCACTTCTTTAATCGGCAGGGGGCTGAAGTTGTCGTGGATTTCCTGACGATATTTTTGCTGGTTTTCTTTCCAGCGCTGAAAGAAAGGATCGACAACAGTATCGGGCAGAATCCGGTTTGCTACCACCATATCTGTTGCCACGTTGTACAGGCTGAGATAAGCGTGGGCACGCAGCGATTCTTTGATCACCATTTTTTCGGGATTGGTCACCAACCGTACCGATGTTTGCGTGTTATCGGTCAACACTTTTTCCAGCGCCTCAATTTGCTCATAAAACTCGTAGGGCGCATCCATGATTTCTTTGTCGGGCAAAGAGAATCCGGCGATCGGGCGGAATAACGGTTCTACCAGCGGACGCAAAGCAACTGATACGGCTTGAAACGGTTTATACAGGCGACGCATGTACCAACCTGCCACCTCTGGCAAACTCAATAACCGCAGTGCTGTTCCAGTGGGTGCCGAGTCAATAATCAAAACATCGTAAGTGCCTTCGTCATAGTGTCGCTTCATGCGCACCAGACTAAAAATTTCATCCATTCCAGGCAAAATTGCCAGTTCCTCAGCTTCGACCCCATCTAACCCACGGGCTTGCAAAACCTGGGTAATGTAGCGCTTGACCGCACCCCAGTTGCTTTCCAACTCCATCAGGGCGTCTAGCTCTGCCCCCCAGAGATTGGGGCGAACCAGTTGGGGATCGTGCCCCAATTCCATATCAAAGCTATCGGCTAAAGAATGCGCTGGGTCAGTACTCAGGACCAGGGTGCGATAACCCAGTTCTGCACATCTCAGCCCCGTTGCCGCTGCTACAGAGGTTTTGCCAACGCCTCCTTTGCCAGTCATCAAGATTACGCGCATGAACTGTTCAACCCTTCCGGATGAGAAATGTTTACATTCTTTTACTTTATCGGGTTTTCGCGGAGACAGGACAGTTAGGCGACGAGGATATGTAAAACCGGGATGTGTTCCTAACGCAGCAACGCCGTAATATCAAAATCTTCGGGCAGGAACGCCGATCGCCCCGGAAACGGCACGATCGCCAGTACGCCAATGCCACTTAGCGAGAGGACTAACGCGATCGCCATGAGTTTCAGTTTGTTTTGCCATACCGTAGCAGGCTCAGCCCCCAACGTTTTGGCAGGAATCAGCCATAGTACCAGACAACCCAGCACCATCAAGCTACCCAGAATCGCCGCTATGCCACCGACAGCTGCGATCGCCAGCCACACCAATCGATCCATAATTTTGGGAATTACTAATTCTTGCCGAGGCAAGATGGTTGCTGGCACAACGTGCCAGCAACCATCTTGCACATTATTGTTTCATCCGCCCGTAGATTTCGGTCATCGACCGCAGGCGATCGCCTAATTCCTGAGTCAGCATATCGGCACGATAGCGCCATGCCCAGTTACCCGTCGCCAATCCAGGGAAATTCATCCGTGCTTCGGTGCCCAACCCAAAAATATCTTGCAGGGGGAAGATGACTCGATCGGCAACAGAGGTCATTGCTACCCGAATTAAATCCCAATGGATGCCAAAGGGGCAGGTGCAACCGAGATATTGCAACACTCTGCCCCGTTCCCAGTCGTTGAGGCTATTAAACCACCCTACGGTTGTATCGTTGTCGTGGGTGCCGGTATAGACGACAAAATTGCGACCGTGGTTGTAGGGCAAAAACGGATTGCCCGGATCAGAACCGAAGGCAAAGTGCAACACCTTCATGCCGGGGAAATGAAAGCGATCGCGCAATTCTTCGACATCGGGAGTAATTACGCCCAAATCTTCTGCCAAAATGGGTAGCTTGCCCAATTCCTTGAGCAGTGCTTCAAAAAACTCGGTTCCCGGCGCATTCATCCATTCCCCATTAATCGCAGTGGTTTCGCCCTCCGGAACTGCCCAGTAAGCACTGAATCCACGAAAATGGTCGATTCTCACCCAATCTACATAATCGAGCAACGCCCGCACACGTTGAATCCACCAATGGAAACCTGATTCCTGGATTGTTTCCCAGTTATAAATTGGGTTACCCCACAGTTGTCCGGTTTCGCTGAAATAATCGGGGGGAACGCCTGCCATCAACGCCGGTTCGCCCGTTTCTGGGTCGAGGTGGAAGTTTTCGGGATATGCCCAAACATCGGCACTATCATGGGCAACGTAAATGGGAATGTCGCCAATGATCTGAATGTCTTTTTCGTTGGCATAGTCCTTCAGGTGTGACCACTGCCGAAAAAACTCAAATTGAAAAAACTTGTGATGATAAATTTCATCGCTCAACTTGTCGCGCCACTGAGCCATCTCATCTGGATGACGTTGGGCGATCGCCTCACCCCATTGATTCCAACCAATGCCGTTGTGCGCCCCTTTCAACGCCATAAACAGCGCATAGTTATCGAGCCAAAACGCCCGACTCTGACAAAATTCTTCATAGGCTGTCTGGTCGGCTTCCGCAGCATTTGCCTTAAAGGTTTCAGCCGCTTTTACCAGCAGTGGCATTTTCAGCTCAATCACCCGCTCGTAGTCCACCGTATCGTCAGAAAAGTGGGGCAGATGGTCTAAATCCGACGCCTCTAACAACCCCTGGGTTTGCAACGATTCCAGGCTAATCAACAGCGGATTTCCTGCCATTGACGAGTAACACATATAAGGGGAATTGCCATAGGCAGCAGGACCCAACGGCAAAATCTGCCAGAGTCGCTGCCCACTGTGATAGAGAAAATCAATGAACTGGTAGGCTGCTGACCCCAAATCTCCAATCCCAAACCGACCTGGAAATGATGTGGGATGGAGTAAAACGCCGCTAACTCTGGAAGACATAGGCTAAATAGAATGAAAACTACAAAATTACCCTCAGATTAGGAGCGTGTCGGAGATCCCCCTAAATCTATTTCTCTGGCAAGCTGCTAGTGCTTTATCAAGTATTTTCTGACGGGCGATGTGCCGCGCGAAGCGCGGCACATCGCCCGTTTTAACCATCAATTTTTAATTGACAGACCACTAGGCTGCATATTCGTTGACTGGTTGTGGTTCAAATGTGTGAGTCATCATGATTTTGAAATACTCACTCTATAGGCGGTTCAACGTCATTGCCCACACATTCAGACCCATCATCCGTTGACTGGGCGGCTGTTAGAAACCAGGGGCAATTTGGATTCCATCAGTACAGCGTACCGAGTTGCTTGCGTGAAAGCAGTGTTATCCATGCCACCTTTCCAAAAAAATTGAGGGATGACTGAACCTACAACGATGAAAACCTCAGTCATGCCAAAACCTGTTCCTGGGAAAATAAGCCTGAGAGTCAGCACACCCTTCAGCTTATCGTTTTCCTGAGCGATCGCGAGGGATGTTAACCCGTTTTATAAAGCTTAAACTTGTATCCCCAGTCATGTTAAGATATGCAGCAATTATGAAATCTGTGTTGGAGAGGTCTACATATTCATGGAAGCGGCATTGCTGTTAGCAAAGTTACCTGAAGCCTACTCAATCTTCGACCCCTTGGTGGATGTTCTGCCTCTAATTCCTTTATTTTTCTTCTTGCTGGCGTTTGTTTGGCAAGCTTCGGTTGGTTTTAGATAAGCTTCATAGAAAAGAGGTTTTTGGGAAGAGCGATGATTCGTCATCGCTCTTTTTTTGGTAATGGTATTCATGTCATGATTTTTTGTGGCGCGGGCGTCGCCCGCGCCACAAAAAATCATGACTTTTTTAGGACTACCCTTTTTTTAATGGAAATCTTGAAGAGACGCGATTGATCACGTCTTTACAAGTAAACGGGATAGTTTAGGACTTCGATCGACCCCCGATTATCTTTTGAAATGCAGGTCGCTCGCCAAGCTGCTTCATGTAGTTGGCGATCGCAGGATAGTCGGTAAATTCTATCTTTAGCAGCAACGTGGCATACGCCAGCATTGAACCGATCGCAACATCGGCTGCGCTAAACTGTGCTGCTACCAAATAGGACTGATGGCTTAACGCCGTATCTAGCGCCGTTAACAATCGCGGCGTCTCAGTTTCACGAGTGGCTTCTGAGAACATCCCAGGTCCCAGAGTGGCGTTAGCAAAAATCACCCACTGCGCTACTTCTGAGCGTTGCTCTAATGTCAGACTCGGACCATACTTTTCTGCCAGATATAGCAAAATGGCACCCGACTCCCATAGTTTGAAGTCGCCGTCTGCGATCGCCGGTACCTTGCCAACAGGATTAATTGCCAAAAAATCAGGTTGGCGATGCTCGCCAGCCTGCATATCTAACAAAACGAACTCGTAGGGAACCGTAAGTTCTTCCAAATACCATTGAACGATAGATGCCCGACTCCGGGCACCACCATAGAGTTTCAACATCAAGAATGACCCGTTAACACGTTTTTTACTGAGGATGACAACTTAAATAAAACCCGGATGTTTATGTTTGGTTTTATTTAGTCCCCCCGTAGGAATGGGAATTAAGTGACCTCGATGATGTGTTGTAGGGGCGAACGGCCGTTCGCCCCTACAAATGATTCCATGTTCGATCTTACTCAGTCCCCGATCCGTAGGGCGTTACTGATTGGCAGGAATGGATTTGGACGCCATTCGGCACCGTCAAAATTCATACCCAGGTTTCGCAATCCCTTTTGTATTGTAAAAGGGGCAGTAAAGCCAACCCGTTTACCCATTTTATCTGGATCGGTTTACAGCACTGGTGTTGCTGATTTTGGGCAAAAAATTGACCGTGACACCGAAGGTGTCACGGTCAATTTTTGCCGCTATTAAGCAGTGTGGTTTACAGCACTTGATGCGTATGGGGATGCTGCTTGACGTTATCTTCGGTGCGAATAATTCGTTCTGAATTCAGTACTCGCTTCCGTTCTACAGAAAAGTTGAAATCGTCTTTAACAGTGCCGCAAGGAACAATGGTTTGAGCCGAAGGACGAGACTTGTATGTGCGAGTAGCGGCGATCGCCCGTGTACTAAACTCATCACAAAACTGAGCCGTGTCTGGGAATGCTGTGGGCAACGTCAATTCATCCCCCGCTAAAACCGCGCCTAGAGTGGTTCCATACACCATCTGATAGGACGTGGGAATGCCTTTGGCGATCGCCTCTAATGCTGCTGAAGGAATCGGTTCAACAATCTTGACCTGATGAATTTCACCATCTTCTTTAATAAAACAGGTTGCTAAACCGACAACCAAGTAATCTTCTGTAGAGAGATCTGGCGCATTGGAATAAGCTGTTGCAGTTGTCATAGTGAAATGTCAATGGATACTTGTTATGTCGATGGATGGATTAAATCGATCGGTTTCACCAGCATTCTACCGTGTCACCTCTCCGCGATTCAGACTTGTTCAGAAAGCCTGATTTTTCCTCAGAGTTTCTTTGTAAAGAAAGCTTGATTACTGTGAAGAAAATCCTAAAGATTGAGTCAGTTATGAGAGAAATGTGATGCATCTCACACCCATAACGATTGGATTGAGTTTAGTCCGTCAAACGTAACTGTGAGCATCATGAAGAGACAGTTCATCAAGTCAAGATGAAGATTCATGAATCTCTGAGGTGAGATGATGCGTGAATAATTGATCCAGACAAATTAATAGACCATGACGTATAAAGCTTGCCCTACCTCATTTGCGCATCCTGTTAGGGCTGATGAGACCGGGTAATGCGGTGGATGAAATTGCTTTAATTCTGAACGCAACGGCAATGTCATATGTAGTTTTTCTGATGATGGGTCAGTAAATTTTCCGAAAACATACGGCTAGTAGACCTCCTTAATGGTACTGATAAGAGGGGTGTTTCCATTGCTCATCAACCGCTTGAGAATTTCACATGTTGTTGCACGGCGAATCTGCAATTCCGTAGTTTCAACATCACATTTCTCCACAGAAAGACAGATTATCAAGTGACACAGGTGCCTGCATCTCATTTCAAAAAACACTAGAAACTAAAGATTAGAAAATTAGAGTTCAACTTTAGAGTTCTTTGCGGAAAGAGCCTCCGTATGAGTGAAGTGATTAAGGATGGTTTTCTTTTTACCAAAACTCTGGGTTCACTCTAACCAAAGTTCGATGCCGTTGGCTCTGTAACATTGTGAGGATGCCATAGTTATGCGCTCACCTGCGAATCGCCGAGATAACAATAAGAACCTGAGAAACGCTGCCGAAGTAACCACCGTGACTTCGTCCCAGTCTGATTCAAGTCCAAGCAAGGGTTGGCATCCTAAGCGCCATCGGATTGTTAATAAGACCTCCTGTAAAGTAACGGCATCCCCGATGTCTCAGGCGGACTGGGAAACGATGATGCGCCACCGGGCATTGATCGAAGCCCAAAAGGGAAATCGCAGCGAAGCGATCGCTCTTTTTACCCAAGTCCTCAAACGCAATCCGAATAGTGCGCAAGATTATAACAATCGCGGTCTGGTTTACTTCCAGGACGGTCAACTCGCTAAAGCGATCGCGGATTACGACCAAGCCTTAGAAATTAGTCCCTGGTTAGATAGCGTTTACAATAACCGTGCGAATTATTTCGCGGCTCAAGGGCAGTTTATGGAAGCCGTTTTGGATTATGACACTGCCATTGATCTAAATCCTGCTAATATTCGCGCCTGGATCAACCAGGGGATTACGTTCCGCGACCTAGAAATGTATGACCGAGCCATCGAAAATTTTGACTTGGCATTGTGTCTAGGGAATGGCTTAGAAGAACATATTTATGCGGAAAGAGGACGAGCTTATCATCTGCGCGGCGACTGGAATTGTGCGATCGCAGATTACAAACGGGCGATCGCCATTTTGGCAACCGAGGGGTCGAATACTAAAACAGCATCTCGTCTCTACAATCACGTCGAAATGTGGTTAGACGAGTTAATCAGCCCCCTATACTTAGCGGAATAGCTGCATCCAAGGATAAATTAGACTACGAAACCCAGGGTTTCCCAGTCCTCAGTCAAAATATTGAGCTAAATATCTAATCAACAACAGAGGGGAGCGCAAAGCGCTCCCCTCTGTTGTTGATTGGGCGTTAATTACTCAATCGAGATCGATTGTGGACCACTGTTTTTGTTATTGAAGCTATCGCTTGTTGTCGTGCTGGAGGCAGCACCAGACTGCTGATCGAGCCAACTTTTGACGGGGTCTTCGGTTAAGTTCAAACGCAGTAACCCCGAAAAGAACCCTCCCAGAAATGCGATCGGATGCCCCGCTACTTCCTTAAATAATGGCGAAAACTCATCCAGAAACATGTGTCAGCGCTCCTCTCAAATCCTTTTCCCATTTGCTATTTATCTTATCGTGAAATTTCTTTAAGCTGATACCCCGAAGACGGATCCTTGCCGGGTCGATCAGTCCAACATAGCCATAGAGACATCAGACCTCTGAGGTTTTCAAAACCTCGGAGGTCTGAGGGAGCGCGATCAGCGATCGCAACCTTAAAATTTAACGCTGACAAAGTACTAGTTCTATATATTAGCGAAATGCTCTAGAAACTTTTGGTGTAGATATCGATCGCGATCGCCAATCTGTTGCAAAAGCCGATTACAGTTCTGTTTCGGTTAATTTGGGGAGGAATTTGACGAGTTGTTCACCAAATTGATGTTTGAGATCGTTGATATCGGCGTAGTTTTGATAAAAATGTCCCATATCTGAGAGCTTTTGTTTGAAGGTGAGCAAGCTCACAATTTCGGATGTAATGCGGCTCATGTTGACGGCTGCATCTTTGAAATAGGTATAGATTAAGGGGCGATCGCTATTCTTAAAGGTTTCTAGTGCAGTAAGAAATTCTTCGTCGGTGTATTGCCCGACTTTGGTGTGAAACAGGCTGACAAACACATCACAGTCTGAAATGGCTTTGTTGTATTCATCTTGCGATCGCGTTTTAGACATGGCATCCAGAAAGTTTTCCCAGATCACCAGCTTTAAGCGGATGCCGCGATCGATGTAGTAATCATTCTGACGGCTAATAAAAATCTCGAACTGCTCGCGATCGCTTTTTAGCTCGGACGAAGATGCTAGAAAGATTTTGATGGTTTGCATCGCAGGTTTGGGGGTAGGTGAAGGGTCGGGTGGCGGGGTGGGTTCATCGCCTTGTTTGTCGGGCAGGCTGGCGACAATTTCCTCAACTTCGTAGCCTTCCAGAAGGCTGCCGAGAGGGACATCTTCTCCACTTTTGACACATTCGATCGTGGTCTTTTTGCGTTGTTCTTGGCGCTTTTTCAGGTCTGTGTATGTGAAGAAATGCGGTGGGTTGCTATCTGTGCAATCTTGGCAATGGCAGGGAATCATTTTGTCGTAGTGCAGCCGATGGTAAGACTGGCTGATGCTGTCTAGCTCATCGACGATGACGGCACGAAACTCGGCAATGCTGGGACCAGAGAAACGCAGGGAAATGCGGCGCAGGTTCAGGTCTTCTTTGATTTCTGCCCAGGTGTTGCCGCGACGGATCACCATGCCATTACGCCAGACCCAATCGTGGTTATCGATGTAGCGATACATGGTGACGGCAAACTGCCAGAAGATGCCCTTGGGCATGAAGGCATCGTAGCGCAGTTGCATCTGGCTAGTTTGCGTTTCGTTCCAGGGGTAGGTGGGGGTGTTGGGGGGCAGTAGTTGGGGCGCGACCAGTGCGCCAGTGTTGCCGATTTCGTAGACCAGCCGAAAGTTTTTCATCAGCTCGATCAAGACATCGTGCATATGGCGATACTGCGGATCGCTCCAGATCTGGGCGCAATCCTGGCGGCTAAATCGTCCGGCTTTGGCTTTAATGCCGTCGTCATCAAAGATGCGATAGACAGCATTGGTTGCCCAGGTAGGTTTGAGGATAACCCGATCGCGTAGGAAGGGATTATCGGCAAAGTGCAGCAAAATACCCAGATCATGAAAGTAGCCCAGCAGGGTATCGATGTCTGCGCTGCTGGTGATGTCGTGAGCCTGACAGATTTCATCAAACTGAGAGCGATAGATATAGTTGCGATCGTCAGTTTCGATAGCGTGGCGCACATCGACCCAGCGAGCCGGAACGGGTTCGCCAATGTGGGGCAGGTTTTGGGCACAGTGTTCGATCTGCCCAATCAGTGTATGAATCTGTTTGAGGCGTTGCTGGGCTTTGGCTGGATCGGGTTCTTCCTGAGTTTTGAAGTTAATGGGGATGATGTCTTTGATGCTGTCGGGATAACGGCTGAGCAGGTCAGCCCGGTTGAGGCTGCGCTGCACCTCGCCTTTTTCGTTGAGGACGATGATCAGGGGGCTATTGCCGGCAAACAATTCGATGATGTTGAGCCAGTAGTTAAAGTCCGTATCGTCTTTGCGGTTGTCAGCCACTAAAACATAGAGAGACCGCTTGGAAAGAAAAAAACGATGGGTATAGTGGTAGATTTCCTGCCCGCCAAAGTCCCAGATATTGAGCTGGAAGGTTCGCGTTGCAGAAGTCTCAGATTGATCTCTATCCCGACAAGGAAACGTATGGGCTTGAATGCTAATGCCTTTAGTACGGTCATCCACATGGGGCAAGGGACAGTTTGGCTGCGGAATTTTGTGCGCCAGGGTGGTTTTACCCGCTTCCCCTTCACCCACAATCAGCATTTTGGCTTCGTAGAGATAATCTTTGCCCTGGGTAGCGAGTTGGGCGTAGTAGTTGAGAATGGCGGCATTGCCCTGACGGACAATTTCCAGGGGGGGTTCTTCGATGGGATTGCCGGTGAGATTAATGAAGTCGGAAGCATATTTTTCGTTGATTTTGACTGCCATTCTACTTTCAGCCAACCACGGGGGAATTTTTGTAATTTTGTTGTTCTCTAGATCAAGGGATATGAGCCCGGTTAGCTCCCTCAAAAAAGAACAATCAGTGATACCGTTATTTTGCAAATGAAGACAATAGAGATCTTTTAGCTCACTCAAAAATGAAAAATTAGTGATGCTATAGTTATTCAAATTAAGCCATTTGAGATTTTTGAGTTCTCTTAAAAATGCAAAATTGGTGATTTGATTGTCACTCAGGTCAAGCCGTCTGAGTTCTTTAAACTCTCCTACAAAGGAACAATCAGTGATGTGATTTTTCCATAGCTCAAGTGATGTGAGACTTTTGAGATCTTTTAAGAAGGAGCAATCGGTGATTTGATTGTTGCTCAAATTCAGCAATGTGAGATTTTTGAGTTCTCTTAAAAATGCAAAATCGGTGATTTGGTTACTACCTAAATTAAGCAATGTAAGATTTTTGAGTTCCTTTAAAAAGAAACAATCAGTGATTTGATTGTGGTTCAAATTAAGTGATGTAAGGCTTTTAAGTTCCCTTAAAAAGGAACAATCCGTGATGCTATTACTACTCAAATCAAGCGATGTGAGATTTTTGAGTTCTCTCAAAAAGGAAAAATCGGTGATTTGAGTGTTACTCAAATTCAATAATTTAAGGCTTTTGAATTCCCCTAAAAAAGAGCAATCGGTAATTTGACTAAAATCTAAATTAAGTGATTTAAGGTTTTTGAGCTCCCCCAAAAAGGAAAAATCAGTGATTTTACTAGAACTTAAATGAAGAGAAGTGAGCCTTTCGATCTCCCTCAAGAATGAAAAATCAGTAATGTGATTGCTACTTATGTAACCAGCACTTAAATGAAGTGATGTAAACTCTTTGAGATCTTTCAGAAATAAAAAATTAGTAGATCGATTCCCAATTAAGGAAAGTGATGTGAGTCCTTTAAGTTCTCTTAAAAATGAATAATTGCTAATTTGATTAAAATTCAAGTCAAGCTGTTTGAGTTCTTTGAGTTCTCTTAAAAAAGAACAATCAGTGATTTCATTGGAACTTAAATCAAGCGTAGTCAGTTCGGTTAACTCACTTAAAAAGTTAAAGCTGGGTAAATGAACTTTCCTGAAATAAAGGTACTTTAAATGCCTAAGTTGGTCAAAGGGAAAGTCAACCAGAATCTGACTGGTCACAGGTTTCAAAAACAGTCCGCTGACAGTGCCATCTTTTGCTAGGGTATAGGCATCCCCTGTGATCAGATCTGGATTCCCCCAATCTCGTCGATTGTTTGCCTGGGTGTGCCGTTCAAATTGGTCTTCCGAGATGTGTTGCAGGGGGCGACCCAGGCGGTCTCCGAGTTGGCGAATCAGGTCAAGGTCAGACATGGGCGGAGGGGGAGGTGAGGGGGGATGTGGGGATGATGAAGATGGGCTTCGCCGTGAGCGTAGTCGAACGGGAGGTGAGGAGATGAGGGAGATGGGCTTCGCCGTGAGCGTAGTCGAACGGGAGATGGGGGAGATGGGGAAGGTGAGGGAGATGAGGAGATGAGGAGATGAGGGGATGCGATGGGAAGATATGCAGGTTTAGAATGCTGTTGAAATTGAATATAGCCTAACCCAGAATTAAAACGGGGTGTCGCATGGGGTCGAAAGCGGGCGCTGTATTCGAAAAGTGCTGAAACGCCGATTGTAAGATGATCAGAGATTTGTTAAACCTGCCCTGTCGCGAATTATTTCGAACTAAACTGACCTCAACTCAGATTCAAGGAACTCGATGAACTCGATCATATTTCGCGATTTTCCAGGTTCTACATTCGATTCTGAATCAATGTGAATATGATGGGGAAAATTAGGTAAATCTGGAAAATGTTTAACCACAATTTCTATAGCAGCAATAATTGGACTGTCAACCAGCTTTGCTTTGACAGCAGCGATGTATTGCACTAAAGCCATCGATTTTAAGATGCTTTGACTGTGGCATAATTCAACATTTCGTAGTAAGTGTTCCACTCAAAGAAATCGATTGAATCTCCAAGTTCACCCGCCTGAAAATGCTGATAAAAATACTCTGATGGCATTTGATATTTTTCTTCAAATTCTCTTAAGCGCAGTTCTAAATCTGGTACCTGATTTGAAATAGTAGAGTGTTGGAGTTCATGCTCTAACCATTGCCGTTCTTCTACTGACAGTGAAAGGATGATTTGGGCTAGAGATTCTACTAGTTTTTTGTTCATAAAATCCCTCTATTTCTGTTCACAAAATGCTCTAACAATTTGCGGTGTAGAAGTTGTCTCTGGGTTTAATCTATTTGCTCAATGCCATGGCGATCGCATCCACTACTCTTGCCACCGGAACAATTTCCATCTCCAATTTAGGATAGGTCTGTCCACTGGGCACGATCGCCCGTTTAAACCCCAGCTTTGCTGCTTCTTTTAAGCGCACTTCCAACTGCGACACCGATCGCACCTGTCCCCCCAGACCGACCTCACCGATTAAGACTGTACCGGGAGCCACGACGCGATCGCGAAAACTAGCAGCAACGGCGATCGCCACCCCCAGATCGGCAGCGGGTTCACCCACATTTAGCCCACCGGATGACGAGACATAGGCATCGAGCTTAGATAAAGGAATGCCGACACGTTTTTCTAACACCGCTAAGATTTGCAAAAAGCGATTGTATTCAATTCCTGTGGTAGAGCGACGCGGCGAGGGATAGCTGGTAGGACTCACCAGAGCTTGTAACTCGACGACTAATGGACGAGTGCCCTCGCACGCCACAATAATCGCAGTTCCCGGATTTTCTTCATCACGTTTGCCCAAAAATAATTCTGACGGATTCACTACCTCGTCTAATCCGCTATCCACCATTTCAAACACACCCAGTTCATGGGTGGCACCAAAGCGATTTTTTACCGATCGCAACAATCGATGGCTGGCAAAGCGATCGCCCTCAAAATACAACACCGTATCTACCAGATGTTCCAACACCTTAGGACCGGCGATCGCCCCTTCCTTGGTCACATGCCCAACAATAAATAAGCTAATACTTTGCCGCTTTGCCACCTGCATCAGTGCCGACGTACACTCACGCACCTGCGCCACTGACCCCGGAGCCGAATTCAGCGTGGCAAAATAAAGTGCCTGAATACTATCGATCACCGCCACCTGCGGCCGCAATGACTCCAACTCCAACAAGATTGTCTCTAGATCAATTTCCGGCAACAGATACAAATCAGGCGCACCCGGCAACAAATGAGCCGGAGAATTTTGCGCCTTAGATTTTCCGTTCTCCGTCAACCCCTGCCCCCTACCTCCCTTACCTCCCCTACCTTCCCCATCTCCCTCGCCTACTCCATCTCTCCCATCTCCCGTTCGACTACGCTCACGGCGAAGCCCATCTCCCTCACCTCCCCCATCTCCCTTCCCCTCACTCACACCCAACCGCTGCGCCCGCAATTTCACCTGCTGTCCCGATTCTTCCGCGCAGACATATAAGATGCGATAGTGCTGCGCCAGCCGATTGGCAACCTGAAGCAACAAGGTTGATTTACCAATCCCAGGATCGCCACCAATTAACACCAGAGAACCGGGGACAATGCCACCGCCCAACACCCGATCCAGCTCGGTATAACCTGAGGGCAAACGCGCTAAGGGATAGTCAGAAATTTGCGGCAGGATCAAAGACGCCAGGGGTTGTGGCGGACTGGATGTGCCCGATGGGGCATGGGGTTTGTTGCCGGGGCGGGTCGCCGCACTGACCCCGATGCGACTAGAACTATTAGCTGAAGTGCTAACAACCTGCTCTACCAGGGAGTTCCAGCTATTACAAAAGGGGCATTTGCCAAAAAGTTGAGCCGACTCAGCCCCACATTCATTGCACACATATAGCGATCGCTGCTTAGGCATTATAGATTCAGGAAAGATTTAGATTGTTGAGTTTTTGTTTAGGATAGTATTAAGTGGATGGCGAATCTTAAGAAACCCTGAAGCGTAGTTGTAATCAGTTTTTTAGCGATCCCTTCAAGAGCTAATAGGGTAATATCTTAATGATAAACTGACAAAAATTAATGATCAAAAACTCGCCATAAGGAGTGTTAAGGAAGTTGGAAACTCACAAGGAAAAAATTCTAGTCGTAGATGACGAAGCTAGTATTCGACGCATTTTAGAAACTCGTCTCTCAATGATCGGTTATGACGTAGTCACTGCCGCCGATGGCGAAGAAGCCTTGGAGACCTTCCGGCATGCAAATCCAGACCTGGTTGTTTTGGATGTGATGATGCCCAAACTCGACGGTTACGGGGTTTGCCAAGAGTTGCGGAAGGAGTCGGATGTTCCCATTATTATGCTGACCGCATTGGGAGATGTTGCCGATCGCATTACCGGGTTAGAGCTAGGTGCCGACGATTATGTCGTCAAACCGTTTTCGCCTAAAGAACTAGAAGCTCGTATTCGATCGGTGTTGCGCCGGGTTGAAAAGGTGGGCACGTCTGGCATCCCCAGTTCGGGCGTGATCCAAATTAACAACATTCGCATCGACACCAACAAACGCCAGGTTTACAAAGGCGACGAACG
This sequence comes from Calyptranema fuscum S582, assembly GCF_055793305.1. Classification (NCBI taxonomy): domain Bacteria; kingdom Bacillati; phylum Cyanobacteriota; class Cyanophyceae; order Oculatellales; family Oculatellaceae; genus Calyptranema; species Calyptranema fuscum. Next base: position 58,694 of record NZ_JBSLYH010000015.1, read on the forward strand.
CATCCGCTTAACAGGGATGGAGTTCAGTTTGCTGGAGTTGCTGGTCGGTCGCTCTGGAGAACCGTTCTCGCGGGCAGAAATTTTGCAAGAAGTCTGGGGCTACACACCCGAACGGCACGTAGATACACGGGTTGTAGATGTTCATATTTCTCGCTTACGTGCCAAGTTAGAAGACGATCCGAGCAACCCCGAACTGATTCTCACCGCTAGAGGAACCGGATATTCGTTCCAACGCATTGTGCCACCGGGAGAAGAATAATTCAGGAGCATATCGCTCTAGAAATTTAGAAATCTTCTTTGAGATGTGTGTTCCTGGATGTTTTCTAGAGCGGCATGGCTTGTTGTGCGTCATTGTTAGATATCAGGGTGTTGTCAACCGCAGGGTTGTCGGCAAAATTTAAGCTGGCAAAAACTCATCGTCTCAGTCGTCGGGTGTGTTGGGTGCAAAGGGAAGCGATCGAGGGTGGTAGAAGGCGATCGCTTATTTCTCTGAAGCAATGAATATATAGTCTGAAATCCTTGAATTTATTGATATACAGCCATTTCAGGCAGATAAATTGCGCCACGAATGTTGAACTCGGTTCAGCAACGTTCAACAATTAGGAGATACTGAAATAATCAGAATAAATGGGTTATGCCCAGGTGAGTTCGATCGCCTCATTGTTCTTAGGAAACTATCCAAAATAATTTAGGCTGAAAACTTTCACCGTCATCGGTAGAGTCCATCTGATAGAATTTTTTAGGTTTCTATAACTATTGATTCAATGGGTTTAAGTCGGGCACGAATCGCGATCGATGCGATGGGTGGGGACCATGCCCCTGCTGAAATAGTCGCTGGAGCCGTAAGGGCACAGGAAGAATTAGCGGTTGATGTTCTGCTGGTGGGCGATCCAGACCAGATCAGAGCCTCCATGCCACATCAAAATCTTCCCTCTCAGATCGAAATCGTTCCATCTGAGGGAGTGATTGAAATGCATGAAGAACCCCTCAGCGGCTTGAAACGCAAGCCCAAAGCCTCGATTAATGTGGCGATGGACTTGGTCAAACGGGGGCGGGCAGATGCAGTTGTTTCTGCGGGGCATTCGGGTGCAGCGATGGCTGCGGGGCTGTTGCGCTTAGGGCGTTTACCTGGAATTGATCGTCCGGCAATTGGTGCGGTGTTCCCGACCTTAATTGCTGATAAGGCGGTGTTAATTCTAGATGTCGGTGCCAATGTAGACTGCCGTCCCAAGTTCTTAGAGCAATTTGCTGTCATGGGAACCATTTACTCTAAGTACGTCTTAGGGGTAGATGAGCCGAAGGTGGGTCTGCTCAATATCGGAGAAGAATCGACCAAAGGCAACGATCTGGCAGTGCGCGCGCATCAGATGTTGCAAGAAAATCCAAATATCTCGTTTATCGGCAATGCTGAAGGTCGAGATGTATTGTCGGGTCAGTTTGATGTCATTGTCTGCGATGGGTTTGTAGGCAATGTGCTACTGAAATTTGCCGAATCGATCGGCGAAGTATTGCTACAAATTTTTAGAGAAGAACTGCCTCAAGGGTTACGCGGTGTTGTGGGTGCTTCTATCTTGAAGCCCAATTTGCGGCGAATTCGCCAACGGATTGACCACGCTGAACATGGCGGCGGTCTACTGTTGGGTGTTGCCGGAATTTGTATTATCAGTCATGGTAGCTCGCAATCTCCGTCTGTCTTTAATGCGGTGCGCCTTGCCAAAGAAGCGGTCGATCACCAAGTTCTAGAACGGATTCAGTCTCAGTATCGTCAATCTGTGATTTCGGTTGCCGACGGGCAATCGTCTCAGTCGGGTGAAAAATCTGAGGGCGGCAACTGACCCTCTTGCAAGAACGGTCTAAAAGGCACGCATTCTAGGGCAATTAATAGAAATCTTGCAAGGGGTTTACCGGATGATGCAACTGACACAAATGGGGATTGCAATAACGGGCAGTGGTTCGGCTGTCCCCGTTACGGCGTTGGATAATGAGAGCTTGAGTCGGGTCGTCGAAACCTCGGATGAGTGGATCTCAACCCGGACTGGAATTCGGCAACGACGATTGGCAACGGCTCAGGACTCGTTGAAGGCGATCGCCACTCAAGCGGCTCAAAATGCATTAGATATGGCGGGCGTTGCTGCTGCCGATGTTGATCTGATCGTGCTGGCAACGTCTACACCCGACGATTTATTTGGCACTGCCAGCCAAATTCAAGCCGAACTGGGCGCAACCAAAGCGGTTGCATTCGATCTGACGGCTGCTTGTTCTGGGTTTATCTTTGGCATTGTCACAGCGGCTCAATTTATTCGCACAGGCACCTACCAGACCGTTCTATTAATCGGTGCAGATGTGCTGTCTCGGTGGACAGATTGGTCTGATCGCCGTACCTGCGTTTTGTTCGGTGATGGGGCTGGGGCAATTGTGATGCAGGCAAATGAGAGCGATCGCCTGTTGGGGTTTGAGTTGCGCAGTGATGGTAGCCAAAATAGCTCGCTCAACCTGGCATATCGGGCAGAGCCGAGAGAATTGACCGAATCGGTTTCTGTGGGTCAAGGCACCTTTCAACCGATCACAATGAATGGGCAAGAAATTTATCGGTTTGCCGTTAAAAAAGTGCCTGAAGTGCTCGAAAAAGCTCTGTTTCGAGCTAATCGAACGGTAGATCAGGTGGATTGGTTGCTGTTGCACCAGGCAAATCAGCGTATTTTAGATGCCGTGGCAACCCGTTTGGGTATCCCCAGTGCCAAAGTGATTAGCAATATGGCTAAGTATGGCAATACATCAGCCGCGTCTGTGCCGTTGGCATTAGATGAAGTGGTACGGGACGGCAAAATCCAACCCGGAGACGTGATTGCTGCCGCAGGCTTTGGCGCAGGCTTAACCTGGGGAGCAGCGATTTTCCAGTGGGGACGGTGAGATAATGGTCTAGAGGTAGTGGGATTTTTTTGAAACGCTCACGTCGTGAGCGTTTCAAAAAAATCCCACTATACGTGAAATCTGAAATTTTTTAATGAGTATGACTAAGACTGCATGGGTGTTTCCTGGGCAAGGGTCTCAGGCGATCGCAATGGGGTCAGACCTTTATGATCTGCCGGTTGCCCAAGAAAAATTTGAACAAGCCGCTCAACTGTTGGGTTGGTCTGTTCCAGAAATTTGCCAGAGCGAAGACGACAAGGTTTCTAATACCCTATATACCCAGCCTTGTTTGTATGTGATCGAAAGTATTCTGGTCGATCTGATGCTAGACCGGGGACACACTGCCGATGTGGTGGCTGGGCATAGCTTAGGTGAATATGTTGCCCTGTATGCAGCTCGCGTATTTGATTTTGCATCAGGGTTAAATTTAGTAAAACGTCGTGCCGAGTTAATGAATCAGGCATCTGAAGGCGTTATGGCGGCATTGATGGGGTTCGATCGAGAACAACTCGATCAGCAAATTGCCCAAACCGATGGCGTTGTGTTGGCGAATGATAACAATCCGGGGCAAGTGGTGATCTCCGGCACGACTGACGCTGTGGATGCGGTGATTGCCAACATCAAAACCAAACGAGCGGTTAAACTCAATGTCAGTGGCGCGTTTCATTCGCCCTTAATGGCAGGTCCCGCCGCAGAATTTCAAACCGTTCTAGATGCGGTTGCCTTTGCCCAGGCTCAAGTCCCGGTGCTCTCAAACGTAGACCCGACCCCTACTACGGATGCATCGCTGCTCAAAGATCGACTGATCCGCCAGATGACAGGTTCAGTCCGTTGGCGCGAGATATCGCTGCGGTTGCCTGAAGAAGGGATCGACACCGTGATCGAAATTGGGCCTGGTAAAGTTCTAACCGGCTTGATCAAGCGTACCTGCCCCGATCTGACTTTACAGAACATCAGCAGCCTGGCAGATCTAAGTGATAGCTAATAGCTAATAGCCATTAGCTAACCCCGACCCCCGACCCCTAACCCTTCAACCGCTCCCCTATGGGCAAAAACCGTGAACCTCGAATTAGCTTGCTGCTTTACCACCTGTTTAAATGGTCGGTTGTCAGCCCGATGTTTCACACCTATTTTCGGGGTCGAATCTATGGCGCAGAGCGGGTGCCCCAGCAAGGGTCCCTGGTAATTGTCAGTAACCACGCCAGCCATTTCGATCCACCGATTTTGTCTGCTGCTGTGCGTCGTCCGGTGGCATATATGGCAAAGGAAGAGTTATTTGACGTGCCCGTGCTCAGTCAGGCAATTCAACTGTATGGTGCTTATCCCGTAAAACGGGGGTCTCCCGATCGCAGTGCCATTCGGGAAGCGTTGGCAAAATTGCAAGATGGTTGGGCGGTTGGCGTGTTTCCTACAGGGACACGGACAGAAGATGGTCGGATTCTCAATCCCAAGTTGGGTGCTGCGATGGTTGCTGCGAAAGCGCAAGTCCCTTTATTACCCGTCAGTTTGTGGGGAACCCAGGCAATCCAAAATCCACCGCGTAGCGTCCCAATTACGATTCGATTTGGGGAGTTGATTGATCCACCGGCGGTGACTGATCGGGCTGCATTGGAAGCGGTGACCCGGCAGTGTGTAGATACTATCCACGCGCTGCATGACTTAGGACGATAAACTGATTGAAGTCTGGCACAATTATTTCGCTGGAAAGCGCAGGAAAAGCATGGCGGATTTGCGGGGCGAGTTAGCAGAGATGGTAGATGAGGCGGAATGGGAATGGTTGATGCCTCATGCCAAACGGGATGCGCTGCTGGTGGTAGATGATGATCTGGATCTATTAGACGTGGGGGTGGCGATCGCCACTGATAATATTTCGTCGGTCAGCGGTTGGGTTAGTCAAGCCCTGCTCTATAAGCCTTCCCCCGAACAACTGAGCGATTGGAGTGGCATTCCAGACAAACGATTTCATGCCTTAATCGTTCAGCCCTATGTTTTGATTCAAAACAAATTCAATTGATACCTGTTTAAACCCAATACACGACGGATAAAAGGTGTCTAGGATTGCAGAGGTTCAAGACCCTTGGTTCGCTAATCTATGGAGCTTAGCTTTATAGGGCAGACGAAGGATTCTATAGGACAAGAGCGTGGGGCTGTGTCCCCGGACAGGGGTTCCATCTCTGTACCCCGTTCTAATGAACCATTAAATTGCTATATAAAAATTAAAAATTGGTATAAATTGCTCTGAAAATGCAGCATTCATCCTTTAGGATGTCGTATTACGGGCGCTTCACCCCTATACAACATTAGGGATCGGTGTCAAAACAATCACTATAGCCTTACGCAATCGGGGTATGGCAGGTGATTGCTTCTAACCGAATAGTGCCATGTATTACTCAACTCTAAGTTCAAGCCAAATGGTTTTTCTATCAACTCTTACTTTTTTAGTCGCAGTCTTTTGTCTTTGGGTTTTACCTGTTGTTCTCGGTATCAGAGCTGCCAAGCAAAATAACCGTTCACCCCACTGGATGTGGTTTGGGATACATCCTGTGGGTGCCTGGATTGCCTACCTGGTTCTCCAATTTGCTTCTCCTCAGAAGCGCTGTACCGAATGTGGAGAACAAGTTCGATTCAATGCCAAGGTCTGTCCATACTGCACAACTGCCTTTGCTAATGTGCCCCTTTCAACTGGGTTTACAACCGTTGCTCGAAAGAGGAGCTGGCTACGGATCGGTAGCATTCTGGGTGCCGTACTCCTCGGATTTTTTGGGTTTCTTCTGGCTACATGGCTGATCATAGGTACCTCATTTGAAAATTCAGGGGCATATCAGCAAGCGCTTCAAAGAGCTCAAACAGATCCTCGTACCATCGAATTGATCGGTTCACCCATCACAGACGGAATCTTCACGTCTGGTTCAATAAGTACTTATGGTAATTCCAGGGGAGAGGCTAATTTGTCGATTCCACTCAAGGGACCAAAAGGTAGGGCGCGCCTATATGTCTTAGCTGAACTTCGTGCAGGGTTATGGACGTTCCAAACGTTAGAAGTTACCCCAGAGAATGGGCAACTCCGAATCAATCTCCTTGAATCCCAATGAATTGACTTTGGGTAGATGTTGCTCAGGATCACAGATAAATAAATGTGGCGTTCTTGTTGAGAGAGCGGCTCCACCGCTCTCTCAACACGAAATTAGAAGCAGGTAAGACGACATAGCCATCTACACGTTTTGATGTGCGACACCTTATTTTTCTAAGCGGACAACGTACCACTGGAGATAGGCTCCGGGACCCATATCTAGCTCACAGGAACTGTCCATTAAATATTTAGCTTGCTCTGCTACCGTCGAGAATTTTTGCAAGTCCCTTGGCAAATCATCTTGTCGGGTGGCTAGAATTTCTTGCAATTTTGCTAACAACTCGTCTGCCGTTAGAAATTGCTCTGGTTGATTGGTTTCCAGAACAACAAACGCATCCTCACGGTACATGATGGGGTTAGACATGGTCGGCTTTGACTTTGAGGGTTGAGCTTTACCAGCCTAAACGGTACTGGATCCGGATCACGAATCAAATAAAACCCGGACGTTATGTTTGGAAACGCGGCGTCGCCGCGTTTCCAAACATAAATGTCTTGGTTAAATCCACGATCCTGAGCATTTAATCGTTGGCAAAAATGTACTTATACAAATCTTTCGGATCGGGTTCTGGGCTATCTTGAGCAAACTGCACCGCATCATCCACGATCGCCTGGATATGACGGCTGATGGTTTTCAACTCGTCTTCGGTAGACAATTCATGCTCGATCAGGTGTGCCGCTAGCTTTTTGATCGGGTCACGGGAAAACCAAAATTCTTTCTCAGTTTTGCTGCGCAACTCGTCGGGATCTGCCAGGGAATGACCTCTAAACCGATAGGTCAGAGCTTCAATTAGGGTTGGTCCCTCACCTGCACGGGCACGGGCGATCGCTTCTTCTGCAACCGCATGAACTGCCAAAACATCCATGCCATCGACTTCAACCCCAGCCATGCCAAAGGCAGCGCCTTTTTTAAAGATTTCCGGTTGAGAGGTGGCACGTTCGTGCGCCATGCCGATCGCCCACTTGTTATTCTCGACCACATAGAGGATCGGTAGCTTCCACAGTGCAGCCATGTTCAGACATTCAAAAAACTGTCCGTTGTTTGCTGCACCATCGCCAAAGAAACAAACCGTCACCTGGTCAGCATTGGGATCACCCAGCGCTTCTTTGCGATATTTAGATTGGAAGGCGGCACCCGTCGCGACGGGAATTCCTTCGGCGACAAAGGCATATCCACCCAAAAGATTATGCTCTGATGAAAACAGGTGCATCGAGCCGCCCCGCCCTTTGCTGCACCCTGTTACTTTGCCAAATAGCTCTGCCATGACTTCGCGGGCAGGAACACCAGAGCTGAGTGCGTGGACGTGATCGCGGTAGGTGCTGCAAACGTAATCATCTTGACGCAAAGCTTTGACAATGCCAGTGGAAACGGCTTCTTGCCCGTTATAGAGGTGGACGAAGCCAAACATCTTGCCGCGATAGTACATCTCAGCACACTTATCTTCGAACATGCGCCCCAAGACCATATCTTCGTAGAGTCGTAACCCTACCTCTTTCGTGATCGACGCTGAAGAAGCCTGAAAAACCGGGAGTGTCCGTTCCTGAACCATCGATATAAATCCCCTCACTGCGATCGCGTATGAGCTACGCAATCCCCAATGGTAACAGGGTTTAGACCCCAAATCTACTCTCGCCTGAACTTTAACAACAGACCCACACACAGGCAACGGCAGCATGTCAAATTGGGCGATTACAGGGTTGGGGAAGGCGCGCGTCGCGCACCTTCCCCAACCCTGTAATCACGGATTTAGACCCCCACCAGGATTGGTCTACTGCCTTGCATAGCTGTTGACAGGGGCTAAGGTTGACCGATCCTAAGATGTCGAAATGTTGCGATCGCTGGAGGTGTCTACGGATGCCGAGCCTGCGTCCGTTCCCCGACAACAAATTTGCTAGATAGAGCAAAATTGTCGCCAGAATCAGCCTTGCAAGACTTATCTGCTGCATTTAGCAGGACTCAGCGACAGACCTTAACCCAAGATTTTCGAATTCTTAAGTTCCAGATTGTCAAAATCAGGTTAAATTTATCGATATTTTGTCTATGCTGAATGGATGAATTAAGTCAAATGCTTCTAATTATGGTAAAACTACACCTTTAAAAGTATCCTGAAGGGTGTATAAGGGTGAAGTCAATCATAAAATTATGAATTAATTATTGCTGGGGAAGTAGGCTGTGCGAGTTCCGCTGGATTACTACCGGATTTTGGGATTACCGATTCAGGCGACTGCTGAGCAGCTCAGGCAGGCTCATCGCGATCGCGCCTTGCAACTTCCTCGTCGTGAGTATTCTGAGGCAGCCATCACTGCGCGTAAGCAATTACTAGACGAGGCATACGCCGTTCTTTCGGATGTTGAGCAACGGCAAGCTTACGATGCTGCTTTTTTGGCAAAATCCTACGAGCTGGATACCGACTATACAGACAGTCAGGCAGATACACCCAGTCCCTCGTTTGCCGTAGACACGGGCATTGATCCCTATACACCCAGTATTGATATCGAGCCTCAGCAGCTGGTCGGCGCATTGCTGATTTTGCTAGAGCTGGGTGAATACGAACTGGTGTTAAAGCTAGGACGCCCCTACCTCAGTAGTGGTAACCGCAGTCTAGGTAACGGTAAGTTTGGTCAGCCTGATATTGTTTTGGCAGATGTCGTTTTAACAGTGGCGCTGGCGTGCCTGGAGCTGGGACGAGAACAGTGGCAGCAAGCGCAATATGAAAATGCCGCAGAATCGCTGCAAATCGGTCAAGAATTGTTGTTACACGAAGGGTTGTTCGCCAGTATCCGGGGAGAAATGCAAGCAGATTTATATAAGCTTCGACCCTATCGGATTTTAGAACTGCTGGCATTGTCCGACGAACGTGTCAGCGAGCGCCAAAGGGGCTTGCTCTTGTTGCAAGAGATGCTGCAAGACCGAGGCGGCATCGATGGCAATGGCGAGGATCAGTCGGGCTTGAGTGTTGATGACTTCCTTCGATTTATCCAACAATTGCGCAGCTATCTAACAGCTGCCGAACAGCAGTCGATCTTTGAAGTAGAATCTCGTCGTCCTTCAGCTGTGGCGACGTATTTAACGGTGTATGCGTTGCTGGCAAGAGGGTTTGCGGAAGAACAACCGGCGTTAATTCGGCGGGCAAAGCTGATGCTGGCACGGTTGGGCAGTCGTCAGGATGTTCATTTAGAGCAGGCAATTTGCGCGTTGCTTTTGGGGCAAACGGAAGAAGCCAGCCGTGCCTTAGAGCTAAGCCAGGAATATGAGTCGATCGCCTTTATTCGAGAGCATTCGCAAGGTTCCCCCGATCTATTGCCGGGGTTATGCCTGTATGCAGAACAGTGGCTGCAAAATGAAGTCTTTCCTCAGTTTCAGGATTTGGTAGAAAAGCGGGCATCTCTGAAAGATTATTTTGCCAATGAGCATGTGCAAGCATATCTGGAAGAATTGCCAAATGAGCCAGAGGTGACCCCCTGGCGGATGCCCCAATCTGCCACCAATGGTCGGGCTACGGCGGCGGCTTATCAACCCAAAAGCCGCTACAGCGAACACACAATTGAACAGGGCGGACAGGGTAGAGTAGGTGCATCTGCTTCAGCGTCGGCAACCGCGACTTTAGAAGCAGAACCTCGTACGGCGACTGTTGCTGCTAACAGCAATATGCCAGCCGCAGAGCGAGTTTCTCAATTATCTCCCGAAGCAAATTTGAATGGAGGTGCGGCTATGTCAACGGGTGGAGGGCGTTCAGGGCGATCGCCTCAGACTTATTCAACCTCAAAACGCGGTCAGGGCATTAACAGTTTACGAGTCACACAACCCGGATCGGTGTCATCCTATCGATTTGGCAGTAAGCGGCGATCGCTGCGGCTCGACCGCCTGTTGTTCTTGTTCGCTGTTGGGTTTTTGGGGATTGGGTTTCTGGTGTTTTTAGGCAGTAAGTTGACTCAAGCCTCATCGGGCGGTGCGTCATCTCTGCAAACATTGCAACCTGGCTTAGCTGCTGTGCCGCAGTCGTGGGGAACGGTACCCGTTGCCGATGATCCGACGGCACCCATGACCGAACAGAAAGCTCAAGAGATTATTCAAACCTGGTTGCAGGCGAAAGCGGCTGCTATGGGTGAAACCCACGATATTGATCAGCTTTCTACTATTTTGGCAGAACCTGTATTGTCCCAGTGGCGGGGTAATGCCGAAGAATCGAAAGCAGAGAATCGCTATGCCGAATACCAGCACACATTGAAGGTCACAGGGGTAACGGTGACGCCTGATAGCCCTGACGAAGCCGAGGTCATTGCAGATGTAACGGAAACTGCAAAATTCTACAGCGATGGGCAAATTGATACTGAGTCTTCTTATGACGATAATCTCCAGGTGCAGTACAGTCTGATTCGCCAAAATAACCAATGGCTGGTACAAGATATGGCGGTTGTGCAGTAGATAGAGCGTTTTTACCAGCATGACCGATACCCTGTTCCAGGCTTATGTGCCCCTGTTATTTTGGACGGGGTTGGGCGTAATTCTTTTTCGATTTCTACCCAAGGCATTTCCGCGTTTCTTAGGACGGGCGTTGTATTGGGTCGGTGTGCCGTTACAAGTTTTTACGTTAGCTAGACAAACGAGTTGGTCGAGTCGGATTGGGTTGGTCCCGGCTCTAACGATCGCGTCGGTTTTAATAGGTCTGGCGATCGCCTGGGGTTGCTTACAGGGGTTAAATCGATTGAGCACTCGGTCGAGTAAACCAGTAGAGCCAGCAGCCGAAGCGCCGCTGTTAGAATGCTCCTCAGATCTGCCCGATGAGCGTCAACCCTGGCAAATAGCCGCCTGGAAAGGAGGATTTATTCTCTCGTCGATGCTCGGCAACACAGGGTTTGTGGGCTTGGCGGTCGTGCCGCCGTTTGTGGATGAGCATTATCTGGGTTGGATTGTGTTTTATAGCATTACCCAGAATGTGTTTGGCACCTATGGCGTGGGGGTGTTTCTTTCTAGCTTTTATGGACGTCCTGTAGAAAATAACCGCTGGTGGCTCCAGTTTCGAGATGTCCTGACGGTTCCCTCGTTGTGGGCATTTGCATTGGGGATATTGACGCATGCGATCGCGGTTCCAGAAGTAGTCGAGGCAGGTTTACATACTTCCATTTGGGTCGTCATCCCCATTGCTCTGATTTTGATGGGGATGCGGTTGAGCCAATTGCAAGGTTGGAAGAGCTTACGGTTAGGCATGATCCCGGCAACACTGAAGGTATTGGTTTTGCCCAGTTTGGTTGGGTTAATGACTACGTTGATTCATTTAGATCCCTATCCCCGGCTGGCATTAGTGCTGATGTCGGGGATGCCCTCTGCGTTTGCAGGGCTGATTTTGGCAGAAGAGTATGAGCTGGATCGAGAAATTATTGCCAGCAGCATTGTGGTAAGTACGATCGCCTTGTTGGTGACAATTCCACTCTGGCTGTTGCTGTTTGCTTAGAACCAGAGAGCCACGGCGGAGCCGTGGCTCTCTCAAAAAAAGCTGGTTATCCCTGCTTTAGTGTGGCGCGGCGGAGCCGCGCCACACTAAAGCAGGGATAACCCCTAAACAATTTGCTTGCGTAAAAAGTTGAGTAAGACGGCATTGACTTTTTCGTGCCAATCTTCTTGAGGATAGTGCCCAACCTCTTCGAGTTTGCTTAATTCTGCTTGTGGTACTGATTGGACGAAGCTCTCGGCGATCGCCATCGGTAACCAGGGATCGCGCATCCCCCAAGCTACCAGGATGGGCTGTTGCCACGTCGCAAAGCCTGCCTGAATCTCAGCGGTGACGGTGGATAAATCCAGGTTTTTCACCGTTGCCAACAGTGCCCGTCCGGCATCAGAACTCTTGAGAAAGGGGCGACGATACACATCTAAATCATCATCTTCAACCCGATAACCGCCTCCACCTTCTAAGGTGCGATCTACCAGGAGTGGGTCTTGAGTCACGACGTCGCCTAAAAAAGGAACCGAAAATTGTTGGATTTTCCAGGGGACTTTAGCCGCAGGTGTGATCGGAGCATTGAGAATCACCAGCCGTTCAATCCGTTCTGGGTGGCGCAAGGCATATTGTAAGCCCACCGTCCCCAAATACCCCTGAACCACTAAAGACAATCGATCGATCTGAAGGTCTTGGATAAATTCGGCAAAGGCTGTAACAAAGGCAGCGGGAGTATAAGCAAATTCACGGCGATCGGGTTTAGAGGAGAATCCACCGCCGATCCAGTCAGGAGCGATCGCCCGGAACCCTTGATCTGCCAGTTCGGGTAGTGTATTCCGCCAACCATAGCTCTGGGACACTAAGCCATGCAGCAGCACTACGGGAGGTTTTTCGGTCGGGTTGACAGGCAGTGCTTCCCGATAAAACCATTTCAGCTTTCCCACTTCCAGTACATTTTCTGTAACTGCCACGCCCTGTGCTCCTCTGTCGTACGAAATACACGGTTATAACGCTTTGCCCTGAGATAGATTACGGTTGAGAACCGTGCAGAGCGCGGCTCTCAACCATCAACCTGGATGAATTGAGAGATATTTTTACAGATGAAACTAAAGGTTTCAGGTTCAACCCTATGTCAAACCAGTCATGCCCACGTTTCAGTTGAAAGATATTTTTGTAGGTGGAACCTTCGGTTTTACCTGTAAAAATAGGTCAAATCAGTCATGTCCAAGTTTCAGTTGTTGCTAGAGCTTACTGCCGAGCGGATACCGGCGGCAAGTCAACCCGTCGAGGTGATGGAGGATGGTCGTTCCTAATGCAGTTGAGTTGGGACAGAAGGGCGATCGCCTAATTATCGAGAGTGATCCCGTAAATTTTTATGATCTACTAGGTTTTGTAGTTTTCGATACAGAATATTTTGATATATTAGTTAGTAGAGATTCGAAATATCTCTCGATTCTCTCAATCCTAAGTGCCTGGGTTGGCTCCATTTGTACCCGACACACAGCCCACCACGCTAAATATCTAAATATTTTGTCAATCCCCCTTTCACCCTTCCTCTGCACTCACAAGGAGAACCTGACATGTCTACTCAAGATCAAGCTCGCGCACTGATGCACCGCCACCACCACTCCATCAAGCATCGTCAACAATCTATGTTGGGGCGTTCTGCTGTTGAAGTCGGACTGACAGCTGATGACGCGGCTCACTACTGGAGCACAATCCAGGGTAAGCCCAGTGCTAGCTCCGCCAGTTATGATCGCAGTCATGCCTCTCTGAGCTAGATGCAGTGCTGGTACAGCAATAGCGATCTAATAGAGATATCTGCTAAAGAAAATATCTAAATCCCGTGTTGTCGCGTTTCGACGCCGCTCAATGATCGGGATCTACGGGCTAAGTAAAGCATAGGCTGAGCAAAGTCATGGGCTGAGCGAAGTCGTGGGCTGAGCGGAGTCATGGGCTGAGCCAGATCGTGGGCTGAGCGGAGTCGAAGCCCAAATCCTATTGATTGACTCTGTCTTTAAGAAGGGCATTCTCCTGAAATCAGGAGAATGCCCTTCTTATTTTTTGCTGTAAAGTTGTCGCAAAAACGATATTGCACTCGTTTTATAGCAGCCGAGAGGCTGGTTGAACGGGGTGCAGGGGCTGCGCCCCTAGCTAGGGGCGCAGCCCCCACACCCCCACTGTCTTAACCCTCTACTCAATTGCTATAACTCCAAAAAATTGGGCTTTGAATGCATTTGTATTCCTTAACAATTACAAAGCTGTTTCTATCTATTAAAAGATTGGCATACACTAGGCTTCACGTAGATGAGGAGCAATCATGACGCGCGTCATTATGGAAACCGAAAAGGGAACAATTCATCTGGAGTTATCTGATCAGGAAGCTCCAATCACTGTGAAAAACTTTGTAGAGCTTTCCAGCAGTGGTTTTTATGACGGCTTAACCTTTCATCGGGTCGAACCAGGCTTTGTTATTCAGGGGGGTGATCCCCGAGGCAATGGCACAGGAGGCTCAGAGAAGTCGATTCCACTGGAAATTTGGGCAGAAGGCGACGCGGAAGCAACCGTTGGGCGTGTATTAAGCCGAGGTCAAACACCCATTGTCAAACATGACACCGCAGGTGTGATCTCGATGGCGAGAACGAACGACCCCAACAGTGCGACCAGCCAGTTTTTTATTACGCTGGACGCAACTCCGTTTCTCGATGGTCAGTATGCTGCCTTTGGTAAGACTGAAGACGTTGCAGTTGTGCAGGCTATTCGCAAAGGCGACAAGATTTTGTCGGTCAAGGTGGAAGCATAAGAGTTTGGGTAGCCGCGTTCAGGTTGTCAGCCAAAACTTAGGATCATCAATTAACTCAATCCCGAACGTTCATTTTCGGAAGTGTGGCGTTGCTGCACTTCCCAAAGTCGATCGTCGGTTTGATTAAATTCACAATCTTTGGGGACGGGTGAACCGCTAATAGCTAATAGCTAATAGCTATTAGCAAGTGGTCAATAGCTAACAGCTAGTGTTGCAACTACTAAATTTTGCAACATGGGGGGTGGGGGCACCGCCCCCATGCAGGGGTTTCCTCCTGCACCCCGTTGTAAAAATTTTGATTGAGTCTACTAGTGTTTCAGGGAGAACTGAATGGCAGATTGGCAGGAAATTTCGGGTGGGGTGACGGCTCCGAAGGGGTTTAAAGCGGCAGGGATTGCGGCAGGCTTGAAGCCATCGGGTGCGCCAGATTTGGCGTTAATTGTATCGGACGTAGAGGCGATCGCCGCTGGAGTTTTTACCACCAGTCAGGTGAAAGCGGCTTGTGTAGACTATTGCCGTCAACGGCTTCAGGCAAAAGCAACTGCCCGTGCCGTTTTGTGTAATGCCGGTCAGGCTAACGCGGCAACAGGTGCTCAGGGCTGGGCTGATGCTTTAGAAAGTGCCCAGTTGGTTGCAGATGCCCTGGCAGTCTCATCCGAATCTATCTTGGTGGCTTCCACGGGGGTGATTGGGCAGCGCATTCGCATGGATGCCTTGCGATCGGGCATCCCTAAACTGATTGCATCCCTATCAGAAGCGGGGTCGGATGCGGCTTCAACGGCAATTATGACCACAGATCTGGTGCCAAAGACCATTGCCCTGGAAGCCACGATTAGTGGTCGTCCGGTGCGGATTGGCGGCATTTGTAAGGGGTCGGGGATGATCCACCCCAACATGGCAACGCTGTTGGCATTTGTCACCTGTGATGCTGCCATTTCACCTCATCTCTGGCAAGAAATGCTGGGTCGGGCAGCCGATAAAAGTTTCAACCAGATTACGGTAGATGGCGATACGAGTACCAACGACAGCCTGATTGCTCTGGCGAATGGAGAGTCGCGCACGCCTGCGATCACAGAGATGGGCGCTGAGGCGGAAAAGCTAGAAGCGATGTTAACAGAGGTTTGCATCCACATGGCGAAGGCGATCGCCCGAGATGGTGAAGGTGCTACTTGCTTGCTAGAAATCCAGGTGTCGGGTGCCCCCAACGATGCTGCTGCCCGTCAGGTTGCCCGCACTATTGCTGGCTCATCGTTATTCAAGTCGGCTGTTTTTGGGCGCGACCCCAACTGGGGGCGAATTGCCGCTGCGGCTGGGCGTGCTGGTGTAGCGTTTGATCAAGGTAATTTGCGGGTGAAACTCGGCGAATTTTTATTGATGGAAAACGGTCAACCCCTGACCTTTGACCGGAGTGCTGCCAGTGCTTATATGAAGCAAGCCGCTGCCGGAGACTATCTAAAAACTGATACGGTTTTAGTGATGGTCGATTTAGGTGCCGGACATGGGTCGGGTACGGCTTGGGGTTGTGATCTGAGTTATGACTACGTCAAGATTAATGCAGAATATACAACCTGAATTTAAAATTCAGACCGTTGGTTTGGGCAGAGCCGCTTTGCGGCTCTGCCCAAACCAACCCTTCAGTTTTATAGACTGCGGCAGTATCGTTTGAGATAACCCGGTTGGGGGCTTTGCCCCACCCCCGATCGCCAAAATTCTATGGGCTGAAGCAGTGTATCGGTTGACTCTAAACTTTAGAAGCGTTCAACTTCCCTCAACTCATGGACTTACAAACCATTGCTCGTGGAAACACAGCGTATCCTCTTACGACCGTTCAGTATTATCCTGATCTGATTCGTGCGATCCAGACAGCACTCAATCGCATGGGATATTCTGCCGGAACCGTCAACGGCACCTGGAGCCGAGATGTTAGTGATGCTTATACTGCATTTGCCAAACGCTATCGGTTTGAATCCGGACAAGTCTCGCCCAGAGCGGCAAAGATGCTGTTAGATGCGTTACCGACAACTGCGACGCCCAGCCCTACCTTTACGCCCCAACCTACACCCCAACCTTTACCCAGTCCTACGCCATCTCGACCCTCACCCAGCCCTACGCCAGCTCCTACACCCTCAAGCTATGCGGCATCGGCATCGTCTAGCCTGACCCTTCAGGCGATCGCCAGTGGCTCAGTTGCTTATTCGATTACTTCTATACAAAACTATTCCAGTCTGGTAACGCCGATTCAGACGGCACTCAACCGTTTAGGTTTTTCTGCGGGCACTGCCGATGGCAGATGGGGCACCACCACCAATGCCGCTTACCGAGCCTTTGCGCTGAGATATGGATTTAATCCTAATGAGGTGTCTCCCAGAGCGGCTAGCTTCATTCTTACCTCAGTAGGTAATCTTAGCCCTTCACCCAGTCCGGCACCCACCCCAACCCCGACCCCAACGCCTCGTCCCAGTCCCTCGCCGACACCCTCACCCAGTGGCAACCACTTCGATGAAGCGTTACGCTTTACCTTGCGATGGGAAGGTGGCTACTCCAACAACCCCAATGATTATGGTGGTGCTACGAATAAAGGGGTTATCCAGACGGTGTATGACGAGTATCGCCGAAGCAAAGGGTTGCCCACTCGTGCGGTTCTCTACATCACCGATGCGGAAGTCTTAGATATTTACCAAAATCGCTACTGGAGTCCGTCTCAGGCGGCGTTAATGACGCGGGCATTGGCGATCGCCCATTTTGATACAGCGGTGAATTTTGGCGTCGGCGGTGCCACCATGTTTTTGCAAGAAACGTTGGGGTTAACGCCGGATGGTGCGTTTGGTCCGATGACCCGCGCTGCTTTAGAGCGATCGAACACGAGTGCAACCGCACGTCGCTACGTGCAGGGGCGAATTAACTACCGCTATAACCGGGTCAGCCAGGATCCCAGCCAACGCGTCTTTTTGCAAGGTTGGCTCAACCGTGACAATGATCTGATGAGATATATTTCAAATATTGCCTGAGCGATCGCCGGAGCATTGTGTAACGTACAAGGTGTTGTGAGGGAGCCGCGCTCTGCGCGGCTCCCTCACAACATCCGGAATCTTTTGCTATTCAGCCATGCTCAACACCCACTGGGTCTGCGGTTCAGGATTGCACCGTATTGAGAACTAACTCGCGACAGCCTTTAATGCCCAAACTCGGGTCTTGGCGATAGGCTGCTTCTGGTATCCAAACTTGCAGGTTACGTGCAGCGGTAATCAGATATAAATACTTGGCATCGGGGTTGTAATGAATGCCAACTCTGAGGTTGGAATAGTCGTCTTCGCAAATCTCGAAGCCAAACCGAACAATAATTTGGGCGACCAAACATTCGGGCGTGTCACAGTATTCACCCGAGGTGTCTCTTTCTTGCCAAAACGTTTCTAAAAAACGCTGGAGTAGGGGCAACACCTTATCAGGAATACCGTTTCTGCTGGCATAAATGATAGCGGGGTTGTCTTCGACGATAATGTGGCACGGGACGCTAGACATGAACTAAAACTCCTGACGACAAAACCCTGGTCATACTGACATCGGATCACAATCAAAGGCAGATGTTAAAACACAGGGGGGTTAGGGCTATAGCCCCTACGCAACGTGGACAAGGTTTCATTTGGGCTGGAAAGCCTCTAGATAAAATAAATTATCTATGATTTGGCAGTGTGCGCCAAAGGCTTGCACTGCCTGACGATGAGGTATGTAATGATGTCTGTTCATTTATTTAACAGACGCAGAGAGGAATTTGAGAAGTTAGCAAACTTGACTGATTTTTTCAGAAGGTTTACTAATATGAACCAATATGATCATCCAATTCATCGTGCTGCATCTTCTAAGACTACCCTGTTCCATTCTGAGGAATAACGGGGTCGTGTGCGGAGGATGCCCCTGCTTAAGGTGTTTCTCTAGAGGCAGAGTAATTTAGGGTCACACATTATATAAAATCCAGACGTTTAGTTTCAGACGGGCAGTGTCGCTGCCCAACTGAAACTAAATCTTTGATTTTATTAAATCTGTGATCCTTAAACAGCACAATGGTTTTGCAACTTCGACAAAGCATATCGAAGGTATATAGCAATATGCAGGTTGATTAAGTACAGGGGGTGCAGGGGGCACCGCCCCCTGCGTGGGGGTTCCACCCCCACACCCCGTACTCAACCCAAGTGGGTACCGCTATATTGAGACATTTCGACTGAACGTTTATTCAATTAATTTAATCGTTTGTCAGATAGTTTTCAGTCAGATCTTTGCTTTGACTGACTCAGGTGCTCATTTCCTGGTGATTGTGAGTTAAGAGCCCATCTAGACATTGATATTTCATACCCTTTGGGCACGGAGCCTAGCCTCCCTCTTACCCTTTCTCTATAGGTTCTAAGGATCACAGCTTAATGAACCCATCACTTTTTCAACAAGAAAGGGGTTTTATGAAATTCACAATCCCAAATGATCGGCTGTGTTTTGAGTGAAAAGGAGTTAGACCGACGACGGAGCAGCCCTTCTCATTCAACAGACTTGGTTTTACGTAATTCGTCATCCTGATTTAACACATCTCTTTTTAATCAGTCTTAAGGAGTTACCGCGTGAATGCTGCTGAACAGGTCAAAAATTTTGAAATTGCTACCAAAGTTGCTACGATTGTCAACCTGTTCAAATCTGAGTTTCCTGATGCTAAGGCGGATCTAAAACCCTGGGCAAACGATCGCGATACAACTGAGTTGGTTGACCCAGACTCGATTGATTTGGGGTTTCATTTTCCGGGGTGGAGTCGTTCGCTCCAGAGCCGGAGCATTTTGATTCAAATTCGGTTTCACACGGATGCTGTGACGGACTGTCATCGGGCGATTGGCATTGAGCTAGCCGGGTTTAACCACACGGGCAAGCAATGGCAATTGTCTACGATCGACAGTTGGGATTTTGTGGGGTCGGTCTGCCCCACGCCCGATCGAGGAGAAAAGCTCAAGCATTTTTGCCGTCAGGTGTTTGCGGTGTTTAGTGGGGATGATGTAACGCAGGAAGGGTGAAGATTTAGAGCCGTATTTTGGCGCAAGTATCCTGCTCAGCGGAGTATTTCCCTAAGAATCGTGGATTAAATAAGATCGGATATGGAATCGTTTGGAGGGGCGAACGGCCGTTCGCCCGTACAACAAATCATCGGAGTTATTTAATCCCATTCCTAAGGTTGTCTGGCGATCGCCAACCTCTAACCGTCTTGAGGGAACGTGAAGGGTGATGGTTAAACCCTTGTCCAAAAAAATAATTTCCCAGATAGGCTCTAAATAGTGGCGTTTGCATTGGACGAATGCATGATCATTTCTGAACCAATGACAATGCTAACGGACTATGCGATCGCTCTAGAAGCATGGCTGTTTTCGGTGCTGTTGGTACAACGTCGTCAGCAGTCTGTGCGATGGTGGGCACTTGGTTTTGCTGCGGTTGGGGTCGCCGCGATCGCAGGCGGTACATATCATGGCTTAGCCTTGGCGTTGCCAGCGGCAATGACCGCATTGCTGTGGCAATGTACCCTGTATGCGATCGGGCTATCGGGTGCTTTTGCATGGCTAGGAACGGTGGTGAGTTGTATCTCCAGGCGATCGCAACCGATATGGTTTGTTGTCATCGGGCTTAAATTACTGCTGTATTTCTATCTAACGACAACCCAACGTCACTTTTTCTATGCGATCGCAGATTATTTTTCTGCCATTCTCATGGTGTTGATGTTGCACATTCACGTTGCCCGTCATCATCGCAACCCCTGCCTGGTCTGGGCGATCGCCGCTGTAGTCCTATCCGGTATTGCTGCCAGCTTTTTGTGGGGGCAATTTTCCCTAGCATTTCTCAACCCCGACACCGCCTACCACCTGATCCAGATGGGCGCACTCTATCTGTTTTTTCGCAGTGCCCGCTTGCTGAAAGATCGCGAATAGCTCGGCTGCTTCCACACATGGCACCGCTATGTCCTGCTGCTGAATGCGTCGTGCAAGACATATTATTTTGACGTTAATTTTTCCTGCTCATCTTCCCTTTCTCACTCAAACACGATTCACGATAGTCTTAGTACACTTCGTCACAACTGGGGTTGGAATTGGGGTGCAGGGGCAATGCTCCCTGTCTGGGGATATAACCCCCTACCCCCTTGTTTCCAGATCTGAGATCGTGGATTTAATCAAACCGAGGATTTATGTTTGGCAGCGCCGCGTCGCGGCGCTGCCAAACATAAATCCTCGGGTGTTGGTTAATTTGTCATCCTTAGGGGTGAAAAGCCGTACTAAATATCGCTTTCTATATTGAGTTGAAGGACGTCAATTCATGCCTTGGTTTGTCAAAATCGAAAAAGGTATTGTAGAAAAACCCATCTTCGACCAGTCTGTATCTGCCCACAAAGCCTATGTAGAAGAACTGATTGCCAAAGGATATCAGGCAAAAACTGGGTATTGGGCGGAAAGAGGAGGTGGCATGTTGTTATTTCAAGCCAGCGATCTGGAAGAGGCAAAGGCGATCGTTGCCCGTGACCCACTTATCCAAAATGGTTGTGTTTCTTATGAATTACACGAATGGCGAATCGTCATTGAGTAAATCCACACCCAGACAGATCGATTCTATAGGTTACGCTAACACTACGTCGTTTCATCCCCTTGCCACCGGGTGAGATCGGCTGTCATCTCAGCCTTCCAAATCACAATTCCTCAGTTCTCATCCCCAAATCGCAATTCCTTCGTCCTAATTCCCCTGCCCTAATTCTCTTGACCCCTGACCCCTGACTACCATGAGCGACAGTAACGGCTACAAAATTATCAGCGATAATCGTCAAGCACGATTTGAATACGAAATCTTAGAAACCTTTGAAGCAGGTATTGAGCTAAGAGGGACTGAGGTGAAGTCAATTCGGCAGGGTAAGGTAAACCTGAGAGATGGCTTTGCCCTCGTGCGTGGCGGCGAAGTCTGGCTCCACAACGTGCATGTCTCACCCCATCAAACTGCCAGTCAAGTGTTTAACCATGAGCCACGCCGCACCCGTAAGCTTTTGCTGCATGCGGACGAAATTCGCAAGTTAATTGGCAAAGTCGAGCAGCAAGGGTTAACCCTGGTGCCCTTAAATTTGCACTTTAAAAAGGGATGGGTAAAAGTCACACTCGGGCTGGTAAAGGGCAAAAAGCTGCATGACAAACGCGAAGACTTGAAGCGTAAGCAAGCCAACCGTGAGATTGAACGAGCCATAAAAAACTATTAGGGTTACGAAGCCTCAAGTATTTTCTGACGGGTGATGCGCCGCGCGAAGCGCGGCGCATCACCCGTTTTAACCGTCAATTGTTAATTACAGACCACTAGCTCTTTGGCGGCTATATAAAGCTTTTGCAATAAAAAAATATTAATCTTGCCTAGCTCGGCACGACCGTCTAGGCTGTAGCAGGAATACAGATTACAACCCAATGGTGGGCTGAGCGTCAGTTGTCACCGATTTGACGCAGGCTAATAGTCTGTTGGGAAAATGGATTGAGTTAAATGGAGGAATCCCCCCTGTGAGTTGGTTGGTAAGTACTTTAATGGTCAGTCCCCTTGAATTTTCGCTGATAGATCGACTTGGGACAATGCTGGCAGCGGCGACTACCGACCCGACCACTGCATCGGTCGAAGCCTCGCTCAACGTGTTTCAGGCAATAGTCTTAGGGATTGTCCAGGGACTAACGGAATTTTTGCCGATCAGCAGTACGGCTCATCTCAAGGCGGTTCCGGTGATCTTGGGCTGGGGTGATCCGGGCGTTTCGTTTACGGCAGTCATCCAGCTCGGCAGCATTGCCGCCATTATCTGGTACTTCTGGCAAGATCTGGTACAGGTAATTACGGGAACCTTAAAAGCATTTCTCACCAAAGACTATCAATCCACTGATTTTCGGATTGGCGTAGGGATCATTTTAGGAACCTTGCCAATCTTATTTTTTGGGGTGTTGATCAAGCTGTTTATTCCCGATTTTGACCGATCGCCACTCCGCAGTATGGCAGCGATCGCCATTGCCTCAATCGTTATGTCTTTGTTGCTGGCCATTGCAGAATATCTGGGCAAACGCAAACGGGGGTACGACCAACTGGGCACCCAGGATGGCATTTTGATGGGGTTGGCTCAGACCTTGGCGCTTGTTCCCGGTGTGTCTCGCTCTGGCTCAACCTTAACGGCTGGGTTATTTATGGGAATGGAGCGCGGGGCAGCGGCTCGTTTCTCTTTCTTGCTGGGCATTCCTGCCATCACAATTGCTGGATTGGCTGAGATTCCTGATTTGCTGGAGTCTGGTTTAGGGAGTGCAGGCATCTTGCCGATTGTGGTGGGTGTGATTGCTGCCTTAATTTCGTCTTACGTTGCGATCGCCTGGTTGTTGCGCTATTTGCAAAAACATAACACCTGGATTTTTGTTTGGTATCGATTGGGTTTTGGCATTGCGATTTTATTGGCGATCGCCACCCACCGCGTTAGCAACATTTAGGCGTGTAGAAATTCACCCAGCATCGACGTTGTGGTTGGTTTGCAAATCCCCAACGCCGATGCTTTCCTTGGGCAATGCCAGGACTTTGGACGTAAAATATGAACGTATGAGTGAGTCTTCTATTCGTCCAGCTGTTGTCAGTCGCGTCATTCCCAACTCCATCGCTGAGGAAATTGGTTTTACCCTGGGCGATCGCATCGTCTCGATTAACGACCAGATCCCGCGTGACTTAATTGACTATCAATTTCTCTGTGCTGACGATTTACTCAATCTAGAAGTTCTAGATGCAGAGGGCAAAACCCACCACATCGAAATTGAGAAAGACTACGACGAAGATCTGGGTTTAGAGTTTGAAACAGCGCTATTTGATGGCTTGAAGCAATGCAACAATCGCTGCCCTTTTTGCTTTATTGACCAGCAACCGCCCGGTATGCGGCAAACGCTTTATCTGAAAGATGATGACTATCGCCTCAGTTTTCTCTACGGCAGTTACCTGACGCTCACCAATCTCAGCCAACGAGAATGGGATCGCATTGCTCAAATGCGGCTTTCCCCTCTCTATGTCTCCGTCCATGCTACTGACCCCGATGTCCGCGGCCGTCTGCTCAAAAATCCCCGCGCCGGACAATTGCTGGAGCAACTCAGCTGGTTTCAAACCCATCGTTTACAAATCCACGCGCAGGTTGTGTTATGCCCCGGTATTAACGATGGGGAGTATTTGCAACAAACGTTGCTCGATCTGGCTAAATTTCATCGCGGGGATGTGCCTGCCGTAGCTTCTGTTGCCGTGGTTCCGGTGGGGCTGACACGCTTTCGCCCCAGTGAAGATGAGCTTGTGCCGGTGACTCCAGAGAAAGCTCAGGAAGTGATCGATCAAGTGCAGGCGTTAGCCACAAAATTCCGGCAGACATTGGGGACAACGTTTGCCTGGTTAGCCGACGAGTGGTTTTTGATTGCAGGACGAGACCTGCCTCCAGAATCGCATTATGAAGACTATCCTCAAATTGGCAATGGGGTCGGTTCTATCCGTCAATTTCTCAAACAATTTCGAGCGATCGCCAAAACCTTACCTGACACCGTGTCACCGCCTCGAACCCTGACATGGGTGGTGGGCAATGCGGTGGAACAAGCGTTTCAACCGATTGTTCAGCGATTAAATCAGGTCAAAGGATTGGAGGTTAAACTCAGGGCATCGTGCAGCCACTATTGGGGGCAAGAGATTACCGTCACGGGGCTGTTAACCGGGCAAGACTTGCAACAGGTGCTAGCAGGGCAAGACTTGGGTGATGGTCTGCTGCTACCCTCGTTGATGTTGAGACATGGGGATACCCGATTTTTGGATGATACGACCGTTGCCGATCTGTCACAGAATCTGGATACGAATATCTGGATTTTGAACAGCATTGAAGACTTGATCACCGTCTGTGTGCAACTCCCCCCCGCTGATTTTAGTCAGATAAATCAGGGCGCAACGAACCTTAATCCTGTTTGAGAGAGCGACGGCTTTGCCGTCGCTCTCTCAAACGACAACTGCAATCTATCCAGGCGTGAAATGCGATGAAGAGCGGGTTGCATAGAGGGCTGACACCCCAAGCTTTATCATTCCCTTACGTTAAATTCAAAACTTATCAAACCTCTGGGAGATGGGTGAAAAGGGTGGGCATAATGGAACAGGATGCGATCGCCAAGATCTTCTGTCTACTAGACCGGATAGCTTTGGTATATAGCAATTCTCTAATTGCATAACCTACAAGGTGGTGTTTTAGAGCCGTGCGGAGCGCGGCTCTAAAACAAAAACCGCAACCTATCCAGGCGCGAGCGCTATAGACAGTTTCGAAAAAAATTCATAGATCGCCGCTATTCTGGGGAAGGTGAATGCTAGTAGGCGGACGTTACGAGACGATTCGTGAATTAGGACGGGGTGGATTGGGCAAAACCTATCTGGCAGAAGATACGTATCGGCGTGGTAGACCCAAATGCGTCGTCAAGAGGCTTCAGCCTTTGTCCAAACTCCCCTCAGTGCTGGAAAAAGCCAGAAAGCTGTTTGAGGCAGAGTCCGTTGTTCTGTCGGAATTGGGTGATCACGATCAAATTCCCAGCGTCTATGCCCATCTTGAACAAAATGGCGAGTTTTATTTAGTTCAAGAGTTAATTGATGGTCATGATCTACGGCAGGCGTTCACACTCGGCGATCGCTGGGATGAGAAAGCCGTCATTGTTCTATTGCGCGAAATTTTAGAAATTCTAGAAGTCATTCATCGCCATGGGGTGATTCATCAAGACATCAAACCCGAAAATTTGATCCGCCGTTGGAAAGATAAAAAATTAGAGTTAATAGACTTTGGTGGCATCAAAACTATTCGTCATTTGATGATCAATCCTCAAGGCGATGTCACGTTCACTAAAATGGTGGGTACGCCGGGCTATATGGCTCCCGAGCAATTGCAGGGGCATCCCGAAATATCCAGCGATATTTATGCGGTTGGTATGATGGCAGTGCAAGCCCTGACGGGTTATCTGCCCAACCAGTTACCGCGCCATCCCGATACAAAAGATGTGCAATGGCATGACCAGGCGATCGCCAGCCCAGAGCTTTCCAAAATCATCGATCAAATGATCTGCCAAGATCCCAGTCAGCGCTATCAATCTGTGACTAAAGTGCTGAATGATCTGCCTGTTTCTGATAATTCCCGTGCGGCTGCGATCGAGAGCTTCAATATTCTCTTACAAGAAGCAAAGCCACCGTCCTACGGCATTTTGATCAACCCTCAATTCAGCTTTGCCCGCAACTTTTCCGAAGGGTTAGCCGCCGTTGTCGTCGATCAAAAACTAGGGTTCATCAACAAACGAGGATTGCCAGCCATTCCACCTGCCTTAGAGTTTGACCCGGTGAGCATTTTTCGAGAAGGGGCGTATCAATTTTCAGGAGGGCTAGCTCGTCTGGCGATCGACCATCGCTGGGGCTACATCAACACGGAAGGTCGATTGGTGATCAAACCCCAATTTGACAGCGCTAACACCTTCGCTGAGGGGTTAGCACGGGTAGAGATTGATCATCGCTATGGCTATATCGATCGTATGGGCAATTTTATTATTCGCCCCCAGTTTGAAAGTGCGGCTCCCAGCTTTTCTGAAAATATGGCAGGGGTGGAAATTGATCATCGCTATGGCTATATCAATAAACGAGGCAAGGTGGTGATTGCGCCCCAATTTGATACAGCGGATGAATTTGGCGAAGGGTTAGCCCGCGTCACCATTCAAGATAAGTATGGTTTTATTGATAAAACTGGGAAAGTCGTGATCCCGGCAAAATTTGATGTGGCACACACCTTCAGTGAAGGGTTGGCGCGAGTTCGGGTCGATGGTCGATACGGTTATATTGATCATTCGGGTGAACTGAAAATTACGCCGCAGTTTGATGACACCTTCAGCTTTACGGAAGATCTGGCGCTGGTCAGAAACAATGAAAAATATGGCTATATCGATAAAACAGGGGCGATTGTGATTGCCCTCCAGTTTGACGATGCCTATCCGTTTTCAGAAGGGTTAGCAGCAGTCAAGGTCGGCAATAAATGGGGATTTATCGATAAGACTGGCGCTTTCATTGTCGATCTTCAGTTTGAGGATGCCGGGTCATTGCATGGTGGGCTAGCGGCTGTCAAAGTCGGCAATGATTGGGGATATTTGGGGGAAGAGATCGCTTGAACGATCCCTTTAGCTAAACCCTCCTGATTCTGACGGATTTTGTGTCGGAGCTAACCAATCTGTTAAGGGCGTAGCGTTTGGGTAACGACACGATTCACCATGTCTTAACGAGAACGGTCTAGAAAAGCGGATATCTCTTAATCTAGAAATATGGCTCCCTATCCTCAATTTCACCTCTTTAATCAGGTTTAAATATGGTGCAACTATCGCCTTCCAATATTGATCAGATAGATGTGCCGTCGGCGATCGCTCGGCAACGCCAATTTTTTAATACAGGCGAGACTAAAGGATTTGAGTTTCGGTTAGCTCAATTGAAACGGCTGAAGCAGGCATTGAAAGAGCATGAAGCAGCAATCATTACGGCTCTGGATGCGGATCTAAAGAAACCTGCATTTGAAGCCTATCTGGCTGAGATCAGTGTGGTTGAAGAGATCACCTATGCCATCAAGCATCTCCGCAGTTGGATGAAGCCGCAAACAGTGTCCGTTCCTGCTACCCAATTGCCTGCGACTGCCAAAATTTATGCCGAACCGTTGGGTGCTGTGTTGATCATCGGCGCATGGAATTATCCCTTTTCTCTGATGATTGGCCCTCTGGTGGGGGCGATCGCGGCGGGGAATTGTGCTTTGCTGAAACCCTCGGAACTATCGCCTGCAACCTCTCGTGTCTTAGCCGATCTGATTGCCAAAACCTTCGACCCTGCCTACATCCATGTGATTGA
This sequence comes from Calyptranema fuscum S582, assembly GCF_055793305.1. NCBI lineage: Bacteria > Bacillati > Cyanobacteriota > Cyanophyceae > Oculatellales > Oculatellaceae > Calyptranema > Calyptranema fuscum. The sequence continues at coordinate 85,893 of NZ_JBSLYH010000015.1, forward strand.
AGGGGGTGTTGAAGTCAGTCAAGCCTTGCTCAACGAAAAATTCGACCACATTTTCTATACGGGTGGGGCAGCCGTTGGCAAAGTGGTGATGGCTGCGGCTGCCCAGCATCTGACGCCGGTTACGTTAGAGTTGGGTGGCAAAAGCCCGTGCATTGTGGATACTCAGATTGATCTGGCAGTCACCGCTAAGCGCATTGTCTGGGGAAAATTTCTCAATGCTGGGCAGACCTGTGTTGCACCCGATTATTTGCTGGTCGATCGGCGCATCAAACCTGCTCTGATGCAGGCGATCGCCACGACGATCCGCGAATTCTATGGCGACGATCCGGCAACCAGTCCAGATTATGGACGTATTATCAGCGATCGCCACTTCTCACGACTCTGTGAACTCTTGCAGAACGGCAATCGGTTGGTGGGTGGAGAGACCGATCCAGGTACCCGTTACATCGCACCTACCGTTATCGATCAGGTGTCCTGGGATGATCCGGTAATGCAATCAGAAATTTTTGGTCCTATTTTGCCGGTGCTTGAATACAGTCAAGTAGAAGAGGCGATCGCGTTAATTAACAATCACGCGAAACCGCTAGCCCTGTATATCTTTTCCCAAAACACTCAATTTCAAAACCGTATTCTCCAGGCAACCTCTTCCGGAGGGGTCTGCATCAACGACACCCTGATGCATTTAGCTGTACCCGATTTACCCTTTGGTGGCGTAGGGCAGAGTGGCATGGGCAGCTATCACGGTAAAGCCGGATTTACAGTCTTCTCCCACCAAAAAAGTGTGTTGTCTCGCTCTTTCTGGTTAGATCTACCGCTGCGGTATGCGCCCTATGACAGCAAGCTAGCCTGGTTAAAAAAGATCATGGGGTGATGCCATGATGCAATTCACCCAATAATTGTCTAAGGATCGTGGATTTAATAAAACCCAATTCTTTTTGAGAGAGCGACGGCTCCGCCGTCGCTCTCTCAAAAAGAATTATAGGTTATTTCATTTGCGATCCTAAGGATGCTCAACCCTGCTCTAAAAGCGGCTACTGTACCGTTCTTCTGCCCAGGGTTCACCCCGATGATGATAGCCATTGCGCTCCCAAAATCCTAAATCGGGGTGATCTAAAAATTCCAATCCATTAATCCATTTCGCACTTTTCCAGGCGTACAGATGAGGAACGACCAATCGCATCGGTCCTCCATGATCGGCTGGGAGAGGCTCGCCAAAGAGAGTATGGGCAAAGAAATTTTCGTCTCGCAGAAAATCTTCCATCGCAATATTGGTTGTGTAGCCACCATAGCAATGCTGCATGACATGCACTGCGTTGGGGTTCACCTGAATGTGACGCATAAAATCCGTCACCTTAACCCCTGTCCACTGAACATCGAGCTTCGACCAGGTCGTGACACAGTGAAAATCGGCAGTGAAGTTGCTCTGCGGCATTGCCATAAAGTCAGCCCAGCTCAGCGTCACAGGTTCCGCTAAACCCGAAACTTTAAATTGCCACTCTGGCAAATTAATGACCGGCGTTTGCCCATAAGTTAAAACTGGAAATCCATTGGTTAGATGTTGACCAGGGGGCACCCGATCTTGTAAGTCAGAACCGGGTTTGTGAAAGAATTTTCCCACCCTAGACCTCCTAGTAGTGCAAACACTAAATCTTGCAATATGGAGACTGCGCCTCCAGGAAGGGGTGAAACTCCCTTCACTCCCTCTAAAACTTTTAATGTGGTGTACCAGGGATCACAAATTAATTAAAACCCGGACGTTTATCTTTGGAAGCACGGCGGAGCCGCGCTTCCAAAGATAAATCTTCAGTTTTATTAAATCCACGATCCTAGAAACAATCCTAGTGCGCAGAGCGCCGCTTTTCAATCCATCACTTGAGTGTGTCAAGCTATCAAAAACAGAGGGGTAGCAATGTTACCCCTCTGTTTTTAACACATTAAACATATTTAGATTATCCTCGGTGATTGGCTGGATAGAACCATAACGTGCTTCTAACCAATGAACAACCTAAACCTGACTGAGGAATCTTGAAGTAGTGAGTCTTTGAATCAATCTATTCGTCGTCGTCAGCTTCGTCTTTCTCTGGATAGATAAAGCTCTTAGAACGTCCAGTCAAAACTGATTTGCCTAGAGAGAGAGCTCTCTGAGCTTGTAGAGCTGCTTTTCTTCTCCATGTAGCACGGCGTTGATCACGCTTTGCACTGGAAGTTTTCTTCTTGGGGACCGCCATAGCCGTATCTGTTGAAAATTTTCACAACCTTTCTATAGTAACGCATCTAAACCCGATCTATCAGCATCCCCATGCACAACCTGGCTAAATATTTATTTAGGAGAGAAGCGCACATCGGAAATAATCTAGGACTGCGATGGTTCAAGCCGCCTGACCCAGGGGGTGATGACCCTGAAATTGCATCATGTCAACCCTTCAGTTTCCAAGGTGGACGGAGTTTGGGCACAATGAATGAGCTAATTGAAAATTGACAGGGTCATCTGATGCGCCAACTACAACCGATACAAGTGGACGAAAATACCATTATTTACGTTGAGCCAGTCGAAGATACGGAAGCTCCAGCGACTCCAGCAACTCCAGCCAATTCAGAAGAAACTGGACGTACGGCTAAAGGAGGAACTCTTGTCAAACAAATTCCCAAAAGTTTCGACTTGATTGAAAATACGATCAAGACTTACACGAAATATACGCTCAAAGCCTTTGAAGATGCAGCGTTTGCCAATGTCAAAAAAGTCTCGTTGGAATTTGGTGTGAATGTCTCAGGAGTTGGGGGCGTTCCTTATATTGCAACAGGAACCGCAGGTTGCAATATTAAAGTGATTGTCGAGTGCGATTTTTCGGAACGGACTGGGGAGACAGACAATTCCTGATCTGTCAGCAGGCTGTTTCAGATTGGGTTGGAGAAGTTGTAGGGTGAAGCAAGAGCGAGGGTGGGCACTCTGTGCTTTGCCATTTTGGTTTCAATCAGTGCTCCTACTTTCAATTCTTTTGAGTCAATTCCTCCTCACAACTAATGGATTCTACTGATCTCGCGTTCACGTCTGCGTTAGAACAAGCCCGATTGATTCGTCAGAAAGAAATTTCGCCGCTAGAACTAACGCAGCTTTATCTCGATCGCATTCAGCACATTAATCCGACGCTGAATAGCTACTTTACAGTCATGGCAGATCAGGCGATCGCAGATGCCAAGGCAAAAACTGAGCAGCTCAGTGGCGGCACTAACGTACAGATCGATCACGGAGAACTACCCCCGTTTTTTGGGGTGCCAATTTCGATCAAAGATCTGACGCCAATCGAAGGGGTGCCCTGTTCGTATGGCATCAAAGTTTTAAAGGATCGCATTGCTGAATCAGATGATGGCGTTGTGTCGCGCATCCGAGATGCCGGGTTTGTCATGTTGGGTAAAACCTCGACGCCAGAGTTGGGATCTACGCCTTATACCGAACCTAAGGGCTTTCCCCCAGCACGGAATCCCTGGAATCCTGATTATACTCCCGGCGGATCGAGTGGTGGAGCCGCTGCTTCGGTCGCCGCTGGTTTGTGTGCGATCGCTCAGGGCACCGATGGGGGTGGTTCGATTCGAGGGCCTGCTTTTTGTTGTGGTCTGGTAGGCATCAAACCCTCGCGGGGTCGGATTTCCAACGCACCTACCGGAGACAAACTCAGCGGTCTTGCAACGGATGGACCCTTAGCCCATACCGTCGCAGATGCTGCTGCTCTACTCGATGTTATGTCCGGCTATGTGATTGGCGATCCCTATTGGCTTCCCGATCCAAATCCTTCTTTTTTAGCGGCAACGGAGCGATCGCCCGGTAGCTTGCGGGTCGCCTTTCTCAGTGCCCTAGCCCCTGCCGGACGGTTTCACCCGGTGTGTGAAAAAGCGGTGTTGGATACGGTGCGGTTACTCGAAAGCATGGGGCACGACGTAGAGGAAATTGAGATTAACCTGACAGATCTGGTCGATCCGTTTGCTGTAGTTTGGCAAGCGGGATCTGATCTGGGGGTTCCTGGCTTTTTTATGGGGAAATTTAATCGCTGGTTATTGCGGCGATCGCGGCGACGGTCGGGGGGCGATTATTTACGAGCTGTGGGTCAAGTCCAGGCGATCGCTCGCAGACTGATTACCCAACTCGACCGTTTTGATGTGTTGGTTTTGCCAACCTATATGCATCCCACGATTCGGGTGGGCGAATGGGCAAAATTGCCGCCCAAAAAGATCTTCGAGAACATTGTCAACTGGATTGCTCCCTGTCCACCGTTTAATGCCACCGGGCAACCTGTGATCGCGTTCCCGACAGGCTTTGATACGACTGGATTGCCTGTTGGAGTGCAGTTAGTCGGACGTCCAGCCGCCGAAGAAACGTTGTTATCGTTAGCGGCACGACTGGAAGAGGCACAAACAAAACGCGATCGCCGACCGGCGATCGCCATGCCATAGCAAAAGCGGCACACAGTGCCGCTTTTGCAGATGACTTAGGCTTTTTTCAGCCAGCTAAACATGGCGCGCAGATCCTTCCCGACTTCTTCGATCGGGTGCTCTGCTTCACGACGACGCATAGCAGTGAAACCAGCCTTGCCTGACATATTTTCCAGGACAAATTCACGGGCAAATTGACCCGACTGAATTTCGCTGAGAATTTTCTTCATTTCGGCGCGGGTTTCATCAGTGACGATGCGCGGACCCCGGGTGTAATCGCCATACTCGGCGGTATTTGAGATGCTGTCACGCATTTTTGCCAACCCCCCTTCGACCACCAGGTCTACGATGAGTTTGACTTCGTGAAGACATTCAAAATAAGCAAGTTCGGGTTGATATCCGGCTTCTACCAACGTGTCGAATCCAGATTTGATCAGGGCACTCAACCCACCGCAGAGCACTACTTGTTCTCCAAACAGGTCAGTTTCAGTTTCTTCCCGGAACGTGGTTTCCAAAATTCCGGCACGGGTACCACCAACCCCTTTGGCATATGCCATAGCGCGATCGCGTGCTTGACCTGAGGCATTTTGATAGACAGCAAACAAACAAGGAACGCCTTCGCCCTGTTCGTAGGTGCGTCTGACCAAATGTCCGGGCCCCTTGGGCGCAACCATGACGACATCGACATTGCTGGGAGGAACAACCTGAGCAAAGTGAATGTTAAAGCCGTGAGCAAATGCCAGCACTTTACCTTCGGTCAGGTGCGGTTCAATCTCATTTTTGTAAACCGTTTTTTGTACTTCGTCGGGCAGCAAGATCATAATAAAATCGGCTGCTGCCGCTGCATCTGCAACAGATTTGACCGTTAATCCTGAGGCTTCGGCTTTTGCTGCCGATTTGCTACCGGGATAGAGGCCAACAATCACGTTCACGCCACTATCTTTTAAGTTCAGGGCATGCGCGTGACCTTGAGAACCGTAACCAATAATGGCAACAGTCTTCCCGGCTAAAAGGTCAAGATTTGCATCCGCGTCGTAGTACATCCGAGCCATAACACCTCTCCATCCAGCAAGCGATTGATTTTGTGCAAGCTCTTGATTCTACCAAAAGATCGGGTCCTGCTGGAATGGAAGGGAGCTTAAGAATTAACCGAGTTAACGTTGCCAAGAATTAGCCGTTCCCCAGCGATGATAGCGTTCTATCTGTACATCAGACTTTGTTCAAGTTAAGTTTTTGAGATTAGTTTGGGCGGGAGCTTTGCCCCTCGCCCAAACTAATCTACAAGAAGTCTATGCTTACGGCTTTAATTCTTTGTTCCAACGGCGTCTGCAATACTGCTCAACCCCTGTTCGTCGAGCTTCTCTGCCAGTCCGGCTAAAATCCGGCGCACCATCCAGGGTCCCTCGTAGATCCAGCCAGTATAGACCTGAATCAAACTAGCGCCAGCCGTAATTTTTTCCCAGGCATCATCGCTATTGAAAATGCCACCCACACCGATAATGGGTAATTTTCCCTGGGTTTCCCGATAGATGAAACGAATGATTTCAGTAGAACGCTGTTGCAAGGGAGCGCCACTAATCCCCCCCGATTCGTCAACAATAGGTTTACCTGTAATAGGGGTGATTTGGGTGCGCAACCCTGCGCGGCTAATGGTGGTATTAGTGGCTATGATGCCTGCCAATTGGTAAGTTTGAGCTAGCTCAAGGACAGCAGCGATCGCCTCCCACTCTAAATCGGGAGCAATTTTAACCAGTAACGGTTTTCGTGCCTGATTTTCGTGCTGCAAGAGCGCCAAAATGCGATCGAGTTGGTCAGACGATTGCAGCGATCGCAATCCTGGGGTATTAGGCGAGGACACATTCACCACAAAATAGTCCCCCAGATTTTTTAGCAAGCGAAAACTGCCCAAATAATCCTCTGCTGCCGTCTCTAGTGACGTGATCTTAGACTTGCCCAAATTGATCCCCAACGGAATTCTCCGGTCAAAGCCATTTAATCCTCCCCCATCTCCCGTTCGACTACGCTCACGGCAAAGCCCATCTCCCCCATCATCCTCACCTCCCGTTCGACTACGCTCACGGCGACGCCCATCACCCCCATCTCCCCATCTCTTCACCCCTTCATCCCCTTCACCTCCCCATCTCTTCACCTCTTCATCCCCCACCCCACCCCACCGCTGCCGCAATCGCTCTGCTAACGCCTCCGCCCCTTGATTGTTAAACCCCATCCGGTTTAAAGCAGCCCGATCCTCCAGCAGGCGAAATAGGCGAGGTTTGGGATTTCCCGGTTGTGCATGCAGAGTCACAGTTCCCAACTCGGCAAAGCCAAACCCGAGCAACGACCAGACCCCTGATGCCAACCCATCTTTATCAAATCCGGCGGCTAATCCAACGGGATTATGCCAGTCCATACCCCATAAGCTTTGTTGTAAAGATGGATGACTATAACTACAGGAATGGCGTAAGCGATCGCCATACCATCGTCCAGAGGGTTGATGTTGCGTGCGATCGAGCCGATGTAAGAACTGAATGGACTGCTGCTGAAGCCATTCGGGATCAGCATTCAAGCCGGAAAACAGGAGCGGACGAATAACGGTTTGATAAATATCCAAGGGTCTTAAGCGGTTAGTAAAGGGAACGTCTCACGAAGAAGCAATCTGATCCCAATTTTAAAGCGATTTTTAAAGCGATCTGAGGAGTTGATATTGCGCGCCCACAGGGCGCGCAATATCAACTCCTCAGATCGCTTCTTAATGTATAGCGATCCTATTTGATTCGTAAAAATGATCAGGCATGAAAGCGCCCGCCCGCAGGGCGGGCGCTTTCACGCCTGATTGAGCATTGCTGTAGAGAGTTGGCGAAATCTAAAGCTATAAAGCAATTTACATTTGGTTAAGATTTATCCTGATATTGCCAAATTTTGGGGCTTACGTTTGTGTTCAGTTGCTAATACTCAACGTGGGGCTTCAGGGTCTGAATCGTATTGGTGGTCTGTCCAGTAAAAATGGACGGTTAAAACGGGTGCTGTGCCGCGCAAAGCGCGGCACAGCACCCGGCAGAAAATCCTTGACAAAGCGCTAGTCAACAGCAATCCGAATTTGTTCGTTAGCAGTGTGGTCTCGCCAGGGCATCCTAAGTAATACTAAGCATGGAGGGAAATTCTACCGAGCCGCCGAAAGTTAACAATCATGGCGATCGCACCAGTTCGGGCGATTTACAAATACAGTTCAGGGTAGTGTCGGTCTACGCCCATCTTAAAGAGCAGCGGAGCAAATTTACAACGATACAATCGAGTATTGCGAATGTGACTGAGGCGTAGCCCCGTGCTACTGCTCTCTAACGCAGAGGGCGAGTCTCGAAACGGTATTTCGGTTTCTCTAATTTGAGAGACTATGATTGTTGATTGCAGGGTAATTTACTGAAACACGCTAAGACAAACTCACTAGCTTGCATCTTTTTGTTAAATGAAAACTATAAGCAGCCTGTGTAAAGCAGGAGCCAGATAAGATGGGGGCGCAAAAGGAGCCATCAACTCATGAAAAACAAGTGGTTGCTCTGGGACGGACTCTTCAGGCTCTGCGTGAAGGGGAGAGTGCTGATGCGCTGATCGAAATTACCCTTAGCTATCTGCAAACAGAATTTGACTATGCGCTGATTTGGATCGGTCTTTACGATCGGCTAGAACATCGATTGTTTGGTAAGGGTGGGTTTACCCCGGAAGGCGAAGTCTCTATCCTGAAGCAACGCATCGTACTCAACCCCGGAGATTTGCTAGAGCAAGTGGTGATTCAGCAGCGACCTCTGGGGGTGCCGGATTTGCGTGAAGAAACGCGAGCAGGCGATTGGCGTAAGGCGGCTCAAAAACTCAATATTCAAGGAACGGTAATTTTTCCCATTCGCCATAAGGATCAATGCTTTGGCGTAACGTTGTTGGGTTCGATGCTGTGGGGAATCTCACCGCATTCGGAAGAAAAAGCTCGACTGTCAACAGTCTTAGGGGGATTGGCAGCGGCGCTCTATCAGCTGGAGCAAGAACAACAACGGCAAATGACCAAGCGTCCTGCCGAACCGTTTTTGGCGTTGTTGACCAAGTTGCGATCGCTCCCCACCTTAAAGCAACGACTAGAAGCGATTGTGGATGAAACCCATCGCTTTGTTAACCCCGATCGCACTAATATCTATTGGTTTGAGCCGCAACGGCGCTATTTTTGGCGACGCGTCAGCACGATGAGTGGCGGGCGCATAGAGTCAGTCCAGCAATCCTCTGGAATTACCGCTCAAGAAGTTAATAGTTTTTATCAGGCACTAGCTGCCGATCAGCTGGTTTCCATTGGAGAAGCCCATAGCTCCCTGAAAGCGGATATGACGGGGCGGCTGATGATGCAACTGGGATCGCGATCGCTAATGGCAGCTCCGATTTTATTTCACGAAGAACTGTTGGGCTTTTTAGCGGTTGAGGGCACAGAGCCTCGGATCTGGACGGAAGAAGAAAAGGACTATATCAAAGGCGCTGCCCACCTGGTTGCGTTAACGGCTCCGTTAGAAGAAATGGAGGAAGCGATTCACAACGTTAAGCAAGATCAAAGCTTAACGGCTGAGGTTTCCAAAGCGATTTACAGCGATGACGATTGGAATACAACCCTCAAAAAAGTATCCGAACGTCTATGTGCGCGGTTGGGTGCAGAGCGCCTGATCCTATTACTGTATGACCAGGATAGTGAAAAGTTTGAGATTTGTTATCAGACACAACCCTCTCACCGTCGTCCTATTCCAACTGCGCTGGATGGCTTGAACGGTGTGGACTGGCAAATGCTAGAACGCAGCACTGAGGCGGTATCGGTTGAAAATCTGGAAGAAGACTTGAAGCTGATGGCCTGGCGGCAAGTGTTGCTAGATGTGGGTGTGCGATCGCTTTTAGTCTGTAGTACCAACATTGGTCATGCGATCGAAGGCATTATGGTGGTCGGGCATGAATCACCCCGTGCCTGGAACCGGGCTGAGCGAGATATTTTGCGCATTGTCAGCCAGCAAATTGGCGTGATTTTGCACCAGTGGCAATTGCAACGGCAAGCGGAACAACAACAAAAACTGATTCAGACCATTCAATGGGGTCTGACGACGATGCAGCAGATTCATGACCTGGAAGGGTTAGAGCGATCTGCTATGCAACACATCACTCAAGTGATGCAAGTGCCGATGGCAACGCTGGTGCTGTGGCAACCCGGACGGCAAGCCGCTCGAATTGTGTCTCCGATTGTCAGCAATAATAAATTTGCGGTCACGACCGATATTGTCATTCCGGTGCATAGCGATACCCTGATTCAGTGGGCATTACAAACCGATGGACTGTTGCCCGTTAGCATCGATGATGTCCCGGTCGATACCCGCCAATGGTTGAGTGGTGTGGATATTGGGCAAATTCTAGTGATGGCATTGCGAACTGCACCCGACCATGAGCCAACCGGAATGGTGATTGTTGCCGATCGCTTAGAACGGTATTGGCATGAACGGCAACTCAATACTTTCAGCATTCTGGTCAATCAACTCGCCTGGTCGCGGCGCTACCTTACCCTTGCTGAAACGTTAGCCACTCAAAAACGGACGTTAGAACTACTCAACTGGTATAAAAACCGTCGCCTGGAAGAAACCTATCGCACCCTGGGCATTGGCGTGAAGCAGCTGAATGAGCTGAGCCATCAAAAAGATGCCCTGGCAAGTATGCGTTATCATCAAACGCTGCGACAACTGGGCGGCATTTTATCGACCCTTGCGCCTGTGTTACGCCAAGAACAATGGCAGGTGCAAACGGATTATGAAACGATCCCCCTGGCTAGTCTGTTAAAGCGATCGCTGGAACGGGTTGAAGGTTTGATCAAGCAACGCCAGCTGTGGACTCAAGTTCATAACGATGCCAGTGTCAATATTGGGGGCGACATTGCCAAAATTGAATTTGTTTTACACGAATTGCTGACCACTGCCTGTCACCGTTCGGCAGCTGGCAGCCGCTTAGATATCTGGTGTCGCCCTTTGGATGCGCGCTGGCTGGAGCTATCTATCACTGACAACGGTGTGATCGAGCCTCGTCTGTTAGAAGAACTGCATATCGGTCGTACCGAAGATTTGCTGGCACCGTCTGCACTCGATCATCCACCTGGGTTGCATCTTTCGATGTGTCAGGTCTTGATGCAGCAGATGGGCGGGGAATTCAATCTATTCCGGTTAGAAGATGGACGTATTCTCAGTCGCCTGGTGATTCCCATTGCGGCAGCTACTCCACCATCCCGTCCACAGAAATAAGCATTGCTAAATGTTGCCAAACCCTAAATATCCCCTGGGTGTGATCATCCACTGGTCGTGCAGTCGGGTGCTTTGGTTGCCGATGATCACCGTCGTCAGCATATCAATCGGACTTTCCAGACACTCAGCCAACGTGGTCAGGATAATGGTTTCTTCCTGGCGATAGGCAGCATGGATGATAGCAACTGGAGTGCTGGGATCACGATATTTAAGAAAAATTTGTTGAGCGATCGCAATTTGTTCGGTGCGAGTTTGGGATTTGGGGTTGTAGAGTGCGGTAACAAAGTCGGCTTGCGCCGCTGCATATAGCCGTTTTTCAATCACCTCCCAGGGGGTGAGTAAATTGCTCAGGCTAATGGCACAAAAGTCATGCATCAAAGGTGCGCCCACTCGTGACGCACCGGCTTGTAGGGCGCTGATCCCAGGAAAGACCTGGACGTGAGGACTATTGCCATCCCATCCCGTTGCTTGCAATTCTTCCAGCACCAACCCTGCCATGCCATAGATGCCACAGTCGCCCGATGAAATGACCGTGACGGTTAAGCCCCACTCTGCCAGGGCGATCGCTCGTTGGGCGCGCTGACGTTCTTGCGTAATCGGTGACGCTTCCACAATTTGCCCTGAACGAAGCAACGGTCGCACCAGATCGACATACAGGGAATAGCCAATGACAACATCTGCCTGGGCGATCGCCATTTGAGCTGCCGGGGTGATCTGGTTCAAGGCTCCTGGTCCTGTGCCCACTAACCAAAGTTGCCCTGTCCGCTCAATATACTCTTGCTCTGCTAATGCAACGGCAACGGTTACGGCTCCAGGTTGTCCGTCGAGGCGATGGATGTGTTTCGAGACCAGTAGGGAGGGGGGAGGTGAGGGAGATGAGGGAGGTAAGGGAGATGAGGGGGATGGGGGAGGTGAGGGAGGTGAAGAGGATGGAGGGGTGAAGGGAGAGGTTTCTGGTGGGTTCTCTCCTGGCACAGGTATTTTATTTTCCAAACCCTGACTAATTCCTAATTTCTGACCTTTGCCAGCCAGAATGGCAGCGGCTTCTGCCACGCTGGGTGTCCCCACTTCGGTTTCAACTAGGGCTGAAGGATTGGGGACGGAGACGGTTTTGAGGAGTTCGGCAGGAAAGCAGACTAAGGGAAAATGGCGATCGCGACAAAATTCTACCAATCCGACTTCATCGGCTTTGAGATCGATGGTGGCAATGCCGGCGATCGCTCCTTCGGCTAAATGATGAGACTGGAAGACGTGTTGAATCGCGGCTTCAATCACCTGTCGAGGCGTCCCGCGTTCGCACCCAATCCCCACCCACAGAACTCGCGGATGCCATTGCACCTGGGGGAGAGAGGAGATGGAGAGATGAGGGGATGAAGCGTCGGAAACGTGGGGAATAGAAGGCGTCCGGTCAAAGGGACTGATCCAGACGACTGCTTTGACCGATTCTTCTAGTTTTAAGTCTTGCTCGAACCCTTGATCCCCAATGCCTGCTCCCGGCTGCTGAGGCTCAAAATGAAATGAGTGGTGCGAGGGCAAATGCTGTTGCCACAGGGTAGAGCCTGCTTCCTGGATCACCTGCACTGTTGCTTGACGGGCGATCGCACTGCTCACAGCTGTCCAATCTCCTGTACCTTTTGTCCAGCCAAAGGGCGTTCCAATAACATCGATCCCCGGTAAGCCGAGGGCATTGCTGGCACCTGTGAGGATGGGGGTAGCACCGAGTTGGAGGGCGATCGCACGGGTCAGGCGATCGGCTCCGCCCTGATGTCCACCGCAGAGGCTAATCACTACCTGTCCGGGTTCATCCACAACCACCACGGCGGGATCGCTGGCTTTGTCGCTTAGCAAGGGTGCAATCAGCCGCACAACTGCGCCCGTGGCTAAATTAAAGACAAAACTTCGAGGATGTCCCCAAAGGCTTGCCAGATGGTCTCGCAACGATCCTGTGAAGACCTGGATATGGCGAAGGGGCAATGGTTCAGCCTGAAGTTGTGCGGCGATCGCCTCTGGCACCCAAAGAACAGCATCTGCGGATTGGCACAGGGGACTGAGGGTTTTGGCACCTGCAACGGTAGTGGCGATCGCCACAATCGGCTGAAACTCTTGTAACACAGACATTGATACCTCGTTGAATGGGGGAACTGGCGTTTTCCCTACGGGAAAACGCCAGTTCCCAAAAAAATTAGTTCAATACTCGTAGGGATTTTCGGGTTCGGGAATGGTAGTGAGTGATTTCGCCTGGATGACCAGTTGGCGTTGCCCATCCAGTGTTTCGGTGATCATTTCTCCTTCTACCCGAAACCAGGCATCGGGTGGATAAGCCGATCGGCTCTGCGCCAGTTTCACAGGCAGACCCACTGGATACGTATCGGCAGCACAACAGGTAATCACAAAACGAGAAATCACCAGGTAATTATCGGATAAGTCGGGACGGTGGATGACAAATCCGTCTACTTTTACCGTTTGTCCGGCGTAGGCATCCGGTTCAGGATAAACGCTGAGCGTCCGTACCCATTCCACAATCGATCGGTCTTCGGGGCGAACGTTCCCCCGAAACGCTTGCGGTCGCGATCGCGTCATCGACAGGGTATCTGTCACACCCCGATCCAGGGCAACCTGGCTGCCAAACGGTTCGGGTGTAAATTGCAACCCAACACAAGCCGCGATCAGCAATAGCGCACTGCCCCAGCCCAGCGGAAATATATTCATGTGCTGCATATCGGGCAAAGGATTTTGTTTTGCCCGACGGCTGAGGAATAGGATCTGCCCACTCTTCAAAATCCCCAGAGCGATGAGAAATATGCCAGCGGCGATCGCCAACCAAACATAATCGGGATGCAAGAGAATATTAATTTTGCCTGTTAGCCAATATTTCAGTAATAAGGCTCCCCAAGCCATCACAGCGGCAATGTCTAGCCAAATCAACCAGGCTCCTGGTTTTGCTGGACGAGAGCGGCGAGAGGCAGTCGAACGAATTCTGGTAGACATTGGCAATCAAGGGGTATGAGGGAAACGGATAAACAGGACGCCGCCGCACACTCTAGCTGATGTATAAATTGACGAGCAACGATAGCAAAAACGTTAATTGTCCTGCCAGGGCAAACAGGTAAAAAATGGCTCTGCCTTTGAAAATGGACAGCAACAGACTGATATTTTTGACATCAATCATCGGTCCGAATACCAGAAATGCAAGCAATGCACCACTGGTAAAGGTGGAGGCAAAGGACAGAGCAAAAAAGGAATCGACTGTTGAGCATATAGAAACGACCCATGCCAACATCATCATGGCTAAGACAGAGGTAATTTGCCCTTGTCCCAGGCTCAGCACCAGTTCGCGAGGAATGGCAACCTGAACGATGGCAGCGATCGCCGTTCCCAAAATCAAAACACCACCCAGTTCTCGCATTTCATTGACCACGTTATCCAGCACCAGTTGCAGGCGATCGCCCCAGGGTCTAGACAAGATGGGGTTGGCGATTAATAGGGAATTTTGTAAGCCCCCATCTAACCGCAGTTGCTGTCCGGGTTGCCCCAGCAAAAAGGTACCGGATTGTAGCAGAGGAGACGTGTCCTCGGTTGCCGTACGTTTTGGCTGCGATTGAGCAGGTGCAGGCATGGCGCGAGCAATGGCTGGCTGTAATAGGGGGCGCAGATCTGCCTGAGTACTAAAAATCCAACCAATGATCGTGGCGATCAGCAAGGAAAAGCCGACGCGCATAAACACCAATTCAGGTTGATCGCGAAAGGCAGTCCAGGTTGCCCAAAATACAATCGGATTCACGGTCGGAGCGGCTAATAAAAACCCGATCGCCATAGCGCTAGGCGCGCCTTGCATTAACAAGCGACGGGCAACGGGCACATTGCCACATTCACAAACGGGAAATAAGCAGCCAATTAAACTTCCGGCAAATGCCGCCAAAATCGGGTTGCGGGGAACTGCGGCAATTAGTTTACGCTCATCGACAAATAGCAACAACAGGCTAGAAAACAAAACCCCCAATAACAAGAAGGGCATAGCTTCTACCAGGAGGCTGAAAAACAGCGTCAGAGCATTATTCAGCGAGTTCATATCGGCAACTAACAGATGTGTATGAGAAGCGATCGCCCGTGCGAAAATCTGCAATCAGCATTCCCGCCATTCTACCGGAATCCGCCTGAAGTAGCGATCCCGGAGTATGCTGGTGTGTGGTATTTCTCGGTGCTGTTTTTCCATGCTGTACTTTGGTTGTTTGGCTTCTCGTCACGCTCAAACTGTTCAAGCGGCAATCTCTGCGACACGGCAGATGGCTCAGCGAGTGCTGTCTATGGTCGTGATGGTACTAGTGCTGTGGTGGGGAATGCCCCAGGCGATCGCCTCTGCCCAATTTGCTCCGCCCGATGCCCCCGCCTCTTCCATCCAACCCTACCTCGATCGCGTGATCAATCAAGTGACCGAGTTTACCCTCAGCAATGGGATGCGGTTCATCGTCTTGGAACGACACGAAGCACCCGTGATCTCGTTCATGACCTATGTCGATGTGGGTGCTGCCTACGAAGCCCCAGGCAAGACTGGAGCCGCTCACTTCCTCGAACATCTGGCATTTAAGGGAACTCAGCAAATCGGAACGATCAACTATCAAGCCGAAAAACTATTGCTCGATCAGTTAGACGAGTTGTATGACCAAATTCAGGTCGCCAAAACCGCAGGACAAACGGCGGATGTAGAAAAGCTTCAGCAGCAATTTGATTTTGTCCGACAACAGGCATCTCAGTACGTCAAACAAAATGAGATGGGTCAGATTGTCGAGCAAGCCGGAGGCGTTGGTCTAAACGCCACTACATCTCTGGATGCAACCCGATATTTCTATAGTTTTCCGTCGAACAAATTAGAACTGTGGATGTCGTTGGAATCTGAACGCTTTTTAGAACCTGTCTTCCGCGAATTTTATGAAGAGAAAGACGTGATTTTAGAAGAGCGGCGGATGCGTACGGACAATTCCCCAATCGGTAAGATGATCGAGGAATTTCTGAAAACTGCGTTCCCCGGACATCCCTATGGTCGTCCCACGATCGGGTATGCAGACGATATTCAAAATCTGACGCGCCAAGATATCCAGGACTTTTATGACACCTATTACACCCCAGACCGGATTATTGTGTCCGTGGTTGGTGATGTAAATCCTAGAAAAGTAAAACGGTTAGCAGAAGCCTATTTCGGTCGTTATCAAAGTCGGTCTCAGGCTCCAACCTTAGACGTTTCACCCCCCGAACAAACGGCACCCCGCGATGTCACCCTGCGGTTACCCACTCAGCCCTGGTATCTGGAAGGCTACCAAATTCCCGCGATCAACGATCCAGAACGGGTGATTTACGACATTATTGCGTCGCTATTGGTGGGGGGTCGCACGTCTCGTCTATATCAAAGTTTGGTCGAGCAACAGCAGATTGCCCTCAATGTCAATGTTGCCAGTGGCTTTCCGGGCGATCGCTATCCGACACTGATGATGATTTATGCCCTTACGGCTCCGGGACACACGGTTGAAGACATTGCGACGGCTTTAAATGCAGAATTAGAAAAATTGAAAACAGAACAGGTGCCGACGGAAGAGTTGGATCGGGTGAAGACACAGTCCCGTGCCAGCGTGTTGAGAACATTAGATTCTAACGACGGTATGGCAGGGCTATTGCCTGAATACGAAGCCGCGACCGGAGATTGGCGCAATTTATTTGAACAATTGAAGGACATTGAAGCCGTCACGCCTGCCGATGTGCAACGGATTGCTCAAGATCTCTTCCAGCCGAATAAATTAACGATCGGACGCCTGCTGCCCCTGGAATAGGAAGAATCGAGTTTCGGGTGACCTGTTGCCGCTGAAGGGGTTTAGGATGCTTGAGGGCGGAGGCTGTGCCTCCGCCCTCAAGTACGTTCAAGAGAGCGATTCTACAACGCTTCACACCTGGATAGATGACGGTTGGCGAGAGAGCCGCGCAGAGCGCGGCTCTCTCGCCAACCTGTGTTTCATGCCATTGAGAATTTCTGTACAGTGCTACTCGCTGAGAAGCATAAGGTAAATTGTATTGACTCGATTGCGTCGGGCTATAAACAGCGTTCTAACGTTGCCACAACCGATTGACCGAGCGCTTTAAAGTCATACCCGCCTTCTAAGCCAAATAAAATCTTACGGGTCACTTGCAAGCAATACTCTGTGAAAACGCCGTAATCTCCGGGTTCCAGACAGATATGAGACAAAAAATCGGCTTTGGTGGCGTCATAACCTGCACTCACAATCAACAGATCGGGCTGGAAGGTTTGCAAAAACGGTAAAATCTGTTGCTCAAAAATAGGTTGATAGTGGGTCAGCGTGCTACCTGCGGGCATTGGAAAATTGAGCACGTTGTCAAATTTGCCATGTTCATCAGCGGCACCCGTACCTGGGTAATTGTGCGCTTCGTGTAAGGAACAATAGGCAATTTGTGGGTGGTTTTCGACGATCGCCTGTGTGCCATTGCCGTGATGCACATCCCAATCTAAAATTGCGACTCGGTTCACCCCTGCTTGCTCCAGCGCATAGTGAGCCGCGATCGCCGCATTGGAAAACAAGCAAAACCCCATCGCCCGATTGGGCATCGCATGGTGCCCTGGAGGACGTGCCAACACAAATGCAGGGTTTTGGGTCTGCAAGACATGATCTACCCCTTCTAGCCAGGTGCTTGCTGCCAACACTGCCACATCATAGCTACGCGCCGAAATCGGAGTATCGGGGTCAGCATGACCGCCACCACTCTGGGCAACGTTCTGCACCGTTGCAATATAGCGCGGGGGATGTACTGTGCTAATCGCTTCTAGAACGCGATCGCCTTGTTGGTTAACCGGAGTGGGCGATCGCCAGTCTAATTGTTCTGCCCAGGGGGTCGCTTGCAATGCCTCAATAATCGCGGTTAAGCGACCCGGATTTTCGGGATGATAGCCACCCGTATCGTGCTCTAAAAATTCAGGGCTATAAAAAATTGCAACCATCGGGGTCTAAGAATGTAACTTTTTGCACAAAAAATATTGTTTGGGCTGTCCCCAGAGCCAGAAGCCAAACCCTGCTTCGACTCGGCAGAGCTTGTACCCTGCTCGATGATATAAGCGTCGAGCTGTGTGGTTATTTTCCAAAACATGCAGGTAGAGATCTGGATAGCCCCACTCCAACGCTAACTGATCACAGGCGGCTAACAATCGCTGAGCAATGCCGTGACGACGATAGTCTGACTGAACGGCAAGGTTAGAGATATACAGACACGATGCCGCTTGGCTAGACCAGACACTCGCATTCCGAATTCCCACTTCAACGGTGCCTACAACCGCCTCATCCTCACCAATTGTCGCTACCAGGCAGGCATAATGCTTGGGGCTAAACCGTAATCGCATTCGCAGATCTTCATAAATCCCCATTTGCAGCAGAGGATACAGCCAGCCCAGCCAACCATCTTTGCGATGAAAACTACTGGCTAATACGTCTGAAAGACGGGTGATATCCGGTTGACATGCAGGACGAATGGTTAAGGTAGAACTGGCAAGCGATCGCCAACCTGGCTGCCCATACGCGGCATCAGGCGGAAAAAATCCTGAAGGGGATGTAGACATAGTGGTGGCAGAGGGAATGCCCTTCATTTTAGTCCTGAGACCTACAACTGGCGACTGTATTAGGATGAAAGAGTGTCAGTAGATCATCACACTCTGGTTGTAGCAATAACTATTGCTACGTTCACCCGCCCATTCGTCGGTGAGTTCAATCACAGTCCAAAAGTGGGCACTCTGTACTTTGTGTGATGCAAAACTAACACATTTTGGTCAATTGATAAATTATTTTTATCTCTTGAATGATTAGGATTGTGAATTTCATAAAACCGCAGATTCATTTGCAGAAGCACAGCATCGCCGCGCTTCCACAAATAACCGTCCCGGTTTTATTGAATTGGTGATCCTCAGGGGGTATATCCCCGCCGGGAAATACTGTGCCTCCCGATAGGTACCCATCTATGAACTCTTTATGAGCGTTTGTCGTTATCTCTTAAAGTTTTGGTCAGGTTAAGTCGTCAATTGACTGGTTTCAGGGCTTAAGCCTTGATTTAGCAACTTTCGTCACACATCCTCTTACTACCATTCATCCACAATTCATTTATAGTTAAGCTTGCACCTACGATTAAAAGGGACGTCTCCAGAGAAAGCAGAGCCAATTGGCAATGCCTTTGATTGTGTCAACGTACATTCACTGGAAACACCCACTACGATAGGGCTGTAATATTGGATGAAATGGGGTGCGCTGCCAAAAATAACTCCTGTATCGGAGCGATCGCAGTAAACTGAGCGATGGACAGAAGGACGAGCAGGGTGTTGACCTACAACTCACTCAATCAGCTCCTCAGTAGACTGGTTATTCAGAAGACATACGGTTATTTTTCATCTAACTGCCCCTGCATCAGGAGAGCGGTGCATGACATCCCCAGATCACAGCAAACCTAAAATCCTGGTCGTTGATGACGAGCCAGACAATTTAGACCTGCTCTATCGCACATTCCACCGAGAGTTTAAGGTGTTGCGTGCCGAGAGCGGGCCTGCTGCACTGGAAATTTTGGCAAACGAAGGCGATGTCGCGGTCATTATTTCTGACCAGCGGATGCCGTCTATGAGCGGGACTGAGTTCTTGAGTCTGACGGCAACTCAGTATCCCGATATTATTCGGATTATCTTAACGGGCTATACCGATGTCGGAGATCTGGTCGAAGCGATCAACTCTGGCAAAGTATTTAAATATGTTACAAAGCCGTGGGACGACGATGAGCTAAAGGCGGTCGTCCGTCAGGCTGTGGATACGCATAATGTCCTCAAAGCCAGGACGCATGAGCTGCGCCGCACTCTGCGGCAAGAGTCGCTGCTGAATGCTGTGACCAATACCATTCGCAGTGCCCTAAATTATCGGCAAATTCTGCAAACCATTGTGGAAACCGTAGGGCATACTTTTGAGGTCGATTGTTGTTTGCTTCGTCCCGTTCAGGACGATCATCTTCAGGATGAGCTATTTATCTACACAGCACCCATCAACGAATCCGCAGTAGCTACGGATGAGGCGATCGCCCAACCCAATCTCGATCAACTGGCGCACACGATCTGGGAAACCTGGGAAGTGCAGGTGATCCACGACGTTTGCAATGATCCTCGTATTATTGAAAACCCCGATACGGGTGCTGCCCGCTGTCAGGCTTACCAGCAAGCCAATATTGCCTCTAGCCTGGTTGTACCTTTGATTTGGCAACAAGAGCTGATGGCGGTGTTAGCCCTGCACCAATATGGACAATCTCGCGATTGGCAAGATGATGAGGTGCAGTTGGTTGTTATGGTGGCTGACCAGGCAGCCTTGGCGCTGTCGCAGGCGCGTGCCTATGAGCAGGTGCGATCGCTGGCTCGCCGAGAAACCCTGGTGAACACGATTACCGCTGCCATTCGCTCTAGCCTTGACCCTCAAGAAATTTTTGCGGCGATCACTCAAAAATTGGGTCAGGCTCTCTATGCCGATGGTTGCGCCCTGTCGCTGTGGACAGAAGACGATGAGTTTGTCCAGTGTGTGGGCTTACACGATGCGTCTAATGATGGCGACCAGGACGGGCTGACCGATGCCCTGGCTCCCGAATTCGATCGGACGGTGACAATGGTCGAAGATGGCGTCACCATCCACCGCCATCAATTGCCCCAATCCTTAGTCCCCATCGACGGCAACCCAGTCTTACAGCGGTTATTGCTGACCCAGTTGCCTGTGGTGATCGATGATCTGGGCGATCATCCGGAGATGAATATTTTAGACTTGCCCTTGCGATCGCCTGCTCGGGCGTTGCTGGTTGTGCCGTTGCTGTACGATGGCAAAATTATTGGTAGCATCTCTTTGCGTCAGATCCGTCAGTCTCGCCGTTGGGAACCCGAAGAAGTTGAGTTAGCCCAGGCTGTGGCAGCTCAAGCCGCGATCGCGGTGCAGCAATCTCGTCTGTATCAAAAAACCCGACAACAAGCCGAAAAACTGCTGGAGCTGGATCGGCAAAAAACCGAATTCTTCCAAAATGTTTCCCACGAATTCCGTACCCCCCTTACCCTCAATATTGGACCGCTAGAGTCTGCTGTTTCGCAGCAGCAAGGTCTGTCGTATGACCAATCGGTGATTGCCCTGCGCAATTCTCGGCGGCTGTTGCGGCTGGTCAACCAGTTGCTTGACTTGCAACGGTTGGATGCCCGACGGATGCAACCCAATTTCCGCCCCTGTAATTTGATCGACTTTGTCACCCAAATTGTCGATGCGTTCCGGCCGTACTGCGAGCGCAAGCAAATTACCTTGCTGACAGAATTGTTCGACTGTCCGCCTGTATATCTTGATTTAGAAAAGTTCGACAAAGTTCTCTATAACCTGTTGTCGAACGCGATGAAATTTACGACAGCGGGCGGCAGTATCGTCGTGAGTTTGCAACATATCGGAGACCATTGCTTACTCAAGGTTAAAGATACGGGGTTGGGCATTCGTCCTGACCAAATTCCTTACCTGTTTGAGCGCTTTCGCCAGGCCGATAGCTCTGCCAGCCGTAGCCATGAAGGCAGTGGCTTGGGGTTGGCATTGGTTAAAGAACTGGTGGATTTGCACGGTGGTAAGGTGTCTGTGGATTCTAACTACGGTGAGGGCACCACATTCACGGTGTGGCTGCAAACTGGCACCACCCACTTACCCAGTAGCCAGGTGATCGAAATCCCTGCTGAAATCGAGGGCAGCCGTGCCTCGGTTGAACTGGCGGATATTGAAGCCGAGCCGCAGCAAGCGGTCTCGGCAGATCTGTCTGACTTGCCGCCGATCATAGGCGTGCCTGCGATCGCTGAAATTGCCGAAAAAGTCATCGAGCGGACTGAGAAAATCCTGGTAGTGGATGATAACCCCGACCTGCGTACCTATGTTGCCAGCGTGTTGCGCCGCATGGGATATCAGATCGTTTTGGCGCGAAATGGGGAAGAAGGCTTTCAACTGGCTATGGCGCACCGGCCTCAGCTGATCGTGACTGATTTGATGATGCCGGTCGTGTCTGGGCTTGAACTGATCTTGATGGTGCGCAACCAGGAAGATATCCAGGGTACTCCGATCGTGTTGCTTACGGCAAAAGCGGATGAAGAAACCCGCATAGAAGGGGTAGAGAAGGGAGCAGATGCCTATCTTTCTAAACCCTTTAACGATCGCGAATTGCTGGCAGAAGTTCGTAATCTTTTGTCACTGAAGGCAAGCGAACGGAAGGTTGCTGAACTCAACAGTTACCTGACAGAATCGGTACTCAAACGCTTCTTACCACCCTCGTTGGTGCTGAAAGCGTCGAAAGGCAATCTATCCCTTGACCTACGCCCAGAACCGCGAATGGTGACGATCCTATTCAGCGATATTGTAGGCTTTACCCAGCTTTCCAATACATTGCGATCGCGCCGAGTGGCAGAGTTGCTGAATGAATATCTGACCGAAATGACCCATGCCATTTTTGAGAATGGGGGCACGGTCGATAAATTTATGGGCGATGCAATTTTGGCAATCTTTGGTGCGCCCGAAGAGATCAGCCCCAATGAGCAGGTCAGACGGGCGATCGCTGCCGCTCGACAGATGTATCGCTCTTTGGACAAGTTAAACGAACGCTGGCAATCACAAGGCATCAGCAAAGTTCAGTTCCGCTGCGGTATCCACCAGGGAACAGCTGTTGTGGGGATGTTTGGTAGTGCTGAACGGGCAGACTATACAGCGATCGGACCCAGCGTTAATATTGCGGCGCGGATTCAAGAAGCCGCAGAACCCAGCACCATATTGGTATCTGCGGCGGTCGCGGATTATCTTGACCAGGACACCATTACCAAATTTAGCCCCCTGGCGTTGAAAGGGGTAGATGAAACGGTTCTGACCTTTTCCATTCACACCGATGCCAGCAGCATCGAAGACGATATTACGCCTGAGATGCCCCTGACAGGTTCTCCGAACCCCGGTACATAGCACCCATGGGATGGGAGTCGCGCAGAGCGCGACTCCCATAAAGCGGTACAGAATAATCAAAATAATTGAGGGTGTGTTGCGATCGCAACACACCCTCACAATAAAAACGTGCAAATTATATGCCGGGTTAAGCAGCGGCTAAGCCATACGCAGACATTCTCATAATGTCGCGAGTTGTAAAGCCGATGTTACTCAGTGCTTCACCATAGCTAATCATAAAATCTTCAACCAGGGCTTCTTTTTCCATGCCCAATACCTTGGCATCTGTTTCGACCTGGTTCAGCATCCGCCAAATGACAGGTAAGTTCTCGCGGTTTGCGTCTTCCAATTCTCGTTTAGCTGTTTCAAAGTTTGCTTTGAGCCATTCTTCACCAAAATTGAGATGCATGTACTCGTCTTTGACAACACCCTCTGTGATTTTGCGAGCAAAGTCATCGGCAACGGGGATATAGATGTTGTAAGCAGAAATCGCAAAGCACTCAATAATCAGAGATTGGATCAGTAAGCATGTCACAACGCGACCCTGAGCCGCTGCTTCCTGGAAATTGCGGTGCAGATCTGCGAAGAATTCGCGGGAAAAATCCATATCTGGGATCACAGCTAGATTGCGTCCACATGCCTGAAATCCTTTTTTGTGGCGGCTTTCCATTTTCGCTAGAGCCAGCAATTGCTCTTTGCACTCCGGCAAGAGGTCTGCCAATCGAATATAGTTATCGTTAGCTTCTTCTTCACCTTCGATGACGATAGCGTTGATCCGGCTGTACGCATCCTTATAGGTCTCGGTCTGAAAGTCGATCTCTGGTGTGACCTCAAGCTGCGGCATATGTCAGTTGTCTCCTAAACTTGTGAAGATGGATCAGTCTGCTACTCATCCCAAGTTTGTCAAACTAGAAAAATAAGTACACATAACTTGATCATTCCCAATTTCTACCCTACTAGTTTCGCGCAGAAATTTACAATAACTTGCCAATCAGAATTCAACCAGTCTAACCCCGAAAAGGTATAGGGTTAGGTTATTGATTGTGTTGTGATAAATGGCATGGATAGATTTTGGTAGATATAATTTGCCCGTCAGGAAGCTGAGTCTCTGAAAAATACAAGACAGAGGTTGCACTTTTGCTTTAACGCTCCGCGTTCCGCTGGCTGATGATCCCTAATCTATAAGCTAACGCAATGTAGATGTCAATCGATCTGAAACCCCCCTTCCTTTTACGATTATGGCGAAGAGAGGCGATCGCTGCTCTCCTCCGCTGGTTGAATATTGGCGTGTTGTTTGGGGGGGCAGGGTTAGTCTTGTTCCCTCTGATTACTGTTTTCCTGACCTCGGTGAGTGTCCCCGGAAACCTGAGTGAAAACTCTACAGAGCACTTGACCTGGGAAAACTACCAGGCGGCTTGGGCACGGGGTCATTTTCTCATTGCTTTTGCCAACTCCACCCTGGTAGCACTGGCTGTGACGGCTTTCCAGGTGATCACCTCAGCGTTGGCGGGTTATGCATTGGCACGATTTCAGTTTTGGGGACGGCAAACCCTATTGCTGGTGTTACTCAGTACTCTGGTGATTCCGTTTCAGCTCCTGGTGATCCCGATTTTCCTGGTGTTGAAGTGGGGGCATCTGATTAACACCTATGCTGCTTTAATTTTGCCGACCGCAGCCAGTGGCTTTGGCATTTTTCTGCTGCGTCAATATTTTCAGACAATTCCAATAGAACTGGAAGAGGCAGCAGCGTTAGATGGAGCCAATCGCTTTCAAATTCTCTGGCGAGTGATGTTGCCGTTAGCCCGTCCGGCACTCATCACCTTGTTTTTGTTTACGTTTATTGGGGAATGGAATGATTTATTTAAACCACTGGTATTTACCACCCGCCCAGAGTTAAGAACGGTGCAACTGGCGTTAGCAGAGTTTCAGGAGCAATTTACCAATGATTGGTCGGTGCTCATGGCCGCTGTTGTGATTGCCACGATCCCTGTAGTTTTGCTGTTTTTAGTGGGTCAACGCCAGTTCATTCGAGGAATTGCTACAACGGGAATTAAAAATTGAGTTAGGGAGACTACAGGGATGTCGCATATGCAGCTAACGCAGTTAAACGTCTATCCGCTGAAGTCGGCGGCAGGAATTTCGTTACAGACGGCAAAGGTTGAAAGAACGGGGTTAGAGGGCGATCGCCGCTGGATGGTAGTCGATGAGTCGGGTAAATTTTTGACCCAACGGCAACATCCCAAGATGGCTTTGATTCAGGTGCAATGGTATCCCGATCGGTTAGTGTTGAATGCTCCAGCCATGACGACGCTGGTGATTTCGTCGCTTGTAGAAACGGCAGCTTCGCTGTCGGTACAGGTGTGGCGCGACCAGTGTACGGCAGTGTCGGCAGGTGCAGCAGCGGCAGAGTGGTTGAGTCAGTTTTTGGGGTTGGCGTGCCAGTTGGTGTATATGGCAGATGAAACGGTGCGTCCGGTAGATCCCAATTATGCTATTTCAGGGGTGGGCGATCGCGTCAGTTTTGCCGATGCCTTCCCGTTTTTGTTGATCTCCGAAGCGTCGTTACAGGATCTCAATAGCCGCTTGGCAACACCATTACCGATGAATCGATTTCGTCCTAATTTCGTCGTGTCGGGTTGTGATGCCTTTGCCGAAGATACGTGGCGACAAATCCGCATTGGCTCAGTCGTGTTTCATGTGGTTAAGCCCTGCGCTCGCTGTGTGATTCCAACGGTGGATCAAACGACGGGGATTCCAGGCAAAGAACCCTTACCCACTCTGGCGCAATATCGCTTACGAGATGGCAATATTTTGTTTGGACAGAATTTACTTCATGCAGGCTCAGGAGTGTTGACGGTGGGCGACCCCGTGGAAATTCTGGCGTAGGCTTAATGTTCCGGTAGTAGTATTCATATCAAAGTTTTGGGTGGCGCGGGCAACGCCCGCGCCACCCAAAACTTTGACGGTTTCAGGCAAAAAATTAACCTGAACGCTAGTGTTGCAAACACGAAATTTTGCAACATGGGGGTTTGGGGGCTGCGCCCCCAAGAGAGGGTTTTACCTCCTCCACCCCCTCTAAAACTTTTAGGTAGGTGTACTAGGCTCTGGCGTTGAGCGTGGGTTCGGTCGGGCGAATCAAAACGATGGGCGTTTGTTCGTCGGCGTTTCCAGCAGGGTTACTGATCAAGGCTTCTTCCAAAAAGCTGGACGATATGCCGGGACTGGCTGCCAGAATTTTAACGGCTTTCAAATCATTAACATCCACGATCGCCGCTGATAATCCAGTGGCTCGTTTAATCCGATTGACCACATCTTGAGGGTTCTCTGGACCCAAGACGATGAACTGATCGTAGGGGGGCAGTGTGCCCGTTACGTCATCAATCAACCGGGCTTGGTCGCCAGCCAGTTGGTAAAAGACACCCGGTTTACCCAAGAATTTCTTGGCGATCGCCCCGACCACAAAGGCAAACACCACCCGGACGGGTCCGACAATATTGACTAAGGTTTGCATTCCACACGCGGTTGCCAGACTCGATGTGGGCATAAAGTAATAGCAAATGCGTCGAGCGACCCATCCTGGTTTGATTTCGGACGGATGGTGAAATCGTCCTTGCATCAGAGCTACTGGAGTTTCGCCAATGGTGACAATATCTCCTGGTTGTGATTTGGGCACCACATACCGCTGGATTACTTCTACCGTGTCGTCAAGATGGCTGAGCAGATGGGTACGAATTGGCAGCAGATCGGCATTACTGGTCGGACGCCAGCGAGCTGAGTCATCTGCGGCAGGAAAACTCAACGGCACAATCACATGGCGAACCTTGGGAATGCGACCTTGGGGACCATAGGTGACATAGTTCACCTTAATCCAGGCAGCCTGAAGCGGCGACAGGTCAGTGCCTTTAATCGCCACTGAAATTTCCAGGCGGGTCGTTTTACCCACTTTGACGATGTAGCCGACCCAATACCCATCAGGTCTTGCCATGGCATCGGGATGTCTGGGCAGGATCTGAAGTTTGGTGGTGACACCTTCTAAAGAGGCTTTGGACAGCAATTTCACCTCTGCCGAAACCTCAGGCACCATGATTTCTAACCGCTTGGTCTGGTTTTGTAACTCCAGTTCTCCGACCAGCAGATATTGGTGAGGTTCATAAACCTCCAAGTTCCATTCTCCCGCCGTCAGTTCCAGCGCATTACCGGGACGACGACGATATTGCAGTTCTATCGCCAAGACGGCTAACCCAAGCAAGAGAATGACTCCGACGATAATCCAGATGATGCCCACAACCTACACTCACTACGTCTCGTTAATTTGAGGATATTTTGTTATTGCTGCTGCTATCAAGGTAGGGTAAGGGCAGGGACGCGTGCCCAACCCAGAAAACCTCCCGATTCCGAAAAGGGTAGGGGTAACCTTGAGATGACTAGAGCAACCCAAAACACAGCCTATCTTAGGATCGAAGATTTTATAAAACCTAATTCTTTTTGGGAAAGCGACGGCGGAGCCGTCGCTTTCCCAAAAAGAATGACAGGGTCATGACTTGCGATTTTTGCGATCGGGGATTGAATCAGATTGACGATTGAATCGTTTGTAGGGGCGAACGGCCGTTTGCCCCTACAGCAAATCATCGACGTTGTCCAATTCCCATTCTTAAGGATCGCGAGGTCAATAAAATCCGGGCATCTGGTTTGGGCAGTGTGACAACGTCACACGTTCCAACGTCAACGCTCGATGATCTGAAATCTCCGACCTTTCAAAAGGCAGATTCTTTTGACTCTCTTGTCAGTCTAGAACCCAGTGGTACATCAGCTTCGCAGCCTATTGGAAATCTTGTTAAGTTGATATTTCTCAAAGAATTCGCTCAATAAAATTTACAAATCTTATTTTTCCGCGTTACCATTCTCTCATTGGTTTTTAACTTTTTGTAAAGTCATGGGCGCGTTTAGCGTTACCTTCTGCGGAGTCTGGCATGAAGCAACTGCTTGCGGTTGAGCGTTTTTGTTTGGTAGGTCATCTGGTGTCGATGGGGTTTGGGTTGGCAGGTTTACTCCTGGTGATGCCCCATCCAGAGTTTCTGACAGTGCTTCCCTTCGGACAGACTCTTTTTACCTGGAGTATGGCAGGGGGCGGGGTCGCTTATATTTTACTGGGGGCGATCGCCGTTGCGATTTATGCCTATCGAACGCTGGGCATGTGGCGCTGGTTAACCTTCATGATTCCAGCTGTGGGCTTATCGCTCAGTAGCGAATTAATGGGTACGAGCATTGGTTTTCCCTTCGGGCACTATAGCTATCTCAGCGGTTTGGGCTACAAGATTGCAGATTTAGTGCCGTTTACCATTCCACTGTCCTGGTTCTATCTAGGCTTATCGTCCTATTTGCTGGCACGCTCGGGTCTGGGTTTAGGCGCATCGGTAGCAACTCTACCTGCGGCTAAACTGGTCAGCGGCTTGAAACACATTGCGGCGATCGCGCTAGGGGCGTTATTGCTGACCTCGTGGGATTTTGTCCTTGATCCCGCTATGAGCCAAACCGCCATGCCGTTTTGGTATTGGCACCAACCGGGTGCATTTTTTGGCATGCCTTACCAAAACTTTGCCGGTTGGATGGGCACGGGTGCTGTGTTTATGACGGTCGCTGCCATATGTTGGGCAAAGCGCTCGTTCCAACTGCACGGTGAGCAACTCAATCTGCCTCTGGCAATCTATCTGGGTAACTTTGCCTTTGCTACCATCATGAGTTTGGCGGCAGGGATTTGGGTACCCGTCTTGCTGGGTGTGGTTCTGGGTGTGATTCCAGCGGTGTTGTGTTGGTCGAGAGCCAAGACGAGTGCCAGCGCTCCTGTGGCGACTACCCTGATCGAGTTGGTTAAAACTCCGGTCGGAGTGACGATTCAGTGATGCTAGCGGTATTAAACCTGGCTCAGGCTCCGGTGCAACTGGGGATAGGGGCGATCGCTGTCGTGACATTAGTCATTCAACTGCCTGCGATCGCCTTATTAGTCTCTCGTTTGCTGCGGGGTCCCCGTCGCATTCCGCCGTTACGGCGGCAACCCTCTTCTCTCCGTTCATTTGGCAACGTTAGCGTTCTGGTTCCGACGCTGAATGAAGCCCATCGGCTGCGACCTTGCCTGGAAGGGTTGACTCGACAAAGCTATGAGGTTCGAGAAATTCTGGTGGTTGACAGCCGATCGCAAGATGGCACGGTTGATGTAGTCAAAGAGTTTCAGTCCCGTGATCCCCGCTTTCGCCTGATTACCGATGATCCACTGCCATCAGGTTGGGTCGGTCGTCCCTGGGCATTGCACACCGGATTTCTCCAGAGTTCTGAACACAGCGAATGGATTTTGGGGATCGATGCCGATACCCAGCCCCAACCGGAACTGGTTGCCAGCCTGGTGCAAGCGGCTACCGACAAAGGCTACGACCTGGTTTCACTGGCTCCGCGATTTATCCTCCGCTATCCGGGAGAATTGCTCCTGCAACCGGCTCTTTTGATTACCCTGCTCTATCGCTTTGGACCCGTCGGTGCTGCCGCCGAAGGTGCCGAACGAGTCATGGCAAATGGTCAATGTTTTCTGTGCCGCCGCTCGCTTCTGGCAGATCTGGGTGGCTATAGCAGTGCCCGCCATTCCTTTTGTGATGACGTGACGCTTGCCCGCTATGCTGCCAGTTATGGCGCTAACGTGGGTTTCTGGGATGGCTCTCGGCTGTTAAAAGTCAGAATGTACGAAGGGGCTAAGGAAACCTGGACAGAATGGGGGCGATCGCTCGACCTAAAAGATGCCTGTTCGGTTGCGCAAAAGTGGGGCG
Organism: Calyptranema fuscum S582; assembly: GCF_055793305.1. Lineage (NCBI taxonomy): Bacteria > Bacillati > Cyanobacteriota > Cyanophyceae > Oculatellales > Oculatellaceae > Calyptranema > Calyptranema fuscum. The sequence goes on from NZ_JBSLYH010000015.1 coordinate 115,422, forward strand.
ATGCTGGTTTTCTGATAGCGACTCAAGCGCTGCCGCTGTTATTGCTGCCGCTGTTGGGTATGGCTGTGTTGGCTGGCAATCGTTTTCCAACCCTGTTCATCGCCTTGGCTGTCAATCTGGGTCTGGTATTGATTCGGGTTGCCCTGCTAGGAGCGATCGCTCCTTCCTATGATCTGACATCAGCCAAACTCTCTGGGTTGTTTTGGCTGTCACCCCTGGCTGATCCCCTGGCAGTCTTGCGAATTATCCTATCTTCCCTGCGATCGCCTACTCAATGGCGTGGACGTACCTACACTTCAAAACATCCACTCTAGCGACACCCCTAAGCGCCTGTCAGACCCTTGCTTTGCTGCCTGGCGTTGGAAGTCGGTCGCCAATCTCAAGTGGTCGGTGATGGCATAGCCAAACGATAAGGTGGTAGTGCTAACCTCTGCCTCTGAGCCGGGAGCCGTCCAGGTATGGGTCAGGGCAATATCAGCAGCTCCGCTGCGTGACAGAGAGAGCATGAGTCGTGCGCCGAGATTGATCCCCTTTGTGGTTTGGTCTTCGATGTGAATATGCCGATAGCCCACGACAGGGGCAATATTGACGTAGTGCCCTAACGGCAATGTGTAGTACCGAATATCGGCACCATAAGCTTCTAGATCGCCATCAAACGTGGTTTGGTAATCGCCACTGAGGGTGATCCCGGTGCGCCCGATGAAGACATCTTCGATGCCGACATGCCATCCCCCCGCTTCGTCCTGGGACGGAAAATGGGAATACCCCAACCGCAACCGGGTGCGAAAGCTGGGATCATGGCGAATTTCGGATTGGACATCGGGGATGCCGTCTAACCAGCGTTGTAAGACGGGGCTGCTGTCGATGATGGCGGGATCTAGATCGAGTTGTTCGGCAGGCGTTGGGGGCGAGGGGGACGGAGGAGTAAGCGATTGGGAGAATAAATTGCTGGTATCAGAGGCGATCGCGTCTGCTGAAATTGGCTGCGGTTCTTGTAAAACCTGAGTGTGTGCAGGTATGTCCATCACAGCGGTGGCGATCGGTAAACCCCAAAGCATCATCACAGTATTTATAGCAAGTCTCAATGGCGTGAAGTCCAGGTGGTTGTGCGAGAACCGCACAGAGCGCGACTCTCACACAACCACCGTAATCGATTCAGACGCGAAGCGCCACAGCAAAATGGGTCGCGTCTCGGTGCTACCTTAATCCCTAAAAAAGCGGCTCTGCAACGCAGAACCGCTGTACCTGAGGGGTGAAACGAAAATTAACGAACCTTGCCCTGCAATATCTCTGTGTTGATGGGTTTCATTAGATAGAGACGGATCAGATCTACTGCGATCGCAGTAATGTGGGGCAGCTTCTGGAAGAATTGGATAAACTTCGGAGCCTTAGAATTGGCGATCGCCGCAATTTTTTGATTGCTCTCAACGGCTGCATCCAACAACTCAAAGAATTTTGGATGATCGACATTCAACACTACCGGGAAAACCTTAGCAGAGGTTTCATTGGTTTTTTGGATGACATAAATATCATAGTCACGCGCATCCAGACCAATCGATGCATAGAAAGCAGACCGTTGCAGGTCATTCAAATACATGGTGGCAAACACCGATAGCAAGAAGAATCGGCTCCACAGGCGTGCCTTCCAGTCATTCAAGAACTTAGGCTGTGCCCGCATTACCGCGTCAAAGAAATCGCCATGACGATTTTCGTCTTGACACCAGTTTTCGAAGAACCGGAAGATCGGGTAGATGCGATTTTCGGGATGGGATTCAAGATGGCGATAGATCGTGATGTAACGCCAGTATCCAATCTTTTCAGATAGATACGTCGCGTAGAAAATAAACTTGGGCTTAAAGAAAGTGTACTTACGACTCTTGGTCAAGAAGCCCAGGTCGAGCGACAAATTGAAATCAGACAACGCCTTGTTGAGGAAACCCGCATGGCGAGCTTCATCACGAGACATCAGGTTAAAACTCTCTGCCAAAAGCGGATTCTTGTTTTTGAGCCTGCGACCGAGCTCTTTATAGAGGAGAAATCCTGAAAATTCGGCGGTGCAAGAGCGCTCTAAAAACTCGACAAATACCCGTCGGGTCTCACCATCGATGTGTTCCCAAGAATTTTGGAACTCTTCATCGCGAACAAAGTGATGGCGGTTGTAATCTGTCCGAAACTCTTCCAACAGTGCTTGCAACTCATCCTCATTGACGGAGATGTCCATTTTCTCCATCTCGTCAAAGTCGGTGGTGTAGAAACGGGGAGTAAGGATTGTTTCCTGTGCCGGGATCTTAATGCCCGGTCGCAGTTCTTGAAATTCCGGTTTCTTCAGGGAATCTACCATCGGTACTCGTACTCTGTTTATTAGTGACTGACCCAAATCGCAGCGCTGCTCGAAGATACAGCTTCATGTATCTCAAAACAACACAGCCCAGGCTAAGTTGAAACTGTAAAAGTTATGATTTCACGTTCTTCAGTCTACCAAGGTAGCAGGGTACCGCAATACGTCTTTATGTTAAGACTTGCAACACGACGTTACACAACACAACATGAATTATTGAGAGTGGGATTCATGGCACTAAGTTTTAGGGATGCGGGCGTCGCCCGCATCCCTAAAACTTAGTGCTTTTTAAGGACTATCCTTCTAGCTGGGCTTCTAGTCGGGCTTGTTTCTCTGCTTCTTCCATAGCTTGAATTGCCATCAATAGCTCTTCTTCCTGGATTTCAAATTCTTCTTCCGGGATATCGCCCATATCAAACGCCAGTTGCAAGGCTAATAAACGTTTGCCTAAATTCTCTTTTTCGTCCAGTTCACCTTCTGCTTGATCCAGAATTTTTTCGGCAATCCAACTGATGCCATTGATCGGCGCAAGAACGGGGGATAGGAGAAAGTCAATAATCATAATGTTGATCAGGTAGGGGGTTGGGATCGGGTGCTGGGTGTAGCTAGTGCGGTACGGGGGAAGGCGTTGGGTTGTCCAATACAGCCGATACAGCTGAACAGGTTTATCGTTGCTTGAGGCTGTCTAAGGATCGTGGATTTAATAAAACCGAAGTTTATTTTTGGAAACGCGGCGGAGCCGCGCTGCCAAAAATGAACGTCCGGATTTTAATTAATTTGTAATCCTAAGCCTTCAAAACCTCTTCATCTAAGTTCTATTGAAATCAGTCTTAAAGTTGAGACTGAAGCTGTTGTAGTTGTGCAAGGGTCAGTCCTGTCAGTTCGGCGATCGCTTCAATCGGGATATTTTTGAGTAGCATTTTCAGCGCAACTTCTTCAATCCCTTCTTGTCTACCCTCTTGCCTGCCCTCTTGCCTACCCTCTTGCCTGCCCTCTTGCCTGCCCTCTTGCAAAATCTCTTGGTAAATTAAAGATTCCCGCATAATTCCCTCCCGAAAAATCCGTCGAATCTCATCTTTATCGTACTTTAACCCTGCCATGAGCTGCACATAAGCTGACACCTCTTGACGTTCTTGGGATTCAGCGATCGCTTCTACGTGCTGCGCAACCCGTGTCAACAATGCTGTAGGGTCTTTCGTTTGAGTTAAGGGGGCAAACGGTAACAGCACCGGATCTTGGAGAAAGGTTTCTGGGTCTTGTTGCCACAGTTTGATGACTTGAAAACTATGACGAGTGGTTTCCAGTTCAAACGTGTTTTCAATGGTTACGTTGTCAGATGGCGGTAGCAAAACAATAACGGTTTGGCTGATGGGTAGGCGATAAAGGCGATGAAGTCTAACCCAGTAATCCAAAAGGCGCAGTGGCATGGGTGGATCAGAGTTCCAAGTGGTTTGAAACTCCAAATGAAGGATCCTGCCAGCCATTTGTAAAAACGTAACCGAATCAGCGCGAATCGGTTCGATGCTGAGTTCAGTTTTGAGCACGGTAACTGAGGCAGGCACTTCACCCAAAACCCACGTCGCAAATCGGAGTGGATATTTTTCTGCCAGCAGTTTACAGAGATTATCAAAAGACATGCAACGTCAGGAGGCAGGGATCGGAAACGGGTTGAATAGTCTCGTCGGTAGCGGTTTCAGTGCTGCCCATGATCAATATTCAAGAAGTATGCAAGCGGTCTACTCTTCAATTCGGGCGAAGTTAAAGGGTGCAGTAAAGCTGTTGTAGCGGATTTTTAGGCGACTATCGAATTGTTGGTCAAGCGCTTCGACCTGTTCACCAAAGTGGGGTTCATCGTCCCAGGGAATCAAATAGGCAGCGTTATAAATCATGTCGCTGGTCAGCAGATCATTCTCGACAATTTCATCTGCAAGCGGATTGAGTGTGTTCTGGAATAGTTCTATGATGCCCTCTTTGCGGTCTGCCATCGCACGTTCGATGGATTGCCCAATTTTGACGACTTGATCCATGCTGAGAGACGTCCCTTCGAGGCGATCGCGTTCAGTTCTGAGGGTTTCGTTTTCTTGCATCAACAGTTCCAGCTCAGACGTTTGATCCCAAAACAGCTTGATACCGACTTCCCGCTTTCCTGCCAGTTTGGCAAACAATGTGTTGAGAGCAGCTCCACGGGTTTCCAACAGTTGGGTCTGAACGGTTTCCCACGTATCCACAATTAGCCCAAACTGTAGCGGTAGCAGGGTACGAAAGCCTTGTTCCATGGCTTGTTCTAACACCCGTTCGTGACCTAATAAGTTACGACGGCTGGCGAGATAGCGCTCTTGCTGCGCTTCGGAATAAAGAAAGACGAAACTATCGATGGCATAAGCTTGCACAGGTTGTTGGTCTAACCCTTGCAATTCCAAATCAACAGGTCCCGGTGGCGGGAAAATTCCATAGAGGTAAAGCCCATATCCCATAAGTGATCTTTAATATCTCAAATAGTGTAGATGAGGTGAAATGGAGACGAGGTCGCATTGCTGAGCAGAGTCATGACTGTGGCTGATGGTGAATAGCAAATGGCAGGCTTGCGGTTCACTATTCTCTATCAGAGCAGCAACCTTAAGGATCGTAGATGTAATCGAACCGACGATTTAGTTTTAGAATCGCGGCGTCGCCGCGCTTGCAAAACTGAACGTTTGGGTTTTATTGAATTTGTATTCCTCAATCAGGTGAGTGATAAGGGGGGAGGCGTCACGTCTGATCACCCCCCATGTTAATCCTCTTCCAAGGCCTTGCCACCGATATCAGGGATAAGGATCGCGGATTTAATCAAACCGACGATTTAGTTTTGCAAGCGCGGCGACGCCGCGCTTGCAAAACCAAACGTCCAGATTTTGGTAGTGGGATTTGTGTCATGATTTTTTGTGGCGCGGGCAACGCCCGCGCCACAAAAAATCATGACTTTTTTAGGACTACCCGGATTTTATTGAATTTGTCATCCTGAGTGACGGGTTTGGTTAACTCTGTTGCTCAGAGAGTTGGGCGGGCTTGTTATACTGAAGTCGCTTGGAAATATGGTTTTGAGAGACGTTTTGACAACATGCAGCCTACTGACCCTAGCAAATTTACTGAAAAAGCCTGGGAAGCGATCGTTAAATCCCAAGATGTGGCGCGGCAATATCGCCATCAACAGCTAGAGGTAGAGCATGTGGCGATCGCTCTGCTAGAGCAAGAAGGCACCGCCAGCACCTTTTTAACCCGGACGGGCGTTGATTCAGCGCGACTGAAGCAGCAAGTAGAAGACTTTGCCCGCCGACAGCCCAGAGTCGCTTCGGACGGTCAGTTATATTTGGGGCGTGGTCTAGATGCCTTGCTCGATCAGGCAGAAATGGCCCGTAAAACCTTACAGGACAACTATATTTCGGTTGAACATTTGCTGCTGGCATTATCGGAAGATGATCGCCTGGGGCGGCGCATTTTCAAAAGTATGGGGGTCGAGGCAAAGCAACTGGAAACTTCGATCAAAACGGTGCGGGGTAGCCAGAAAGTTACCGACCAAAATCCAGAAGCCCGGTATGATGCTCTGGAACGTTATGGACGTGACCTGACAGAACAGGCAAAAGGGGGCAAGCTCGACCCGGTGATTGGGCGAGATGAGGAAATTCGGCGGGTGGTGCAGGTGCTGTCGCGCCGGACAAAAAATAATCCCGTTTTGATTGGTGAACCGGGTGTCGGTAAAACGGCGATCGCTGAAGGGTTGGCACAACGGATCATCAATGGCGATGTCCCGGAATCGTTAAAGAATCGTCGCCTGATTACGCTGGATATGGGATCGTTAATTGCAGGGGCAAAATATCGCGGCGAATTTGAAAACCGTCTGCGGGCAGTGTTGAAAGAAGTGATTGAGTCCGATGGGCAAATTGTTTTATTTATCGATGAAGTCCATAACGTTGTCGGTGCCGGTGCCAGTCAGGGCACCATGGACGCTGGCAACCTGCTGAAACCCATGTTGGCGCGAGGAGAGTTGCGTTGCATTGGGGCAACTACCCTGGATGAATATCGCAAACACATTGAAAAAGATCCGGCGCTAGAGCGGCGATTTCAGCAAGTGTATGTGGATCAGCCAACGGTTGAGGATACGATCTCGATCTTGCGCGGTCTGAAAGAGCGGTATGAAGTGCATCATGGCGTGCAGATTTCAGATTCTGCCCTGGTGGCGGCGGCAATGCTGTCCGATCGATATATTAGCGATCGCTTTTTACCCGATAAGGCGATCGATTTAGTCGATGAAGCGGCTGCCATGCTGAAAATGGAGATTACCTCCAAGCCTGTCGAACTGGAGACAATCGATCGGCGTCTGACCCAGCTCAAAATGGAAAAAATGTCGCTAGAGCGTGAGGGTCAACAGCTCAGCACTGTTGTTGTGCGCACGTCTCTAGAGCGACTGGAGAAAATTGAACAAGAAATTACCGATCTTTCAGAAAAGCAGCAGACGCTCAGTCAACAATGGCAAGACGAAAAAGACTTACTCGACGCCATTAAAGAATTGAAACAACAGGAAAATCAACTGCGGGTGCAACTGGAGCAATCTGAGCGCAAAGGCGAATTGGGCGACCTTGATGCCCTGGCTAAGGCGTCTGAACTGCGCTATGGGCGTCTGCCTCGACTCCAACAAGAGCGAGAAGTGAAAGAAGGCAGACTGATGGAAATTCAGTCGAAGGGTGCCACTCTACTACGCGAACAGGTCACCGATGCCGATATTGCTGAAATTGTTGCCAAGTGGACGGGGATTCCGGTCAATCGGTTGCTGGAGTCAGAGCGGCAAAAGTTGTTGCAACTAGAAAGCTTTTTGCATCAACGGGTGGTCGGTCAAGAAGAAGCGGTGGAAGCCGTTGCGGCTGCCATTCGGCGTGCCCGTGCCGGGATGAAAGATCCCGGTCGTCCCATTGGCTCGTTTATGTTTATGGGGCCCACGGGGGTTGGTAAAACAGAGTTGGCGCGGGCGCTAGCAGAGTGTCTGTTTGATACGGATGACACGATGGTGCGCATTGATATGTCGGAATATATGGAAAAACATTCCGTTGCCCGATTGATTGGTGCCCCTCCTGGCTATGTGGGGTATGAAGAAGGTGGACAACTGACGGAAGCGATTCGTCGTCATCCCTATGCAGTGCTGTTGTTGGATGAAGTAGAAAAAGCCCATCCTGATGTATTCAATATCCTATTGCAAGTGCTGGATGATGGCAGGATTACCGATTCGCAGGGACGCACGGTAGATTTCCGCAATACCGTTGTCGTCATGACCAGTAATATCGGTAGCGAACACATTTTAGACGTATCAGGAGACGATACTAAATACGAAGAGATGCGCAAACGCGTGTTGAATGCATTGCGATCGCATTTCCGTCCTGAATTCCTTAATCGGGTCGATGATATTATCCTATTCCATGCCCTTAGCCTGAAAGAATTGCGCCAAATTGTTGGCATTCAACTTCAGCGGATTCATCGGCTATTGGCAGATCAAAAGATGACCCTGGAACTGACCCCGACGGCTCAAAACTTTATTGCTGATGTCGGCAACGATCCGGTGTATGGTGCTCGGCCGCTGAAACGAGCGATTCAGAAGGAATTGGAAAATCCCCTGGCTACCAAAATCCTGGACAATACTTTTGTCGAGGGCGATACGATTTTGATAGATCTGAACGACAATGCCCTCGTTTTTACCAAAAAGCCAACCGTGGTGATTCCCCCTGCAACCGCTGTACCACAAGCGATGTTAACGGATAGCTAATAACGCACATTAAGGATGCTGAATGGATGGTTCGTGCCCGAAGGGCACGAACCATCCATTCAGATAGACTTTTAAGTTGCCCAGGATTGCCAGGCTTGCCAGAAAATATAGATAGATAAGGTGCCCAGAAAAATCCGAAAAATCCGACTCACCCATGCATCTGGTAACTTGGGCAACAACCGCGTACTCACTTGAGCACCAATCAACCCTCCTAACCCCAACACCACCCCAACCAGGGCAACCACATTGCCGCTGAGGGTGTGACCGATGCTGGCAGAGATTGCAGTCATGACGACCACTCCTAAACTGGTCTGAATGGCAACCTTGATCGGTTCTTCTAAAAACAACATTTGCAGTGGCACCATAATCACACCGCCACCTACGCCAAACAGACCGGCTAATAGACCTGCCGCACTGCCCGTAATCAGGCGTGCCCACATGGGGTTGAGACGTGGTTTTTTGGCTGGCTCATCAGTGTGGGACGACATGGATGGCGGTTGACCGTCCTGAGATGTTGAGGCGTCCTCTAACGTTTGCGCGGCAACTAAGCGGTTTTTGAGCTGAACCAGGTAAATGTTGAACAGCAGTAACACTCCGAAGGCTGCCAGCAACAGATAGGGCGGGAAGCGATCGGCTAAAAAGACACCGATCTGGGCTGTAAATAAGGCAGGCAATCCCAGTGGCAGAATTCGTTTGGCATCAAAAAAGCCCATCCGCCAATTTTGCACCGTTCCCGAAATCGACGTAATCAAAATTGCCAGACTGCTAGTGGCGACCGCTTGAACAGGCGTATAGCCAAAGGCAACGAGCATCGGCACCAATACCGTACCGCCTCCAATGCCGAGCAGCCCTGCCAAAATGCCTGAGAGAAACCCCCCTGATGCAAGTAAACCCCAGGTTAATGTAGTCATTTAAGTACCTAGACAAAATAAATAACCTAATGCTTAGAAAGGTCGCGCCTTTTAAACATTAGGTATGCAATTATTAACCAAATTATTGGCGATCGCTGTGAATTTTGTGGCTGATTACCAACACTTTGTAGTTTATAGCGCTGTGCGGGTTGATTCAGTACGGTGTCGTGTGAGAGCCGCGCTCCGCGCGGCTCTCACACGACACCCGTCATCTATCCAGGCGCGAAGCCTATGCACCTTTAAGGGTGAGTCAGGTTGGGTTTTGCGTTAACTGGGGGTCTTGATCAGCGAGGAGAATCGATCTTTTAGACCTGCGATCGCACCTTGTAGCCCTATGCCACCCATAGATTTGGGTGCTTCTGCCAGTTGGATTGGCTCATCTTTAAATTCTTTGAGGCGATATCCATACTCCAGTTGGTTTTGGTGCTTCCGTAAGATCGGGTAGAGACGAAAAGCACCTTCTAGCAGTTGCGCCTGACTGTCGAAGATGGCTCGGTTGATCTGGCTGGATCGTTTGACAGCAACAACGCCTACTGGATACCAGTTTTTCTTGCCTTGAATCCGGATGTAGATCTCAAAATCAGGTGTCCCATCCGATTTCATTTTTTCGTATTGGCTGGCTGCTTTGGCGCGTTCTTGCGATCGCTTCGAGACTTTAGGCTGAGATTGAGATTTACCAAATCCGGGTTTAGACGCCATAGTTTTATTAAGTACTTTACAAAAGTTTATGACATTCTCAGATTGATCGCAATCCTTCTCTCATAAAACGAACTGTTGCAAGGTGCGTGAAACGCGACAAACGAGATGCTGCTGAGAGGTTTTAAACCGTGCCTGACAGTGCGATCGCTCCAGACCATAAATTGCAGACGTGATTTTGCCGACTGTAGGATAGTCTTCTTCGACCCAGCCCAACCGTTTTGCCCCTGCCCGTTCTAACAACGGTAGCACTGCCCTATTGCAGACGGGCTGGATAACGGTTGTCGTCAAAATCCAGTCATGGTGAGCAAAAAGGTGTTGCACAAGTGCCAACGCTAACGCGGGTGCATAGTGTCTAGACGATAACCCCGGTAAAACTGCTAATTGCTCAATATACGCAAGTTTGAGAGATTCCAGGAACACCGCCTGGGTATCCTGCCACTGCACGGCATGGCGACGCGTCCACAGATCGGTTTGCCGCAACATCTGATCGTCTAAGCCAATGGCAAAGCCTACTAAGTCGTTGTCCTGCGCTCCTTCTAGCACTAACACTTGCCCATACTGAATAAAAAATTGATAGTGCTCTGCCGAAGAACCCAGTAAAAATCCGCCGTGTTGGGCTGTGGTTGACTGTAAAGGGAGTTGTGCTTTGACTGCCAGAATTGCGTCTACATCCTCGCCAGTTGCCCGACGGAGCTTCATTCTGATACCTGCTGCGAAAGGCGTTGCGATTCTACCAGATTGGGACCCTTTAATTGTTGAGCGATCGCCTGCCACAGGGTTGTGACGGTCTGATTGTGACAATAGGCTTCCGGTAAATCAATCCGCTTTTGCGGTAGCAAATACCAGGGAATTTGAGGGTTGGAGTGGTGAGTTGTGTGTTCGTTGAAGTTTAGCATCAGCCACCGCCAAAATCGATTGGCAGTCAGCGATCGCACGTTATAACACGTGGGTGTGCCCACGCTGGTGCGGTAGTGGTAGATGTAGAGCAACATTGACCAGATCCAGGCAAACATGATCAGCGGCAGCCCTAAAACCGATAGCCAGATCGAGGGCCCCAACAGGCTGTAGATCCCTAAATGAAAGCCCACACCTACGGTAAATTCTGCCCAGGCTCGTAACCGAGCCATCATCGTCCAATTTTGAAACGCGGGAGAGAGCCGTTCACCCCAGCGGCTGGGCAATAGCAGAAACAGCACGATCGAAATCAACGTGTGCAGAAAAAAGCCCCCACCAAAAACCAGGAAGATCCAGAGTCCATAGAACAACCGCTGGCGTGATGGGGTGATGGGGTGATGGCTGATAAACGTATCGAGTGTAGAGATACCGACTGCTTCCCGGTTATATGCGTGGTGGAAAGTATGGATTTTGCGGTAAATCGTCAGGGGAGCCAGGATCGGCAACAACATCACACTGCCGATTAAATCGTTGAGCCAGAGATGTTGAGGAAAAAGCTTCCGATGAACAGCTTCATGACCCACTAAATAACAACGATTGAGACAAAGTCCCTGCACCAGCAGCAGCAGTACTAAAAGAACCACCAGCACACCGTGAAACAAGAGTGGATGGAGCGATCGCCCTATCCATCCTTGCCCCATCCATTCTTGCCCTATCCACACTGTCTCTAAAACAACGCTCATCATCCCAAGCAGGGTGATTCCGACTATCGTTTCCAAAATAATCCGCAGGGACAGTTGCCAGTGAGCAGGGATAGGTTGACGGAGTGCCACAGCTGCCGAACCAGAGGCTAAAGGGCGATCGCCCTTGAAAGAGAACAGCGATCGTTTCATAGAGTAGGATCACCAATGAAATAACATCTAGACGTTTATTGATATAGCAGCCGCAGGGTCAGGTAGGACAGGGGGCGGGGGCACAGCCCCCGCCCCCTGTCCTAATGAACCCTTCAATTAGCTATAGTCGCGCAGCAACGCTGCGCTGCCAAAAACGAACCTTCCAAACAGGTATCTTAGTATCCCCCACCACCACTGCGATCGTCATAACTGCCGCCCCCGCTCTGACTACCAGGGTTGCTCTCATGACTATGGCTCTGACTACTATAACTATGGCTTTGGTTATTGCCAGGGCTAAAATGATTGCTAGCGGCTTGGTACTGTCGAATTCTTTCACCCTTCTGTTCGGCTTGACGTTCAGCAATATCAGCTAGATGAATCGCCTGGCGCGCTTGATGCTCTGCCTGGGCATAACGGCGATCGCGAAGTTCAGATTTAGCGTTGTTTAATATCCTATTGGCGTCAGACAGGTCAGCGTGGACACCAGAGGTGCAAATACGCTCGGCTGATCGAATTGCTTGATGCGCCCGATCAATTGCCGATCGTGCTGCTGTCGCGGCTGCTTTATCTGCCTGGGCAGTCGTCTGGAGTTGTCCAATTGCCGTTTCCATGGCTTCACTGTGCGCAAGGATATCCTGCCAATTTGATTTGGGTTGAGCGATCGCTGCTTGTATGGCGTGTAATTTAGATTCCAGTTGAGAGAATTGCTGCTGGGTATCGGGGAGAGTGTCTGGATTGTGGATCTCTTGATAAGTCGATTGGGTTTTGGATTCCAGAGATTTCACCCCGGCTTGAGCCGCTTGATAGTTGGTATAGTGCTGATCAATGGCTTGATCAATGGTCTGCAACGTTGTCCATATCTCATCAGCTTGGGTCGCCGTCATCACCCAATTGGCGATCGCTGGCGTTATCAAATCAATTTGCTGTTGAAGACGTATTTTTAGCTGTTGATATTGCGTATCTGTTGTCGTTGCGGTTGTAAATGTATAGGTCTGAAGTTTATCTGCCAGTGACGCGATCATCGTTTGACACTGGGCGGTGAGCTGACGGCTATGGTGGCGAAGCCGTTGGAGTTTATTCAGACGAGTATGGATCGTTTGTAACTGTTGACTGTGGTTTTGGAGTTGTCCTTCCAGAGGTTCTAAAATTGTGCGAGTGTTCAGGTAGTGCTGGCGATCGTAAGTTTGGCGAAGGCTGCGCACTGTATCTGCGATGGTTTTGGCATCTGCCTGCGCCCACTGCAACTTTTCTGGTTCACCTGAAAAATTAATTGGCAGATAGTCTGTTTGTAGCTGCTTGACCGTAGCGATCGCGCGGACAATTTCTGTATTTAACCCAACTAAGGTTTGTCGGACAATGGGGACTTGCTGTTCGATATAGTGCTTTGCGGTGAGTACCGTATCGATCAGCTGAGTTGCCTGTTCAATCAATGCGATCGCGGCATCATGATGGTCTTGTGCTGTCTGCAACTGGGCTTGAGCCAAGGCAACTAAACCAGATTTTTGGTGGCTGCTGGCATCTGCCAGTAACCGATCAGGATTGCCGCCCGGTTCGCTCAGGGTCAATGTTACGGATACGTTTGTGGGTGGTGCAGCTTCATCATCAGCCAGGGGATATTGGTAGGGCAACGCTTGAGACCTGAGCGATTGCACGCGCAGAACTACCGTTTGAATTCGCCCCACCACTGCCGTCAACTCTTCTTTAAGTCTGAGTGCCCACGCCATGTCAGTTTTTAAGGTCTGACTTGTTTCGATCAGTACCTGAGACTGGGCATAAGCCGTCAGAGGATCGCAAACCACAACGGCTTGAAATGCCTGGTGTTGCTGTTGAATCGTTTGCAACCGAGGGATATAGGGCTGAAGTGGTAACTTTCGTCTGTCTAGAGTCGAGCGTAAGTGTTTGATCTCGTCGTACAGGGTTTTCAGGGTTTGTTGATTGGCATCAATGCCGTTTACAGCCTGGACAATTGTTTGCAATGCCTGATGGGTGCGAGCAAACAGATCTGCCATAACTGAGAGCAGTTGCTCCGGTTGATAGGTTGTTTGGGTAACTAAGCCACTAAAGAGCTGGGCAACGTCCGAGGGCAATTCCTGTCCCGTAATCACTACAGGTTCAGTAGTCAGCAGTGCGATCGCCCGCAGGAATGGATTTGTCAATGGAAAAGTCGCATTTGCGACGGCTGACCGAGCCTGTTGTAACCGCTGATTAGCAGCTTCTAATCGCACTGTAAAGTCCGTAAAGTCAGTGACAGCAGCTTCATACTGAGTTCGAGTAACGCCCTGAAATTTGCTCGACTAGTCGCTTTGAATTTTGAGAAATTCAAAATAATCGTTATACAGCTTGAGATACAACTCGTTGGCGTGGTTGAGTCGTTCCTGCCATTGCTGAATTAAGCTGAGGGCTGCCCGACGACGGCGACGGAAGTTCCAGGTTATCCAACTGATACTGCCCAGGGCACCCAATCCCATCAATCCGGGAGGCGCATAGGTCAATACTTTATCGCGAAGTTCCTTGGGTTGCTGTTGCGGTGAAACGGCTCGTCGCGTAGGTACAGGAGTCGGTGGTGTCGTTGGCGTGGGTACAGGAACTGGTGGTGCGGCTTGTTGTGTGGGTACAGGAACTGATTGTACCGTTGGCGTGGGTAAAGGAGCCGGTGGTGCGGCTTGCGGTTGCCGTTGTTGATATTGACTGATTTCCTGATTGACGTTGTTTACAATTGCGGCGATCGCCCCTTCTGGATCGGTTGGCATATGTTGCCGCAACGCCGAAATTACAGGCCCGTTTGGATCTGAAAAACGCTGTCCGGTTAACCCCCACGTTTGCAGTCGATTACCCCCATTCGCCGCCACCCAACCTTTGTTGACATCGTCAGTGCGACGCACCCAAACGATCACCAAATAATTGTCTTTAGGGAAATTAGGATGACTTTGCCAACGGGCAATTAAATCATCCAGTTTTATCACTGCCCAGTTGGTATCTGGTGCAAGAGTCTCTGTTCCTTGCTGTGCCGCGACCACATAAATTTTCAATTGGTGAACAGTTTCAGCCTGTTGGAGTTGCTGGTTCAGCGTTTGAAACTGCACTGGATAAGTCGGATTGCTGCTTAGCCGGGTATCTATATAGATGCGCTGGTTAAGATTAAACGTGGTTGGCAGCCAGGTTGCTTGAGCCTGTGCAGGATAAACCCACACCACCAGACTGGAAATACAGACCAGTAAAACTAAAGACAGCTTCACCCAAACTAACCAAACGTTTGATGCACCTGAACGTTTTGCTCTAACACATTCCATAGGGCAGATGGCATTTAGCAATATTGAGGGCTACAAATGAATTAACCTGTAATTCTTGCGGAAAGCCTGACAGCGCAGCCGTCGGGCTATCGACAAGATGCGGGCTTGATTAAATGCACGATCCTTAGACGTACTGATGTGCGGGCGAAACCCACGGCACAACAAAACTCGTTAGGACTACTACTTCTAATACAAAGCGTTTTAAATAATTTGCGGCAAGGGTTTACACAGAGCTGCCAGGTTTCGGATCTACAGGATGGGGATAGGAGTGGCACACCGATCTGTGCCGTTCTCTTGAACAATCGCTAGGCTGAAAATGAAGCAAGACTGAAATCCTGGCAACCATCTTCGTCTTGGCATAGATCTACAGGTATTTGTCATGAACCTCTCGCGTCCCAAATCCATGCCCATTTTGCTAACAGCCACGCTGTTACTCATGGCAGGATGCAGTACCTCTTTACCCAACTCTACAGAAGAAACAGGGTCGCCTACAGCGACTATATCCAGTGCACCTGACGCAACGGCGACCTCACCTACCTTAACGTCCGGCACAACAACATCGCCCAATCCCGATGAACCTTCCGATATGGTAGTGATTCCGGGGGAGCGGTTTGGTCCTGTTACGCCCAACATGACGCGCCAAGATCTAGCCAAGTTGTTTGGTGAAGAGCGTCTAAAGGATGAAGATATGCCGGTGGGCGAAGGGTTTTCTGAACCAGGAACGCGAATTAATCTAGGCGTAGACAAATCGTTCAGTGTCGTCTGGACAGATACAACTCGTACTAAACTGACGGCAATTCGAGATATTGGGTCTGCCTGGAAAACCCCTGAAGGCATTGGTACCGGAACCTCTTTGGCAACGCTGCAAGAGAAGATTGGAGACTTTCGGTTATATGGGTTTGGCTGGGATTATGGTGGCACAGTTCAGCTAGATACTACATCACTCAAGCAATACGACGGTTTATTAGTATTGCGGATGCAACCAGAACCCGGAGCGGCTGAACAATATGCTGAAGATTACGCAGCGGTGATCGGAGAAACGTTGTATTTATCAGATGATCCTCATTTGCAGGCTTTGAAGCCTACTGTGAATGAGATGATCGTTTATTTGACGCCCCCAAGCGAATAAGGAAAGCGTCATCTCATGGCTGGATTGAGCGGTGTCAGAATTAGATTTTATGAATCCACAATCCTACGTGTAAATACGTGCAATCCAGAGAAAAATTTAACTTAGAGGCATTATTCACACAATCTTTACAGTAATTTTGCGTATATTCCTGGATTGGTTATGATGTTTTACGCATAAATTTATCTGGGAGATGCCTTTGCATGTCAGACAATACACTTGGCGGTGCTCGTAGCCTTGGCAAATTGACGGGGACCAAAAAGCGATCGGGTTTTGTTGGGCAATCCGACAAAATCGACATTTTCAAATTCACGTTGACAGGTCGCAGGAGTTGTTCGTTTAACCTCAAAAATCTCACTGCTAATGCCAATCTTGAACTGCTCAATAGCAAAGGTCGTATCCTGAAAGCCTCGCGCAAAGGGGGCACCAAATCGGAAATTATTAAGCGGATACTGGATGAAGGAACTTACTATGTCCGTATCCGTAGAATCAGCGGCAATACCAAGTATCAGTTGACGGCTTCTGCGGTGTTACCACCCGATGATACGACCCCCAATGCCACCGATATCGGGGTGCTATCGAGTTATACGAAAAAAGATTCGATTGGAGACACCGATGAGGTCGATTACTACAAATTCACGCTGAATCAGATCAGCAACTTCAGCGGCAGCATTGTGGGGTCTTCCTCAACCGCTTACATCTACCTTTACTACGATGCCAACAACAATGGTTTGATCGAGAGCAGCGAATATTTTGAAAGTGGCTATGGGTCGTCGTCCTCTTCTAGCTCTCCGGTTTCACTGGTTTTGCCCAAAGGTACATATTTTGTAGAAGTGAAGCCGAGCTATTCTGGAGCAACTAATTACACATTGAGTTTGACGGCGACTGCCAACGCTGGTACCTTGACAACTGATCCGGGAGAAGCAACAACTGCCTATAACATTGGCGCACTGTCTAGCTTTAATGCCAAAGATTATGTGGGCGATCTGGACGAGGTGGATTACTTCAAGTTTTCGCTCAACCAGATCAGCAACTTTGACGCCAGCATCACAGGCTCACCCTCGTCTGCTTACATGACCCTCTACTACGATGCCAATGGCAACGGCTTGGTGGACAGCGGAGAAGACGTTGAAAGTGGCTCAGGTTCGCCCAGCTCTAGCGATCCTATATCGCGGATATTGCCGAAGGGGAATTACTTTCTGGCTGTCTATACTTACTCTGATGCGGTCAAATACAATTTAAATCTCAGCACCACTGCCAATGCAGGCACTCTACCGACCGATCCGGGCTCGGCAACCAGTCCTTACACCATTCCGTCAACCTCTAATTTTGTTGCCAAAGACTATGTGGGCGAGCTGGATAAGGTTGATTATTACAAATTCACGCTGAATCAAATCAGCGATGTCAGTGCCAGCATGGTGGCGTCAGATTCCACGACCTATATGTACTTCTACTACGATGCCAACAACAATGGGTTGGTGGAAAGTGGAGAATATTTTGATTATGGGTCTGGCTCTCCAACCTCCAGCGCCCCCGTTTCTCAGACGATGCCGAAAGGAACCTATTTTGTTGAAGTCACCACCAGTGGAGACTCTAACAAGTACACGTTCTCGCTCAACGCCATTGCGAATGCGGGGACTCTAGCAACCGATCCAGGATCAGCAACCAGTCCTTACAACATTGGTGCATTGCCGACGACTTTCTCGGCGCAAGAATATGTCGGCGACCTGGATGAAGTTGATTATTACAAGTTCAGTCTGGCTGCAGGTGCTAACTTTAGTGCCAGTATTATTGGTGCCTCTGGTACAGCGTATGCGACACTGTACTACGATTCCAATAACAATGGATTGATTGATAGTGGCGAAAGTGTTGACACTGGGTCAGGTTCTCCAACTTCCAGCAGTCCGATTTCAGAGACTTTGGTAGCCGGGAACTATTTCATCTACGTCTATACCTATCAAGACGGTAATAAATATACCTTGAACTTGCAGCGGAGTTAGTAGGCAATGTTGCTGGCGTAAACTGCTAGCGTAAACAGAATGTAACTGAGCTGATCGTTTTGGAGCGGCTCACGGAGTGAGCCGTTCCAAAAAAATCAGCCTATTCAGGACTAGTTTGATGACCTATATTTTCCAACACCCGATCGCTGTCTGGATGCTGGTTTTAGAGCATTTGCAAATGACGCTCTCGACGTTAGCGATCGCCGTTTTGCTGGCGGTGCCCTTAGCGTTATTGATCACGCGATTTCCGTGGCTCAGTGTCCCTGTGCTGAGTACGTTAGGCATTCTCTACACCATACCCAGTCTGGCATTAATTATTTTGCTGGTGCCGATTTTGGGTTTAAATGCCTGGTCGGTCATCATAGCCATGGTGCTATATACCCAGGTGATTTTGGTGCGGAGTTTGGTGGTGGGGTTGCAGTCGATTAAACCTGCCATTTTAGAAGCTGCCAAAGGCATGGGGATGAATGGGTGGCAACGCTGGTGGCAGATTCAGGTGCCTTTGATCGTGCCAATTTTCTTAGCAGGGTTGCGATTGTCAGCGATCGTGGCGATCGCGATCGCCACGATCGGGGCAAAGTTTGGCGCAGGGGGTTTAGGCACACTCTTGTTTGATGGCATTGCTCAGACCGGACGATATGACAAGATCTGGGCAGGGGCGATCGCTGTTTCGGTTCTGGCACTGGCAATGAATGGGGCATTGCTGGCATTGGAATGGAGACTTAATCCTGATAAACAGACTCAGATGAGAGCGGTGCAGAAATCGGCTCATTGGCTGCGGTTGAGTTAGGGGCAGTCAGGGTAAGCGGCAGAAAAATTTGAAAGCTAGTTTGTCCGGTCATGCTGTCGAGGGCGATCGTCCCGGCTAACCGTTTGACCAACTTTTTCACCAATGCCAGCCCCAGACCAGTGCCACCATGCCGCCAGGGGTCGTTATTGGGAATGCGATAAAACTTTTCAAAAATGCGATCGCGTTCATTTTCTGGAATCTCTACCCCTGTATTGGTCACGCAAATTTGTAACATCGGTGACGGCGGACAGACAGGCGCAGCCATCTGAGAATCGTTGGCATAGAGATAGAAAGGAAACTCGTGCTGATGACACCAGGGAGGCATCCGGGTGCGCTCTAGATCGGATGGGGCTGAGTTTGGGGCTGTAGATGTGATGGCAGAAGGATTGGAACGGTGGGAGGAGAGGTGAGCGGAGAGGATAATTTTTTCGCCTGCGGGGGTGTATTTGCAGGCATTGTGAAGCAATTCCGTTAAGATGCGATCCAGGTCGGATAGATCGGTCGTGAGCATCGGTAGGGCATCGGCAATATTGATCTGGAGATGTTGATTTTGGCTCCGCGTTCGTTCCATAAAAATTTCAGCGATATGAGAAATCCACATCTTCGGCTCAATCGTAGACAACAAGATGGGTTCTGTGTCGGCATCTAACCGTGCCAGATCAAGTAAGTCATTGATCAATCGGGTTTCTCGCTGGCATTCGTCTTGCAGAATTTGAAAGTAGCGATTGATGGGGCTATCGTCGGTGCTGATCACCCCGGCCTGGGTCAACAAAATTTCCAAAATATCGGTTGCCAGTTTGATGTTAGACATCGGCGATCGCAGCTCATGGGAAACCGTATTCAGAAAATCATCTTTGAGTTTATTCAGCCGCTCCAATTCTTCTACTTGTGTTTGCGCCGCCTGGTAGAGCCGTGCTTGTCGAATGGCGATCGCACATTGGTTTGCCACCTGGCGCAACAACCGAATTTCTAAACTGTCAAATCCACTGACCCCTGCTTTATAGAGCCACAGATCGCCAATCACCCCCTGATCATCGATCAACGGCTGCACTAAGACCGTGAATTGGCTGGCAATTTTGCGGACATCGCTGGTCAGGGGATAGATCCAACAAAAGTGCAAACTTTCACCTCGCAATAGCTGTCGATAGAGGTCGGGATAGTCGCAAAATTGCACAGTGCCGCCTTCAACGGGGGGAAAATCATCTCGCACATATTCATGGATGATGTTGGAAATTCCCTGCTCCAGGTCATACAGTCCGGTATCACAACTGTACGTATCCAACCCTGTAGACAATTCATGTACAACGGTGGTTAAAATTTGCTGTTCGTCCAGCGAATCCCGCACTTTATCGGTAATGCGTTTGAGTAAGGCTTCAAATTCGAGGGTTTTCTGAAGTTGGGCTGTGCGCTCGTGTACCTGAGACTCCAGGGTGGCATTGAGCAATTGCACCTGTTGATATAACCCTGACTGTTGTAAGGCGATCGCCAACTGGTTGGCTAATTGCTGGAGTAGAGAGGTTTCCCACTCTTGCCACGGTCGAGGTGCCGAGCAATGATGGGCAATCAACAAGCCCCAGAGAAAATCGCCTTGCAAAATCGGGACTACCAAATTGGCTCGCACCTGAAACTGCATCAGCAAAGCCGCATGGCATTTTTGAATGTGGCTCTGGTGAATGTCTTCGATGGCACTGATGCGACCTTGCAGATAGGGAAGATGCCACTGACTTTTGAAACAGGGGTCATTGATCGTGACATGCAACAGTTCAAATTCTGCGGCACTGACCGATTCGGCAATAACCTCGCCACTCCAGTCGGGGTTAAATCGATAGATCACCACCCGATCGACCTGAAGCAGTTGGCGAACCTGGTTGACGGTTGTCTCTAAAATTTCGTCTAAATTGAGCGATTGCCGAATCCGTTGAGAAATGGTCATGACTAACCGTTCTCGCTCGGTTTGTTGCTTGAGCGCTGCTTCAACTTGCTTGCGATCGCTAATATCTTCAGCGGTTCCGGCAATTCGGTAAATTTGACCCTGTGGGTTATAAATCAGAAATGTTCGGGCAGATACCCATCGCACTACTCCATCGGGGCGAATAATGCGATATTCGCAATCAAATTCTTGACCGAGGGCTTGCTGGCGCAAACCCTCGACAACCTGGTTATAGTCATCAGGATGCACCCCATCCAGCCAGGAGGTTGGATGGTCGTACAGGCTTGCACAGGTTCGGCCCCAAACCTTCTCGTAAGCAGGGCTAACGTAAATGAGATAGCCATAATCGGGTGGGTAGATGAAAAAGACTTCTCGGCTGTTTTCGGTCAGTTGGCGAAACTTCTCTTCACTCGCATGAATCGCCGCTTGCACCGTTTGTGATGCTTGCCTCACCTGCTCAGGTTGGAGCGTCGCAGACGCATAGATCAGCCCGTCGTCTCCTACGTTTAGCAACCAGGTCAATGTGCGATCGCCGCTGCTAGAGTGTATCCGATTTTCGAGGGTGCCCGTAGCTCCCTGACCTTGAGCGATTAATGATTGCAACGCATGTTGGCTGATTTGCCAATCCTCTTCATGCACCCAGGGCAACCAATTTTGCCCTCGCAGTAGATTGACATCCCAGCCCATTACCGTTTCCCATGTCGGACTCAGCAGCCGGAAGATGCCATCGGGTTGTAAGACACACAATAACTCTGGGGGCAGTTGGAAAAACGCCTGAAGCTGATTTTGGACGTGCTGATGTTGGTCAAATAGATTTTCCAGGAACTGAAGATTTTTCACAGCAACCTTCGAGATCGATATATCTGATGGGTTTGTATGGAAGTATCCTAAATGGTCTGTATCAAAGATGAGGATTACAGCTGAATGAACCTGTAAGTCTTTTCGAGAGAGTGACGGCTCCGCTGTGACTCTCTCAAAAAGAATTCGGTTGTATTCAATCCACGATCCTTAGGAGTTGAAGGGATCAATGTTGACCGATTTGGGGGTTCTCTGCGCGCAAGAAGATGACAATTTGCCCCAAACTCAGTAGTATTTGCTGATTGGATTGGCATGGAACGCGATCGCCATACCATCGCGCCAAGATAGCAAAATAACGGTTGAGGTAGCCCTGATTAATGAAATTTCTGAATGGTTAGAACTTAATACTTAGCCGGTTTGTACTGAAAGACGGGAAAGGGTAACACTCTACTTCTTTATTCTTTAATGTTAAAGAAAATTCAGATCGTATTTCAACAGAACTTATAACCCCACCTGGCTCTGACCTCCGCCTTCTTAAAACACAGCATTGCCACGTTCTCAAAAATAAACCTTCGCCCTGACTAAAATCACGATCCTTTAGGTAGATGCCGTTTGTGTAAGAATTTGCTGCCTACGGCAACATAGGACTTGGTTGATGTACCTTCAAATGTAGTACTCCTCAATCCAGTATGGCTAAATTGATGACGATCATTGGTCAGGCTTTGGCTTAAGATTTCGTAAGATTGTCTATCAGAAGCGATCGCAGGGCTGATGAGGATGGGGTGCAGAGATTCCCCGCATCTTAAGGGTTGCTAGTACAGCAAAACGAAAGTTTTGTAAGGGGTGAAGGGGTTCCACCCCTTCTTGAGGGCTTCGCCCCCAACCCCCATGTTGCAAAATTTGGTGTTTGCAACACTAGAACAGAATGAACACGAAGCGCTGAGAGGGATTGCCATGAAAATTGTTTGGCAGCAAAGTGCCTATATCGGAAATGCGCCTGTTTTTTGCACCATTTGCGATCGCCGTTCATTCCCCATCCGGGGGAGCCAAAACCAACTGCTGTTGGCAGTTCTCTGTGATGAACACGATGTCGTCTGGGGAGAGGTTTGTCAAGCGTGCATTGCCACCGGGACAGAGGGGATACAGGCAACCTTAAATGAGCGGGTTGAGCGGATGCGGCACAAAATTGCAGACTTAGAGAGGCTGGCTCAAGCGCCGATCGAGCTGCCGACGTTAGAATCTGAATTCTCTTTACATCGAGTGCAGTCGCCCTGACGCGATCGCGGTTCAGTGATGCGGTTTAGACACCCTGGCAACCTTAGATTCCGCTTTAGCCCAACCTGAAACGGTAGGTTGATAAAACGGTTTTAAGGCGATTCAGCCAATATTCTACCTGGTCAGTTTGAGCGATCGCCCAGATATTGACGAATAAACAGGTCGTGCCCAACCCCAGCAATATATAAGTCGGTAGCATGACTACCCCGATCATCAGCCAGGTGCCCACATGGGCGATCATCAGTCCTGCGTAAAAGCTAGAGACCCAAACCATCAGTTGCACTTGAGAAGCCGGACGATGCACCCCGACCATGATTAAGGTTTGTAACGTTGCCATCAGGTTCGCGGGGACTAAAACGGCACAAATGGCGACGCAATGAGACCGAGAAAACTCAAATATAGGGGTTAAATCAGGCATTTCTTAAATAACATCAACGGTAGGGAGCAAGGCGCGTGGAGAGCGAAGCCAAAGAGTCGGGCAGGTCTGGGTCAGCAATTGGATCAACCTGAAATCCCTGGCTCTATATTTATCCTACCCTCCAGGACCGCATTGCTGCGTCTACCCCAGGTATTCCTGACTTCAGCGCTGGGTCGGCAGGTGAAATTTGTGGGGTGACCAATTTCTCGCTGGTTTCGACTCCGCTCAACCAGCCCGCGCCCTGAGCGGAGTCGAAGGACAACTGACGGAGGTAAAATCCCCGCTCAACCAGCCCGCGCCTTGAGCGGAGTCGAAGGACAACTGACGGAGGTAAAATCCCCGCTCAACCAGCCTGTGCCCTGAGCGGAGTCGAAGGGCAACCAAACGAGGTTCTATTCCCTACTTACCGCCATAGTAAAACGCGATCTCTTTTTCCTTTAAAGGCGCAAAGCCAGCCGCTGTTAGCTTTTGGTCAAGGTCTGCCTGAGGAATATGTTTTGCCCCAATGCGGACAATCCGCGATCGCATGGTATTCGACACGCCACTGCGCTGCCGACCTGCTTCTAACGCCATCACGCTGTGATACAGGTCAAGTTTTTCTTGTGGGATAGGAGTGTTGTCAAAATCAATCCCCTGGGCGATCGCAACATCTATCGCATCTGCACCCAACGTGCTCTGTGAACCAGAATTCTGATCAGTCGCCATATTTAGCCAACAGCCATAGCTATAAATACTTACCTCAGTATTTTATAGTGCTTTGGAACGGTTATGGAGAGGGCGCGATTGGGGGCAAGGAGTTGGAGTTTACCTGTAAGGGACTCGCAATAAACGGAAATCCCTTACTGATCCCCTGACAAAGTCCTAAAGAAAATCTTTGGGCTACCCCCCTCAGCGAAAAAGTTATCTAACCTGGTAAGTGCATATCCGTAAGTGCATATCCCCAAATCAACGGCAATCGCGTTACCCAGCAGTTAAGCAAGAGCAGGCATAGTTTTATGGCACAGAGCTTTGGTCTCATCGGTCTGGCAGTTATGGGTGAAAACCTGGCACTCAATGTTGAGCGCAATGGTTTCCCTATCGCTGTTTATAACCGCACCGCTTCAGTTACAGAAAAATTCATCCAAACCCGCGCCCAAGGCAAAAATGTTAAACCTGCGTATTCGCTAGAAGAATTTGTCCAGTCGCTAGACCGTCCCCGCAAAATCATGATTATGGTCAAAGCGGGCGCACCCGTCGATGCAGTCATCGATCAACTCCGACCGTTACTTGATCCGGATGACATGATCATTGATGGCGGCAACTCGCTCTACACCGACACCGAACGCCGAGTGCAAGATTTAGAATCGACCGGGCTACGGTTTATGGGCATGGGTGTCAGTGGGGGCGAAGAAGGTGCCCTGAATGGTCCCAGCTTGATGCCGGGGGGAACCGAAGCAGGCTACAAGGAAATCGAACCCATTGTCACCAAAATTGCAGCACAGGTCGATGATGGCCCCTGTGTCACCTACATCGGTCCCGGTGGCTCTGGGCACTACGTCAAAATGGTTCACAATGGCATTGAGTATGGCGACATGCAGCTAATTGCGGAAGCCTATGATCTGCTCAAGAATGCGTTGGGACTCGACCACAACCAGCTCCACGCCGTGTTTTCTGAGTGGAATACAACCGATGAACTCGACTCTTTTTTGATTGATATCACTGCTAACATCTTCACCAAGATGGACAGTGAAACCAATCTGCCCCTGGTGGATGTAATTTTGGATGCAGCGGGGCAAAAAGGTACCGGCCGCTGGACGGTAGAAACGGCGTTAGATCTGGGTGTGAGCATCCCCACGATTATTGCGGCAGTCAATGCCCGAATCATGTCGTCGATCAAAGAAGAACGGGTTGCCGCTTCTCATGTGTTGACGGGCCCCTCGGGCAAATATGATGGCGATGCCGCTACGTTCATTAACATGGTGCGAGATGCGCTGTACTGTTCTAAGATTTGCTCCTATGCGCAAGGTATGGCGTTGATTGGCAAAGCCTCTAAGGAATTATTTAACTCCGGGGTCGATTTGGGCGAATGCGCTCGCATCTGGAAAGGCGGTTGCATCATCCGGGCACGGTTCTTAGGCAAAATCAAACAAGCCTTTGATGAAAATCCAGCCCTACCTAACTTGTTGCTGGCTCCCGAATTCAAACAAACCATCCTCGATCGCCAGGGTGCCTGGCGGGAAGTGCTGTGTACGGCTGCTAAATTGGGTATTCCTGTACCTGCTTTCAGTGCGTCGTTGGACTACTTTGATAGCTACCGTCGCGATCGCCTACCGCAAAATCTCACCCAGGCACAACGCGATTACTTTGGTGCCCACACCTACGAGCGGGTAGACAAGCCCAGAGGCGAATTTGCCCATGCCGAGTGGTTCTAGTCTAAACTGCAAATCAGCAACGATAGTCCCTGACAGTTATTAGAAAAAACGCGCCGAAGGCGCGTTTTTTCTAATAACTAGATCATTGATTGGTTCAGGCATTTATTTACAGGAATTGATCCACAATTAAAGCTGCCGCTGTCGCGAATGCCGTGATCCCAATGGCAATTAATGGATGTTGCCCTTGACTAATAGCAAAGGACGTCACTACACCGGCTCCGAGTGCCGCAATCACAGCTGCACTGACCCAATCTTTCTTGGATTTGTCGTTATACATATGCTGTAGCTTGATGATATCTGGGTATCTAAATTGATAACCCTCAAGCTACCATTCCCTGTTCTTAGCATTGGATCGGAATGACTATCTTGTAACTAAGGTTTAGGATTACTCAATTTTCTTAACATCCCATGATCATCTATAGCGGTACGCATTAGGGTTAGGACGGGGTGCAGGGGTGGAACCCCTGCGTGGGGGCACCGCCCCCACCCCACCTTGATGTCCTAACTAGATTGCGTAGAACCATATAGCGGTGTGCAAGTTTGTTAAGTACCGTAATCCAGTACTGATACCGATTTAATGTGAAGCTGCGTCTTATTCAACCCCCCGACTGTCGTCGTCCCCCTTGGCAAGAGGAACCACAGGGGGTTCTAGTTTGGCGCAACTTCATAAAAGATTGGTATAAAAATTTGCCTGTGAAACCTTTGGTTTCACAGGCAAATGTATAACTAAAATTAACAATGGTGGGCTGTAAGCAACCTTATTGCATCGATATCACGGTAGACGAGATGCCCATGCAATAAGGAAGCGAATTAGGGCAAAGCGCCTTACTTACAGTTCTTGGAGTCCTTCGATGCCATCGTCCGTGCCGGTGGTGTCATCGTCAACGCTGGTGCCATCATCAACGGTGGTGTCATCGTCAACAGTGGTGCCATCATCAACGGTGGTGTCATCGTCTACTGTAGTACCGTCATCAACGGTGGTGTCATCGTCAACGCTGGTGTCATCATCAACGGTGGTGTCATCGTCTACTGTAGTACCGTCATCAACGGTGGTGTCATCGTCGATAGTAGTGTCATCGTCGATGGTGGTGTCATCATCAATGGTGGTGTCATCGTCGATGGTAGTGTCATCGTCAACGGTGGTGTCATCATCAATGGTGGTGTCGTCATCAATGGTGGTGTCATCGTCATCGGTACCATCATCGATCAAGCTATCGTCATCGGTGCTGGTATCGTCGTCGGTGCTGCCATCATCTAATCCGATATCATCGCCAAAATCAAGATCGTCTAATTCGTCCTCCGAAATTTCTCTCAGCCCTACTAGACCAGGGAAAATTCGGCAAGCTGGACCAACCTGGCTGTAAGCCACTACCACTTGCTGACCCCGACCCCGACCTCTGCCGTGACCCTGCGTGACGACATAGTAGCGCTCGCCATCATCATCCAGGACGTTGACAAATGTCTGTCCTCGATAGGACTCTTCTCTCAACACCCTGTAGCGATAGCCAACCAGATAGCCGTATTGGAATAACGCCGTGTTGGAAGACCCAACCAGCGTAAACAGATCAGTGTTGACAGAGCTAACAGAGTTAAAGCTAAACAACGAGATCGCATTAAAGGTGTTGGAACGGTTGGAACGTCCGCCGCCATTGCCGTTGCCGTTGTTTCCACCCCGAACATTGCCATCATCGTCAAGCTCAATTCTGACGGGTCTACCGACCGTCACTGGCACATTCGCAATCACAATCGGACGACCAATCACCAAGGTGCTGCCGCACAGTGTGCAACTAAAGTTGACTGCCGAGCTGGTGTTAATGATGGTGAACTGAGTGCTGGAGAAGTTGAAGCTGTCGAAGTCATCAAACGTGACATCATCAGACAGACCAACCGTGGCGTAAAAAGAGGTATTTCCCTCGGTGCGACCGTCTAAACGAGCATCGTCTTGGCGGAAGTCGAATTTGGTATCTGAACCAAACAGGCTGCTAAAGCCATAGGTTCCGGCGTTGTAGAAGGAGAATAGCCCAGTGGCTTCGCCTTCAATTTTGTATTCATCTAAAGGTGCAAGGCTATCGATGAGGTTTTCCTGATCGACTTCTTCAAAGGGTCCATTGATGGTGACATCAACCGCACCAATTTCGCCTTCGATCTTGAATTCTTGCTCACCGCTGGTGCCAACGCTTTGAATCTTGAACTTTTCATTAGCAGTTCCAACAAAGCGGATGGTATTGTCGCTGACATCAAAGTCGCTGCCAATCCCTGCTACCACATCTTCTCCACGGAAGTCGTAGCGAATCCGGCGGACGAACGAGGTAAACGGTAGAGGAACCGCAGGACCACTATCGCGGAAGCCGTAGTCAGAGGGCAGTGCGATCACACCGTCGTCTAGTGCAGCGGAGAAGCTGCCCAGTTGGAGTTGCCCACCGTCACCGACAAACCCACTGGAATCAAGGGTTAAGGTTTCGCTGTCTACACCCGGTAAAAACACCAGAGAGGCGGTTCCTGGCACTTCGGGGCGGAGGAGGGTGCCTTCTACCGTGCCGAGATTATTGGTGAAGCTATTGAGGGTGAAGTTGAGCAGGGTTGGTCTACCCGAAAAGGCTACTGGTGAACCTGATGACGTAAAGGCAATGCCTGCGAGAGAACCTTGCAATGTTCCTGTATCACCTGTGTTGGGGGTGCCACTGTTATCGGCATCCGAGAAACTGGCAGCACTGGGGGTGAAAACAGAGGTTGTGGTGACTCCATTGGGTGTTTCCACTCTGAGGGTGTTGATGCCCACGTCGAACAGCCTCACATTGCCTTGGGGGGTCAAGGTGGGGACGAAGAAAGCTGCCTGTCCGGTTGTGTTACCGCCTGTTACCTGTAGCTGAGCGCGAGCGCTGGGGGCGATCGCCAGACTTCCAGCCAATAAACCCAAACCAATTACAAATCTTGTTGTTCGACTAACCATAGGAGGGTTCCTCTAAGGGTGAATGAAGAACGAAATGGATGAAGTTGATGAATACGGAAAAGATGGGGTGACTCACGTTTTGAGCTTGACAAAGCAGAAAGTTTCAAAATCACCCTGAGCATCCCTGGCGATCGCCGAAAGCAATGATATGGAAATCCACAGTTATCTTTCAGTGTCCTGATGGTTCAACCGCTTTCTGGCAATTAGGGATTCGGAAGATTGCCTTCCAGCAAAGATAAAATCCCTGCATTTCCTTCCTGCCAGTGGTTGATGGGGAGGGGATTGTTTGCTTCGTGCGATCGGTTGGGCTGTACTGAGCATCAGTGAATCGTAAGTTACACGTTTGACCGAGGTCAGCACTGGCTCTAATCAATGCATTTGAACTGTAGAAGTCGGGAGATTTGTAAAAGTTCCTACTCTTTTCAAGAAAAAAGTGAACTTCATAATCACATTACTGAGTAGCAAAAGGATTCCCTAAAACTTCTTAAAAACTGACACCGAAAGATGCGATCGCCAGATAAGGATTCAAACGGGGCAGATATGACCCTTGGCAACTTCAGCCTTTTACGGATAGAGGGGGTATGGGGGTAAAAACTCCCACGAAGGGGGCAGCGCCCCCTTCACCCCCTCTTGCAATTCGGCGATCGCGGAGCGATCGCTCTCTCAAAAAGGATTGGGTTTTTTAAATCCCCTATCCTGCAATCCATCCACGATTCTTGAGATCGTGGAGTTGATAAAACCGAGGGTTTATTTTTGGAGGCGCGGCGACGCCGCGCCTCCAAAGATAAACGTGTGGGTTTTATTGAATTTGTGATCCTTAGAAAGTAAAGGTGGTTCGGATTGAACCAATGACGATGGTGTCATTGTCGGAATTGTGACCGGGATTAAAGATGGCGATGACACCGGGCGTAATGTACAGGTTATCCATGATTTGCAGGCGATAGAACCCTTCCAAATGCAAGGCTGTGGAGGGTTGTCCACCATCTCCTGTGAGACTGCCCTCGTTGACCAGCGATGGAATATTGCGTCCATCCGGCAGATCGCTATTGACAATGCGGGTCGGCTGCCCAAAATATAGCCCTGCCAGGTTGCCTTCACCGAACAGGTCGGGGAAGTTGAGATACGTCATCCAGTTGATGGTTTCTACGGAACCCGACTCGCCCAACAGATCAGATGTGGTATAGCCAAACCAGCCACCCAGCGTTAAACCAGAGGTGACGCGCCATTCTAAACTGGAGCCAAAAGCATGGGTCTGCATCGGTGCTCTAGACGTGGAGCCGTCGATCACTGCCAACTGGTCATCGCCAACTCCAGCCCCCAGTGCGCCAAAGGGAGAGTAAGAGTTGACATATTGAAAGGCAATGTCCACGCTATTGGTCGGAGAAACCACGAGTTGCCCGCCGATCGCCGTCGAACCGTTTTCTCCACCAAAGATGCCCCCATCAATTGGGTTTCCGGGCAGACTCACTGAGTAAACCCCTTGGAAGCTCAGACGCGAAGCAATTTGCCAGTCAATCCCCACGCCGCCATTGCCACCGCCAATGCTAATAATGGGGTTGCGCTGAGCAAACCGAGATAGTGGACCAAAGCCTGCACTTTCGACGCGATTGGCACCCCGGAAGACGTTCACAGGGCTAACCCCAACGGCACCGATAATCACCGCCAGGTCATCTGTAACCAATTGTCGGAATGTCAGGTCGCTGATCTGAAAATCATTTTCGGTGTCACCTTCGTAACCCAGCCCGACAAAGTTAGTCAGCGCTGGTCTACCCGTTGCCGTGCTTCCCGATCCGGCTTGTAAGCCGGTGAGCAGGATGCTGCGAGGACCGAATTGTGTGATTAAGTTGAGCTGAACGTTGGTAATGACGTTTGCACTGGCGTCGTCTTCAAATTCGTCACGGAAAAACTCAAACGTGTTGTCGTTGCGATCTTGAAGCCCAACCACCACCTGACCAAACAACTTGGTCGTCGTGGAAAATTGATTGGCTTCGACCTCAGACACCCGTGCTTCCAGGGCATCTACCCGACCCCGCAGAGTTGCCAGTTCAGCGGCAAACTCTTCTTGCAGTCGTTGTAGGGTATCTAAATCTGCCTGAGTTACGGTATCAGTCACCGTGGTTGTGATCAGCTCGTTGATTCGATCCATGCAGGCATTTAAGCCAGCCGCAAATTCATAACGGGTGAGAGAGCGATCGCCTCTAAAGGTGCCATCGGGATAACCCGCAATGCAGCCATAGCGTTCGACCAATGACTGAAGGGCTTGAAATGCCCAGTCTGTGGGTTGTACGTCAGAAAGTTGTGAAACCGATGTCAACTGCGCCATGCTGGGGTGTGCCGCTGTTGGGGCGCGACGACTCAACTGTCCCTCTGTTTGTAACGCTTCTAAAACGTTGGCAGTAGACCGAGGCGAAGTTGTATCGGCAAATTGCACCTCAGCCGGATCGGCTGTCATTGGCTCAGAACCCAAAAAAGAAGCATCAGCAACACTGCCAATGCTTGTTTCAGACTCTACTGCGGATGGGTTAGGAGAATCGGGCAAGGCAACCGGATCAACCTCTGCGGAGGAAACCACTGGGTCATCCTGAGGAATTGGCAGGTTGCCCTCAGCGGGTTGGATGAGGTCAGTGTCAAGCACGTCAGCACTGGATAACAGTTCGCTGGTGGTGAACTCGACGGGCGTTTCGGTGACTTCGCTGGCTAAAGATGCAGCCGAAACCGTCTCAGCCCGTGCAGGCAAGCCACTACCGGCTAACCAACCCACAGCAGCCAGCAAGGATAGAGAAAAAGCTGTCTTTCCAGACAACAGCATAGATTTCATGATTCTTTACACTCCTCAAAATATCGCGATCGCCTGACCTGTTAACCCGAAGTCAGACGAACGCGATGCTTACAGATGACGATGCCAAATTTGGTATAGAGACAGACGCACACCAAGCGTTGTTCCACCAAAATATACAGAGATGCCATCCGATGTCCGTAAGATTTCGAATTTGTAACAGTAGTTACGGCTTCGACGGCACATCGCTCCCTTACTTTAAAGAGAATCTAACTCAGGAACCGGAGTTTTGCTACAAACAAAATCCGTACGAGACCTGCTGTCTACAAAATTCTGGTTTTGGTGTGGCGCGGCTTCGCCGCGCCACACCAAAACCAGAATTGATTGGATTGCGAGTCCCTTATTTCTCAGTTCCGACTCAAATGAGATGCGTGGCGCGACTGAACCGTGTTACCCCTCCCTATTCTATGCCCGCTGATGAGGGCTGACTGATTGCCTGTTTTAAAAAGAAACCCAGTAGATATAACGATCCGCATAGTATTGTCGTGGCGGGAGGCTCTGTCTCTGTCGCGTGTTGAAAGGCTTGCCGTAAGCCTGCAAAGACGTCGGCGCAAGGGTGACACTGGGCGAGAGTGGGGCAAATTTCAGCTGCCAGTTGGGTGAGGGCTGCGGGATCGG
Source organism: Calyptranema fuscum S582 (assembly GCF_055793305.1). Classification (NCBI taxonomy): domain Bacteria; kingdom Bacillati; phylum Cyanobacteriota; class Cyanophyceae; order Oculatellales; family Oculatellaceae; genus Calyptranema; species Calyptranema fuscum. The sequence continues at coordinate 147,387 of NZ_JBSLYH010000015.1, forward strand.
CAGTCAGATGATCGGGGACAGGAACGACAAACAAGCGATCGCCGGGACGCAGCAATGCTTGAAACACCTCTGCATGATCTTTGTTTTCTAACATGCCCATGACCCAGTTAACGGGGCGAGTGATGCGATCGCTTTGATCTACATAACCGCGCAACATCGCTGCCCCTGCTGAGTTGTGTGCCCCATCGATTAATAGCTCATGACCTTCCCACGTCATCCACTGCATTCGACCCAGCCAATGGGTTTTTGCCATGCCCGCTACTATTGCTTCTGAGCTGATCTGCCAGCCGTTTGCCTGGAGAATCTGAATTGTGGCGATCGCCAATGCCGAGTTAATCCGTTGGTGAGCGCCGAGCAATGGCAATGGGTACTTGAAGTTTGAAGGAGTGGAGAGGTGAAGGGGTGAAGGGCGGATGGGATTGTTCTTTTCAGGTTCCGGCTCTACTACTCTCTGCCGCGCTTCATCCTCTCCTGCCTGATACTCCGCCCAACCATTGCCCAAATCAAGGGCAGGTTTGACGTAGATCACGGGACAGCCCAACTCGTTGATGCGTTGCTGAATTACAGGTTCGGCTTCCGGGGGCAAAGGAGCAATGACAGCAGGACAGCCTGGTTTGAGAATGCCAGCTTTCTCGCGGCTGATGTCTGCCAGGGTGGGACCCAGGCGTTGCCAATGTTCGCGGCTAAGGGAGGTAATCACACTGACCAACGGGCGATCGCAGACATTGGTAGCATCCAAGCGTCCGCCCAAGCCGACTTCGATCACGGCAATATCAACCTGTTGCTGAGCAAAATATAACCAGGCAACGGCAGTAATCACTTCAAACTGGGTCGGAGAAGGCTGATCGGGGCGAATGGCAGCAATCACGGTTTGTAACAGGGCGAGTAATTCACCCGGAGCGATCGCCTGTTCATTCAGATGAATTCGTTCACTCCAATCCATCAAATGCGGCGAGGTATAACGTCCGACGCGATACCCTGCCTGGGTCAAAATCGAGGATAAGTAAGCACAGACCGAACCCTTGCCATTACTTCCGGCAACATGCAAGATCGGCACCTGGCGATGGGGATTGCCTAAATTGTCTAGCAATCGTTCAATGCGTTCTAAGCCTAGCTCGACCCCAAAATGGGTAAAGCGATTGAGAATCGTTTCAATCTCTATCTGGGCAATGTGATCGGGTTGATGCTTCACGATGCGATCGCAACTTAACGACAATAGTGATTTGTCAGATGGGTGGCGCTGTTGATGTGGGCGATGAATTGGGTGTGAGAGCCGCGCGGCGCGCGGCTCTCACACCCAATTCATCGCTGGATTAAACGATGGGAAATAAGGGTCTATTTTAGGGATACATCAGTGGATATAAAACTAAACCAATAGTAGCCCCGATCAGCACAGTCAGCGGCTCTGGTAGCTTTTTGCCAAATTTCCACAACGCAGCCAGGGTGATAAGCGCGATCAACAGTGTGGGGATATCGTGGAGAGATTGTCGTCCCAGCACCACAACAGCTCCTGCGATCGCTCCGGTTGCTGCAACCGTTACACCCTTGACAAACGCAGAGATCCCAGGATTTTTACCATGCTTCTTAAAATAAGGTGCCGGGATGATGGTCAGCAGATAGCAGGGAATAAACATGGCGATCGCCGCAACACAAGCCCCAGAAAATCCTGCTACCAGGAACCCAATAAATCCGGTCGTAATCACAACCGGCCCTGGCGTAATCATGGCGACTGCCACTGCATCAAGAAACTGTTGAGCATCTAGCCATTGAAAGTCCTTCACTACCCCGCCATACAAAAAAGGGATGATGGCTAAACCACTTCCAAATACGAATGAACCTGCGGTCGCGAAGAACAGAAAAATCTGTCCGAGTAACCCAACCGTGACAGTCGGAACGGTTGCGAGTAGGGGAATCAGGGATAAGCCAATGAAACCATTGAGTCTATTGAATTTCAACCATTTTTTAGGTGGAAACCTGATCAACCAGACCAGCACCCCTGCTGCTAAAATCAGCTCTACCCTTTCTGACTCCGTGACAATCGTTGCGGCTGCATTAACCAGATAAATAGCCCACAACAACCAGTCTGTGCCAACGGTTTTGCGGGTTAGCTTGTAAGCACTCAAAGCAATAATGCCGATCACTGCTGCGCCTACTCCGTAAAACACAGCCTGCATCCAACTCAGACCGCCATAGAGGGTGTATGCCCATCCCAGAGCAACTACCATCACGAATGATGGCAAGACAAAGGCGATGCCGACTAACGCCGATCCTAGAACGCCGTAGTGAATGTAGCCCAAGTAAAACGCCAATTGAGCTGCCAGGGGCCCAGGAGCCACCTGAGCTAACGTTAATCCTTCCTGGTAGCTCGTTTCAGAGATCCACTGGCGCTCTTCGACCAGATCGCGATGCATATAGCCAATCAATGCGATCGGTCCACCAAACCCTAACGTTCCTAGTTTTAGAAAATACTGCGTTAGTTGGTTTAGAGAATAGGAGGGTTGATCCGTGTCGAGAGGCGTAGGGTTCATCGTTCCCGTGTTTTAGGTAGAAGATTTTTTGTGGATGCTGGTAAAGTTGGTGGCGTGAGTAGCGGTTTACAAAGAAGCGGCATATAGCCCCTCAAATAACGCAATGCCATGGGTTTCCAGTTCGGTGTTAGCAAAACCAGCCAGTAACCAACCTCGTAATAACGTGTCAACACCCGCAATTTGCGGATGCTGATAGCTGCCATCGCGCAGATCGATTTCGTGGACAATTTCGCTAATGGTCTGCAATCCGGTATCGTCTAACCCAAACGATTGCACCATGACCTCGAAAGTACACCAGTTCCCTTGATGTTGAAATTCACCTTGATCCATATCAAAAGCCACTTCATTGTCATGAACAGTTCTGGCATAACGGATTGTGGCGCTGGGATTAATAAATCGTCGAATGAACCAAATGCATGCTAAGCGATCGACATGAGGTTGAGGTCTCGTAACCCACTGGGCATGACGATAGTCTTCGATGTTTTTAGGGGTAACTGAGACGACAGGAATGCTGGGAAGAAGCACTTTCGTCAGGCGCTTGAGTCGAACTGCTATTTTTTCTTGTTCAGGACAATCAAAAAAATCGATCTGCTGAATGTCAGCATGTTGTTTATATAGCTTCTCTAGGGCTTCACGGATTGGGGCAGCATTACCTATCCCATCAAGGGATGTTAAAGCATTCTCTAATTCCACTACCTTCGTCTCCAGTGCAGCATAGTCTTCTTGACGAACCTCACGAAACTTTTTGACGATGCTTTGATCACTCATGCCTTCAAACCCATCGACTCGCATAATCAGTGCCTCTCCGTTGGCTTGCCGCACCTCTTGCGCCAACCACTGAAACGCTTCAAGACAGTGGTCTTGATCCGGCAAAATTTGCACACTACTCATGGCGATCGCTCCAATTCGCCGTAACCGCCGCCACAAGGTAACTCGGGGACTGGAAGACAATTTAGATGGCAATGAATAGGCAAAAACTATCCAACCCAAAGCAGTACCTCTAATCCAATGCTAGAGTAACAAGTGTAACTAGGAAATGCAATGTTTGTTGCATTGCGTGTTGGCAAGCACCCCATAGCACTTCGCGACTGGATAGATGACGATTTTTGCGTGAGTACCAGGCTCCGCGCGGCACTCACGCCACAGTTCATAGCTCATATCAGCCACGCCGAGAACCTTGTACCCTTAGGATCCTCATA